>JAEWSN010000165.1 GCA_023459915.1 Bacillota bacterium
GTATTTCTGCCAGGTGTTCAAAAAGTTCACCGGCATGACACCGTCCAGGTATATGGAGACGCATGCGCATACGCTCATCCATCGCGATCATGCATGAAGCGGGACGGAGGCAGCCCCCGGATTGTGCCCGATTGGAAGCAATTGTCGGATGCATGCCACACACTCATGTCGCCGACTTGTTCTCAAAATCAAAATGATAGAACTTCTCTCCATGGTTGATCCGGAGCGTACCCTTGGTAAGCCGGATGGCCAGGAAGCAGCAGTTCTCGTCGTTCTCGTTGTTCGCAAAATCGTACCATGCGGCAAAGGTGTTTCGCAGCTTGGCCCTGATTTCCGCATTCTTCGGATCCAGCACCCATCCCAGATTTTCTCCCAGCCCCGCGCTGAAGAAGTCCTCCATGTTGACGGAGATGGACACTTCCGGATTGGCATCGATTTGCTTCATCTTGTTGGATAGCGCATACGTGACGATATAGAACACGCCATCCTCATAATAGGCGTCCACATCGCGGACGCAGGGGCGCGGACGGCCATGTTCTCCCGTCTCCAGCGCGATGGTTGCCAGCGCGATGACATTGTCCTTGTTGTTGCCAAACCGTTCGTTCAGAATCTTCATGCCCTCTTCGTACTTGCTCATGATTGTCCCTCCGTATCCTGTATTTATTACGATTTCATTGGTTCCCCATTCGTGTTGAATTGGTTCCCTATCCGTACAGCAATGGCTTTATCCGCATTGCATTGGTTCCTTATCCGCAGATACATTCACCTATTGAATCGCGACGCACACCTTCATGTACTCCATATTGCCTTTATGAAAAACACGCTCGAATGCAAAATGATCAAAGGTGTATCGATTGACTGCAGGTTCGAACCGAAGTTCATGTCATCACCTCACCTAACGATCTCACGTTTTCTTCAATTGGGTCTTATTCATGAAAACAGAAAGCAATTTCAGGACGTTCGTGGTTTTTCTCCAAGCAACATCCAGGTCTGTCCTCTGCTTGCGAGACAGAGAGCGGGTTTGCGTTTGGACCCTCTGAGGTTGTGCAGGGCCTATCCACTACTATATCGATATCCGTCGCGAGATCAACAAATGAATCGTTGCGTTTGTATTGAATTTGCAACATAAAGTTGCGAATCCTTACATCAAGATAGATTCGCAAACCTGTATATGGATCCTCTGTTACATTCCATGAATACAACGCTGTGAATCATATCGAATTGGGAACACCACTTGATTGTCCCACTTTTAGTCTCATTGATGTTGTGTTTCTTTTTTGACACATTCAATCTCACACCGAAAATCCAGTCATATACAATCTCGGTCTTTCGTCCCTCATGACGATATGTGATGATGAAAGCACAAACGCAGAAACACGCTTTCCATGGCAAGGAGTCATCCATGACAATACAACCGTTCACTCCCTCAGACCTCACAGACCTGGAGTCCTTTGACTTCTTCTCCGCACTTCAGCTGCGCCACCACGGCGGACTGAAGCCAGAAAATGCTTTCAGTGCCTGGGAAGATGGCACGCTTCTTGGCACAGGCTTTTTTGTGCTCCCCACACTGGGCAACCCGAAAGGCTTGAGAAAAGCGGAATTGACGCTTTCCATACGTCCGGATCTTTCGCCGGAGATCGCCGACGAAGCACGGAGCCGTTTGCTGGATGCGGTGCTGGCCAAGTATCGCACGGTTCGGGCAGCGCATCCGGAAACGAACCTCATCCTGCGCATCTGCACAGAAACCTCCGACCTTGCCGGCATGGCCTTCCATCTTGGGAAAGGCGCTGTGTTGGAAAACCTGATTCCCGTGCTGGCGTACGACCTCATCCAAAAGGATGAAGCACACCCATCAATGGCTTTGCCGGATGGTTCACGACCGTTGGCCCCTTTGCCGGATGGCATCCGCATTGAACCGCTTCCGTTGAACGATGAAGGCTTTGCGGCCTATCTCCGCGCGGTTCTCGAGGCCAGTGATGTACCGGATAGCGAAGCGGAGATGCGCTTTCGCAGCGGAAACCCATCCTTCCGATGCTTTGTGGCGATTCATGGAAAGGAAGTGGTCGGCTCGGCCTCCGTCTGGGATATGGGAGAAGAGCGGGGTGCCACGGAAAACATTTTTGTGTTGCCGGCATTCCGAAAAAAAGGGCTGGCAACCGCACTCATTGAAACAGCCTGGAACGAGCTGCGGTCTCGCGGCAAGAAGGTGGCGACCTTGTCCGTGATGGGAACGAACCTGCCTGCGCTGGCGCTCTATCAGCGTATCGGGTACAAGCTGGTGTTCAATCTGGTGGAGATCGTGTACCTGTGATTGGATACGGAATGTCTGTTGTCTCCATTCGCGCAATACATCCATTATTGATTCCAGTGTAACAACTCGCTTCTGCGAGTTGTTACACTGGAATTCTTGAATTGTCTTGTTTGCTGCATCCAGGGGAGTCGAGGCACCTGTTTTTGCGTTATTGACAACCGCCCAACAAAACGCTCATTTTCTTCTCGTCGGCATCAACCGGCTTGACACACATTTGCTTCGAATATAGAATGAAATTACTTCGACGGAGGAATGATTAGTGAAACTGGACGCCGACCATCTTGAACCATTCGCATTCGACTTTTTCGATCAGATCAAGGCGCTGCTTTCCCCGGAGATCTGGGAAAACGTGCTGCTGGATTGTTCGAAGAACGAGATGCTCGCGCTTGTCCTGCTTCACCGGCGCGCTGACGTCAACATGTCCCAGGTCGCTGAATACATCGGGGTTCCATTGAACACCGCAACGGGCATCATCGACCGCATGGAACGCAAATCGCTTGTCCAACGCATTCGCAGCCAGGAGGACAAGCGGGTGGTCACCATCACGATGACGGACGAAGGCCGGCAGCAGTTCCGCCGCATGCTCGACACCTTCCTGGGTTACGGCCGAACCGTGCTTGCGGCGCTGACAGCAGAGGAGTTCTCGGTGATCACCACGGTGGCCGGCAAGGTGACTGCTGCCCTGCGGCAGGCCGAGCGCGACAGGAATGGCGTTCCGGCTCAGAAAGTTCGCCGGATCGTGATCGAATAGAACCTCAACAACATACGTTCCCGTTGGACATACGAATCATCCTGTCACACCGGACATCCCATACTTTACACCCGATACTTCGTGAAATGAATGATTCACTGACCGAACCACCCTCCGGAATCTGATGCACCTACCGAACCACCCTCCGGAACCTGATGCACAACAACTCTCATTCAAGTCACACCACACCGTACACCAAACCCGGTTCACACAGGAAAGCAGGTGACCCATGGCACGCATCCTCATCTTCACCGGCAAGGGCGGCGTCGGAAAAACAAGCGTCGCGGCAGCCCACGCCCGGCTCTCGGCGCAAGAGGGAAAACGCATGGGATCTCAACGCTTTTCCCGGCATGGACGAATTGTTTTCGCTGCTCAAGCTGCTCGAGCTGCACGAAAGCGGGATCTACGAGCGCATCATCGTCGACTGCGCCCCGACAGGCGAAACCCTTGCCCTGCTGAAGTATCCGGAACTGCTGTCCTGGTACATGGAAAAGTTCTTTCCGGTCGGCAAGGTCGCCATGCGCGTCCTGTCCCCCATCTCCCGCACCGTCTTCAAGGTGCAGCTGCCGGACAAGCATGCCATGACCGACATCGAACACATGTACCTTTACGATTACCAGGTGGACGGCCTGTACATCAACCGCGTCCTGCCGGCAGACATGGACAACCCCTTTTTCGCCGAGTGGCTCTGCATCCAGCAGCAGTACCTCGATGAGCTCGAGGCGGTGTTCAGCGGCATGCCCATCCACCGCATCCCCTGGTTCGACTGTGACCTCAACGGGCTGGCGGGCATCGATCGGCTGGTCGACACGTCGCTGGCTGGAAAGGATGTGTTCAGTCTCCCGGAAGCCTTGCATGGCGAACGGTACGAGCAGACAGAGAGCGGATGGCGGGTGTCGCTGTTTCTGCCCGGCGCGGCCAAGGACGCGGTTGCCCTGCACGAAACCGGAACCGACCTCGTTGTACGCATCGGCAACTTCAAACGCAGCATTCCGCTGCCCGGCGCGCTGAGGCATCACCGGGCGGTGCGGGCACGGTTCGAGGGGGAGCAGCTGCGGATCGACCTGGAGAAGGTGCCGGGATGAAGGAAAGGAGTTTTCACATGAAACAGGAAGCATGCACTCAGTTTTTTGACAAACTCATCGATGCCGGCAAGCTGCAGCGGGAGGCCTTTCTGATGCTGGCGCCGGAGGAGATGCGCCCCCATCTGACCGTCATCGGCGATGAAATGGACGCCATGACCAGGGAATGCCTGGCAGCTTGTACACGGTTCGGACACGACCTGTTCCGGTATGTTGCCGGCGCAGCGGGTTCCGCGCCATCGGAGCGGGTACACAAGGTGGACATCGAGGGGCAGGATTGAACAGAACACCGGCATACAAATCGACGGACAGGAGGCGCACATGCGCATCATTCTTTTCACCGGCAAGGGCGGCGTCGGCAAGACGAGTGTGGCCGCCGCAACGGCATGCCGGCTGGCAGACAGCGGCAAGCGTGTGCTGATCATGAGCACGGACGCGGCACACAGCCTGGGAGACTCACTCGACGCGCGTCTGGGCGCGGAACCCACGTCTGTTGCGGAGCGGCTCGACGCGATGGAACTCGACGTGGTCGAGGAAAGCGAACGGGCCTGGGGCAGCCTGCGGAGTTATATCAAGCAACTGCTGACCTCGCGGGCGGAGGGCGGTCTCGAGGCCGAGGAGCTGCTGGTGTTCCCGGGGCTGGAGGAGTTGTTCTCGCTGCTGCGCATTCTGGACATCCACGAGCAGAACCGGTACGACGTGCTCATCGTCGACTGCGCGCGGCTGGAGAACGGACTGCTGCAGGTGGACTTTTCCGGGTGAGCGGTTCAGACAGGGGGTCGCAACAGCAACCGCCACAGACCAGGATCGCCTTAACCCTACTGTGGTATAGTGGAAACAGGTCTCCGTTGTTCAGATCAGTACCAGGCAGATAAGGGAGGGTTCAATGTGCTCGACTTGACTGGCTTCAGAAAAGCAATTTCCGCGATGGAGCGCACGCTGGCATATGGCGAAACGCTGATGCACAAGGATGGGGCAGGAAGTGAAATCGAAAAGGAAGTTTTGACTGCCGCCGTTGTCCAGCACTTTGAGTTCACCTATGAGCTCTGCTGGAAGTATATGCGCAGATGGCTGGAAGCAAACCTGTCACCTGGTGTAACCGCCGGATTCTCTCGAAGGCAGTTGTTCAGGCTTGCTGCCGAGCAACTGCTGATTGACTGCGTTGAAGACTGGTTCACCTATCATGAGCTGTGGAACCTGACCGCGCACACCTACAACAGCGAAACCTCGGCGGAAATCATTAAGGCAGCGCCTGGTTTCTGTATTCATGCGAAGAATCTGTTTTCTGCCTTGGAGTCCAGAAATGATTGATATGTCCTCTTTACAGCAGAGTATTGATTTGGATGACAGTCATTTGCAGGAGATTTTGAACCTGCTGGCGGAGTATCTGCCAGACAAGCGCATTCTGGCGTTTGGCTCGAGAGTGCGGCATACAGCCAAACCGCATTCCGACCTGGATCTGGCGATCCTCGACGACAAACCAACCGGCCTCTCAAGACTTGGATTGATTAGAGATGCATTTGAGGCTTCCGACCTGCCTTTTCGGGTGGACCTGCTTGACTGGCAGCGGTTGACACCAGAGTTTCAGCAGATTATCCTGCAGACAGGCATATCGATACAGGGGGCCTGACACCAAGCACAGCACACCGATGTAATTGTACAGGATTTCTGTGGACAAGGCGCGTTTTTCATTCTTCAGATACCGCACCACACTGGCAGCGGAAAAGGCATTGCCGGCACTCATGGAGTTCCTGCTTTGACGTCATGACCGGAACGCTCGGAGGGCTTACGCATCGGCCGCACGCAAGACCTTTTCCACAAACACGCGCACCAGCGCCGGATCGAACTGCGCGCCCGCATTTTTTTGCAACTCGCGGATGGCATCCTCGCTGCGGAAGGCGTCCCGATAGGGACGCCGGCTGGTCATTGCGTCATAGGCGTCCGCCACCGCGATGATGCGCGCCTCCAGCGGAATATCCTCGCCGGTGAGCCCCTTGGGATACCCCTGGCCATCCCATCGTTCATGATGCGCCAGCACATACGGCGCGAAGCCGGCCAAATCACCGGACGTGCCCAAAATACGGTATCCCGTTTCGGAATGCCGCCGCATTTCCTCTAATTCCGCGGGATCGAGCGGCCCCGGACGGTTCAGGTACTCGTCTGATACGGAGATCTTGCCGATATCGTGCAAAAGCCCCGCCATCCCGACATCCCTGGCCTTGTCCTCGCCAAGGCCCAATGCCTGCGCCAGTTTGGCGGACAGGTCCGAGACACGCTTGGCATGATTCTCTTCCCAGGGATCCTTGTGGTAGAGCAGACTCACAATGCTGCCGAGCACCCGCCGCCGCAAGCCCGGACCCTCATACAGTTTTTGGGTGTACATGCGGTCTTCCGCCTTGCGGTACATCAGCTCCGCCGCTTCCGGCATCTGCCGCTTCGTCGCGTGACCGAACGACACCGACAAGGCGATGCCATGGACCGTTTCCTTCCCCATCTGCTCCTTCAACCGCTGGACAAGCTGTTCGGTCTGCTCCTCACCCGTCTCCGGCAGGAGAAACACAAACTCGTCCCCGCCGACACGCGAAAGAATGTCATCCGCGCGGCAGGCCCGTTTCATGGCATCGGCCGCCTTGACAAGCAACGCGTCTCCCGCCGTGTGTCCGAACGCGTCGTTGATGAGCTTGAGCCCGTTGATGTCGGCCATCACAAGTGACAATGGCAGATTGCGCGACGTATCCAGCCGCTTCATCTCCTCCTCGAAGAAGCGACGGTTGTACAGCCCGGTGAGATGATCGTGAAAACTCAGATAGCGAATCTCGTCCTGACGGCGCTTTCTGTCCGTGATGTCATAGAAGTTCACCAGACTGGCCCAGATGACCCCGGCCTCGTTGCGGACCGGCACGCCGAACACCTCCAGCCACACCTCCGTGCCGTCCGGACGCTCAACAATCATGTCATCCACATGGGCATTGACACCCTGCATGCCCAGCACAATCGGCATTTGGTCCACAGGATATGCCTCGCTGCTCCCGGGCTGATGCGCCCTGTACACCTCGGCCAGATTGTCCCGCGAGGCGTCCGGCAGGATGCCCCGTCCCAGCAGCTCCTGCGCCATGCGATTGGCTATCAGCGGCTTTCCGCTCGGCACCTCCACCATGAACACGCCACTGGTCAGGTTGTCCAGCAACGCATCCATGATTTGCCTGAAACGATCTCCATTGTCCAACATAGGCAATCCACCGTATCCCCGAACCATCCGGGTAAACCCGGTCTGCTTGATGAGGGCTATTCTCCAATCACATACTCGACAGGGGTTGTCTCCATCACGAGGTCCAACTGAACACCGTTTTCATCCAGCAAATAGAGGCCCGGACGTTCGGGGTTCACATAGGTGCAGTAGATGAAGCTGTCCTTGACATACAGGCTGCCGACAGCCTCATTCGTAATCTGCTCCTGGCGGTTCCCATCTGTTCGATAAAGCCTGTTTCCATCCTGGCTGTTGATGAAATACAGGACATCATTGATTGCGCCCATATTCGGGATGCCGTTGATTGGGTTGGCCAGGCTGCTTGTAAAGACAAGCGGTCCCTGCACCATTTTTTCCAAATCCGAACCATCATGCTTCATGCGGTATGCCGAACCGGCATCGCCATGGTCGATGAAATACAAATATGCCCCGAACTTGACGAGGTGACCGGAAGGCTTGTCACGGATCATGGTCTTGTTGCTTCCGTCCAGATCATACCGCATCAGGGATGCGATGTCCGTCCCACTGCTGATGCCGCAATACACATAGTCATCAACCACAAGCTGGCTGATGCCGCCATCGCTCAGGATTGCTTCGTTCTGTCCGTTGGCGTCCTTCATTGCAAACCGCTCGAAGACATCATCAGAGGCATCATTGTTGTCTTTGCCATAATAGATGATGTCATCGTGCACATCAAACCTTGCGACATATTCGTCTTCCCCCGTGATGTACCGGATCTTCCCATCCTCAAGGACGAACACCCGGTTGTTGGCAAGGCCATACAGCCTGCCGTTGTCTTCGCGCAGCATGCCCAGATACTGCGGTTCCTCCAGCAATACGGTCTCCTCACCACTGGCGACGTGGACTTGCACAATGCTTGTCGTGTCATTCTGAAAATCCGTCGTCATGAAGTACACCTGATGATCAGGCAGACTGATGGCCTCACCCATGTCCGTGCCTGCGTCTGCCGGATTCGCCTCATCCGTGCCTGTGCCTGCAGAATTGTCCTCGAATGCGGATGACTTCTGTGCAGACGCCGTGGGTACCTGCGCCTTCTCGGAAAACGTCTTCGCATTCTCCGGATTTGCCCGGCCTCCCGTCACCTCTCCTTCCGCGAAGAACGTCAAGGCAATGAGCAGCAGAAAGGCCGTGACCACCCACAGGACAAGCTGCGGCAGGCAGCCCTTGGCGCGCAACAGGCGTTGGAGAAGGAACGCGCCGGCAAACAGGCCCAGACAAATACCCCATCCGAGCGGGGTTGCTTCCGCTGCCCAAAGCATCGCCAGCAGCACAAGTCCCAGCAGGATAAAGCCGATCAGCCCAAACAGGCCAGCCTTCCCGGTCTTTTTGTTCGGGGCGGAAGCATAAAACGGGCCTTGTGGATTGGCGTATTGCGGGTTCCCATATTGAGGATTGCCGGATGAAGGCATGGGGCCCTGCGGGTTGCCGTACTGCGGATTGCCGTACTGCGGATTGCCGTACTGCGGGTTGCCGTACTGCGGATTGCCAAATTGCGGCGCCGTTTGCCCGGCGTCCCCAGGCATTGGCGGCGGCACATATCCCACCGGATACATTGCCTTCCGCTTGTCCAGAACGGTCTTGAACTTCCACCCATATTGCTTTGCTGTTTCCTTTACCGCTTTGGGGATACTCCCAAGATCAAGGGAATACTCGCAAGCCTTTCCATCCGGCCCATATTGGATGCTTTTCACCTTTCGAAGCAAGGTTGTTCCACGCTGGAAAGAGGTGCTGCCCCCTCCGCCAAACGACACTCCCTGACCGATCTCGGTTGTTTTTTCATACATGTACACCGTCCGGTCCTGATCATTGGCGAAGAGGAACGCCTCATAGTTGATTCTCTTGCTTCCGGTGCTCCAATTTGCATCGAGGAACTCGCTATGAACAGCAAAATCCGCACCATTTCCCTGCTCCGCCGCGATACCCATCGCGGCGAATTTCCCGGCAATCCCGGAAAGAATCTGCTGCCTCATACGCTCTCCCCTGTTCTGCGCTTGACGCGCGGCACTCTCTGGGATAAAGGACGCGAAGACCATACGTTTCCGATTGAATTTACCCACTTCCAGCATGGTTCGCACACAGGCCAACCATGATTCACATCCGTTCCAGCACAAGCTCCGGGAAAACCACCAGAATTTCCTTGCCCGTCACACCCTTTGAATCATGGAGATTTCCCATGCCGTTGTCCGCCGGCTCCTCCATCCACCAATACAGCACGTGGTTCACACGCGCCCGGACGGGTCGATACCCCTTATCCCGCCAGACAGTCAAATCAGCCAACCCTTTCCTGGAAAAACGCAGAATCCGGTGCCCCGCCATGTCCAAACAACCCTCCGCATCCACCTGCAGGGATTCGCCGCCAATCAGATTCCGAATATGCGGCTGCACCTGGGCGAAGTACCCAAGATGTACATCCTTGTAGAACAGTTGCACCAGCAATCGGTTCGGGGCGGCATACATCCACCGGTCCGCTTGCGCCACAAAACCTTTCAGTTGACCTGTTTCCGAACCATTTGCGTACCCGCTGCCGGCATTCATCCTTTCAGCGTGATTCCCACCGGCGCTGTTCCCGCCGGCGCTGTTCCCGCCGGCATTCGTCCCGCCCGTTCCTCTCCTTTCCCGGAACAACAATGTTTCCGCCAGCTCATATCCGGCGTGGATGGTCAGCGATTCCCTGGCGCGGGTCATGGCCACATACAGGACCCGCCTGGACGCCTCGTCCGTCAGCTTGAAATGCCCGAGCGCCAACACCACATGGTCGAACTCGCGGCCCTTGGCCTTGTGCATGGTGGCCACGAACACAGCCGCCGAATCCGTCTGCAGAAAATCCTCCTCCCGTGACTCGCGGAGAAACACGCGCCAGTCGGACACAAACCGCCGCTTGCCGCTCTGCTCCTCGAACACCTGCAACAACCGCTGTACCATTGACAGATGGCGACTTGCGGCAAATGTCCTCTCGAGCGCCCGCTTGGCATCCGCCCAGGCTTCATCGGCTATCATCACGCTGTCCGGTGACAAATGGAGCGCCTCCTCAAAGAATCGGATTTCCCGCAGGTTCCACATATCATAGGTTTCCATGCTCTGCAACAGGCTGGCCCTGATGCCGGCGCGCTGGAACAGCCCCACCAGCTGCAACGCCTCGTCGTTGCGCGCGGTCAGCACACCCACGGTTCCCCGCAACGGCTGCCGGAAAGTGGCGGATGGCGCATCTGCAGTCGCTTCTTCGTCCCAAGCCCCGGCGCTGTCCGCAATCGCCCGATAGGATGTGCCATGCTCCGCCGCATGGGAGAGTGATGCACCATACGCCGCCGCATGCGCAGGAGCAGCGCCATGCGCCACCTCATGGGAATGGCGGGCGCTGGATTTTTCACCAATGCCATCCCCGATCATTCGGAACCCCTCCACGTCCGCCACGCCGGCCAGCGCAGCCAGCGTTTTGGCCGCAACCGGCACCAGCAGTTCCTGTGCCTCGTAGCGGATCAGGCGGATGGCGCCGGGCTCCTTCGACACGGCCCCGATGGGGGTGTGCTTCATGCGATCCTTCAGGGTGGCCGCCATGGCGTTGGCATAGGCCACCAGGCTCTGCCGGCTGCGATAGTTCTCCACGAGTTCATGCATCACCGCGCCTTCCCGGTTCATCAGCGCCTTGAGATGGCGGGAGTCCGAACCACGGAAGGCGTAAATGTTCTGGTCGTCATCGCCCACCGCGATGGTGCGCAGACCGTCGTTTTTCTCCAGCAGCACATCAACCAGCGCGGCCTCGTGGGCGTCCATGTCCTGTGCCTCATCAATGACCAGGACGGTCTTCGTGATGCGCGCCAGGTCCACCTCGCCGCTGCGAATGGCTTCCACTGCCTGTTTCACAACTTCCTGCGATTTCTCGAGATTCCCCATGCGCCCAAGCAGGTCAAAGCAGTAGGCATGGAATGTCTGCACCGTCACATAACGGGCGGGCTCCCCAATCAGTGCCAGCAGCCGCTTGCGGAATTCCGAGGCGGCCGCGCGCGAGAAGGTGACCATCAGCAGCTGCTCGCTGCGCACGTTCTCCATCAGCAGCAGCGAGGCCAGCTTGTGGACCAGCGTGCGTGTCTTTCCGCTCCCGGGTCCGGCCGCCACCACGATGTTCGGGGCATCCTGATCCTGAATGATGGCCAGCTGAGACACGGACAGCTCCCCGAAAATTCGCCGGAACATACGCGGGGAAAGCGATCGGTGAATCTCCTCGCCCATCGCGCCCGGGAAATATTTCTTGCGGAACACGCTGTACTCCAGGCTGAAATAATCCTCCACAAACTGCACCGCGGAAGCGTAGTTCTCCAGCATGCGCCGGGCGTACTCACCCACGATGTGGATCATCTCCATCTTCTGTTCGTAGTGCTGCTCCAGCGACCGATAATCCTCCTGCTTGTAGCGCACGCGGTTGTCCATCACCAACCGGTCCACACAAATGGCGTTGTAGGTCACCAGGAATCCGCCCTCCAGCCGCAGGGCGCCAATTCGGCCCAAATGGAACAGGGAATCCTCCACATCCGCCGTTTCGGCCGGGTCCCGCCCCAGCTGGCGCTCGGCGTTGTATGCGTCCTTGAGCGACAGGACGGAGAAGGTCAGCGTTTTGTTGCGTTCCGGATTTTCCTTCTCCAGCTGTCGCAAAATGAATTGGCCGATATCCACCCGCCGCTCCAGTTGTTGGCGCATCTCCCCACGGTCGCTCAAAAACCGGATGTGCAAAAGATTCGGGGACGAGCGCACCACTTCCCGCCTCACCCATTTTTTGACGCTCCAGTAATTGAGCACTGTGCGCATCCGCTCGGATGGCTGTTTGATCCCGGCCTGTTCCGCCAGCTCGTTGAGCTCCTTGCGGTTCACCACGGTATCCGCCTCCGGCAGGGTGTCCAGCAGGAACAGCTCCAACTGCCGGAACTCGTTGAGCAGCCGCAGGGATCGGGCTGCCGTGCCGGTTTCGTCCAGATAGGCCGTGAGATCCTTCGCGTCGGCGAGCACCTTCGCCTCCCGCAACAGCGTGACAACACGAATCACTTCGGCCTTGTCGAGCCCCAGATCCTCGGCGATATAGTCCACGCGCGCCTCCGGAGTATCCGAAGAGGCTGCCCGCTGCCGGCTGCGGCTGGCCACCAGCTTGTTGAGGATGCGGATGGCGGTTTCGCGGTCCTTTTCGCCAAACAGCGGGGAGGACCGCACCTTCTCACCGGCCTCCCGCGCGTTGTGTGCCAGGATGCTGTCGGCATAGATGTGCGGCATGTTCTGCCCGCGGCGCAGATATCCCGCCACCTCGAGGGCCGCGATGGCCGTGGTGACGCGGGTTTCCACATCCGTCAGGGCCTCGTCCCAGCCGGCGCTGCGGGCAATTTCCAGCGCCGATGCGGACAACCGGCTCCGAAAGCGCGTGGCCTCCTTTACCGCGCGCCACACCTGCTGGATTTCCGCCATGTGCAGCTTTGAGCGGTTCAGCTGCACAAAGTGCTTGTTGAGATCCTCATCCTGGAACAGCACATGACAATCGGCGTCCAGCGACGGATCACGTCCCGCGCGGCCGGCTTCCTGCACATAGTTCTCGAGCGAGTCCGAGATGTCGTAGTGCACCACCAGGCCCACGTCCTTCTTGTCCACGCCCATGCCGAACGCGGAGGTGGCCACCATGATTCCCGCTTCGCCGCGGATGAATGCGTCCTGGTTGGCGGTTTTCTCCTGACGATCCATCTTCCCGTGGTAGGGAAGGGCCGGGAAGCCGTCCTTTGTCAGCCGCGCCGCCAGCTCCTCTGTGGCCTTGGTGCGCGCCACATAGATGATGGTGGGACACGCGTGCGTTTCCAGCAGGCCGCGCAGCACCTCGAGTTTTTCCCCGTCGCCGCTTTCCGTGACATGGTAATGCAGGTTCTTGCGCGCGGATCCGGCAGAGAACACCTCGAGCTCCAGCCCCAGCTTCTCCAGGAAATGACGCCTGATGTCGTCGATGACATTGGGCTTGGCCGTCGCGGTAAAGCAGGATACCGGCAGAATGGTTTCCAACTGTTTCTTTTCGCACAAGTCGCGGATGAAGTCCGCGATGTGCAGGTAGTCCACCCGGAAATCCTGTCCCCAGGCGGAAAAGCAGTGGGCCTCGTCGATGACGAAGCGGGTGATGCGGCGCTGGAGCAGCAGCCGCTCGATGGTTTTGGAACGGAGCGATTCCGGAGACAGGTACAGAATGGCAGCCTCCCCTGTCTCCACGCGATAAACGGCTTCGGCGCGTTCGAGCGGATCCAGCAGCCCGTTGAGGGCAATGGCCTCCGTGATGTCCATGCGCTCCAGATTGTCCACCTGATCCTTCATCAGGGACACCAACGGTGAAAGCACCACGGTGAGACCCTTTTCCACCTTCCCGGCCAGCAGGGCCGGCACCTGGAAGGTGATGGATTTGCCGCCGCCGGTGGGGAAAACCGCCAGCAGCGACTTGCCGGCGATGGCCGCCTCCACGGCCTGCTCCTGCAGCGGCACGCCGTCAAATTCCCTGTAGGCGTCAAATCCGAAGAAACGCTTCAGCGCCTTGCGGGCATCCAGCTGTTCCAGGCAGTAGGGGCAGCCCTGCGCGCACGGGCTGCCACGCAGGGCATGCATCATCCGGTCGGTCTCCGGGAAAGCGTGCAAAATCCAAGGCGGCGTGAGGGAGCGTTCATCGTGGGCGTGCAGCAGCGCCAGGCAGTATGCGAGCGCGACGGGGTATTCCCGCAGAAAATCCTCCACCGGCGCATGCTCACAAAAGCGGCCGCGGAAGAAGGAGCGCAGCAGGGCTTCGGGGTCACGGGCGGAGAAATCGGAGAACTGGTCTGTGGCGCCTGGAAACGTTGGCGCGATGGAACACGTTGCGGCGGATGCGGTCGCGCGCGTGGCGGCATGCGTACTGTCCGCATTCGTCCCGGCCGACTGAGCGGTTCCCCGGATGGCGCGGAAAAAGCCCGCAAATCCGGGCTGATCACCCAACAATGCTTCATACAGGAACCGCAGCGGTTCGGGCAAATTCCGGAACGCCGCCACCTCATCCAGAAACAGGCGCATTGCCTTTTTGGCATCGGAGAGCGGATTGTTCCACTCTTCGCTGACCAGCTTGTCGTCCTTCACCAGCGCATGGTAGGGATGCTTGGGGAACAGCAGGGCCGACAAGTACAGCGTGTCGATGGTGCGGGCCGGCGCCACCTCGCCCAGCAGCGGGGTGAGGCAGACCAAATCGTGGGCGATGAGATTGTGGCCGCACAAGAAATCACAGCCAGTCGTAAAATCACGGAACCGGCTGGGGGAAGCGGTATGCAGCTCACGGCCATCCAGGGTCACCGCGCCAAAATCCATGATGCGGTGGCTCTTTTCAGACACCTCCGTATCCAGAAACAGAATCCCGTCCACAAAATCTCTCCCGAGGGCAGCGGGGTTTGACCCCGTCCAACGCGCTTACCAACAGTATACCCGTGTGAAAGGCAAATGGCGAACCATTCTCGGGAACGGTACGGGTGGAGATACGATGAATTCCCCCTAAGTGGAGCGGTGCTTGCAAAAACAGAACAAGGACAGGATATACTACAAGTACTGATACTATTACTCCGGCCGTTGAATACCTAAAACAATTTCATCCTGAATCATTCTCTTACAACGGCCGGAGTTATGACCGTTTCGGATATTTTACCGCCACCGCAATAATTGATATCAATTTATATCAATGCAGAAAGCACGAAAGGAAACGTCAATGAAGTTCGATGAACTCGCTCAAATGCTTAACGACAAGCATTTCTACCAGCTGAAAAAATGCGTCACAAGTATTCGCCGGCGCGTGTCGATGAAATGATTGAGGCGCTCAAGGTCATGGGCTTCGCGAAGACAAGCCTGTTCATCGGGGTCTGACCCCATCCCGGTTGCCAGCATATATGGAAGCATTCATCCAATTTGCCAATCAGGAGGACGACATCCCGGAATTGACGAAAGCCTGCATGCTTCATTTTCAACTGGCCTATTTGCATCCCTGGTTCGATGGAAACGGGAGAACGGCCCGTCTTCTTCATATGTGGTATCTGGTAAAGAACGGTTTTCCGAGCACCCTCCACCACACTTTTTCCAGGTACATTATGCTATCCAGGAAGGCTTACTATCAAGCCTTTGTGGATATCAGGGACAATCTTGCCGTCAGCGGGATACTGGACATGACACCGTTCATCCGCTATTTCCGGGAACATCTGCGTCGGCTGAAACGCATCGGAGGCCATGTAGTCCAGAATGCTTTGCAGCATTGCACGCGCCTCCGGATACATCCGGTTCTCCAGCAACCCCATGCTGCTGACCATGAGCTTGCCTTCGCCCACGCGTCCTTCCACCAGCATGCCCATGTGCCGCATGCGGGCATAACAGTCCAGCGCGGTCACGAGGGTCTTTGTTTCCAGGGGCAGTATCATCGCCCGGCCCTGTGACATCGGCCACCACTGCCAGTTGGAGTGGAACTCGGTCGGGAACCCGGCAAAGACGGGATGCTCCGGCTCCACCAGCACGCCCATGAAGCCTTCCTGCGCCGCAAAGGTGCCCACGGACCAGAAATCGGTCGTGAACCGGGCCCGGATGGACTGCGGGAAGGCTTCCGCCGTGGCCGGCGGGGTATACAACACCTTGCGGCCCGCCGCCAGCGCCTCCCGCGCCTCCGGTTCCGACTGTGTCACCAGGACCTCCGACGGATATGCCACATCCCGATTCGGATACACCCAGACGGGGTAAT
Organism: Bacillota bacterium; assembly: GCA_023459915.1. GTDB lineage: Bacteria > Bacillota > Clostridia > DSM-8532 > DSM-8532 > JAEWSN01. Next base: position 16,156 of record JAEWSN010000165.1, read on the forward strand.
GCCGGGTGAACACCTCTGGAGACGGTTCCACCGCCTTCTCCGGCGGGTTGGTGTCGCGTCCCTCGACGACAATCTCCAGATTGAACCTTTGTGCCGTTCCCACCGCCGGCAGGGACATCTGCAGCACGCCCAGCGATGTGAGCGTACCCACAGGCACCGCCTGTTCCGACAGATTGACGGGATTGACGGGGTCTGACCCCGTGGTGGGGTCTGACCCCACCAGCCGCGCGACGCCGCGCACCGTCAGCGGTGTTTTCCCGTAATTGGCCAGCTTCACCTCGGCCTGCAGCGCCTCGCCACCGACATAGGTGTATTTGGGCAGCAGCACCAGCGGCACCACATCCGAGAACACCTCCCGGAAGCGTTCCGGCTGCGCGAACGGGAAGGGCTTGGGTTGCAGATGCGCGTTCAGCATGCCCACCAACGCGGTGCCCTGACCGGGAAAATCCTGCAGTCCAAGAAGCGATATGCCGGAGAGCGTCTCCGAGCGTAGCACGGCCTCCACTTCCTCCTTGTATCCAAGCAGGGACAGTTCGCCGGTCGCCGCCACACGACGCTTCCAGTCCGGCATCCAGCCAATCTCCGTCACCCGCTCCCGGATGTGGTCGTAATTGTCCGGCCGGGTGATGCCCTCGTGCCCAACCCATTCGTCGAAATCCGGCAGCACCTCGTACTGCCCCACCTCAAAGCTGTACACCGCGCCCTGGTAGTCCTCGCGAAGCTTCGCCACCACGCCGTCGAAATGCGTTGCCGTTGTGGGATACGCTTCATTGAGATAACCCTTCATGTTCGCCGAGGTCGCCCGCATCTGCACCCCGGAAACCCCTGCGCCGGTGTAAAAATCACTGGCCGGGTCCGCGCCCCTGCGTCCCAAATGGTTGTTGGAGCCCTGGGCGTAAAGCCGGGTGGGATCGATCACCCGGGCCTCATGCAGCATCTGCGTCATCCGCTGATGGCCCAGCTCGCCGGCTTGCAGCTCGTTGCCCCAGGTCATCATCACAAACGACGGATGATTGGCGTAGGCGCGCAGAATCTGCCGCATCTCCAGCGGATAGTACGCCCAACTGCGTTCGTCCTCGAAGGCCGTCCGCGGATTCCAGTGGGACAGTTCCGGCTGCATCAGCATCCCCATCTCGTCCGCCGCCGCAAACGCGGCCTCCGGCGGGCAGTGTGAGTGGAACCGCATGCTGTTCACCCCATAGCCGGCATAGGTGGACAGGATGGTTTTCCAGGCGTCGATGTCCATCGGCATGTGACCGGTCGCCGGGAACACACAGCAGTTGGCCTCGCTGCGCAGGAAAAAATGCCGGCCGTTGAGCGCCAGCCGGCCCCCCCGCACAGCAAAGGTCCGCAGTCCGAACCGGGCACTCGCAGGTTCCACCCCCTCGCCTTCGGCCGTGATTGGGTGCAGATATCCTTCCCCTTCATCCCAGCGCTTCGCCTTTGTTGAGAGCTGATTGTGTGAAAACCAGATTTCGTGCCGGCCGGCAGGCAACTCCACCCGCTTCGTCCGGTCCTGCCGGAAGGCCGGGCTGTGGAGACGAATCTCTCCGGCATAAGGCGTGGCGCAGTCCATCTCCACCAGCACATCCGCATGCTTCTCCGCCGGATACACGCGGATCGCCGAGACGAACCGGGAAGCTTCCACCCGCAGTCGCACATACCCAAGCAATCCGTTCCAGTTGGTCTGCGTCTCATCGGTCGCGGCCGAGGAGAACACAATGGCGTCGTGGGGCCACGTGGGATAGCTGTTGTCACAAGTCAGGGCGATCTCGTTTTCTCCCGCCTTCAGAAAAGACGTCAGCTCGAACACGAATGGTGTGGACACCGTTCCCTGAATCGCCGGCGGCACGGCCTGGCCGTTCAGTGCAAGCGTCAGCTCACGGCTTCGTTCCACCTCCAGAAACACGCGCTTGCCGGAGGCTCCGGTGGGGTCAGACCCCATCAGGGCTTCCTTGCTGAAGGTTCGCCGATACACCGCCGGGCCTTCGTATGTCACTTTGCGGGTCAGGCGCGTCAGGATGCGTTTCTTTCCCGCGAATTCCGACGCGTTGCCCAACTCGTTTTCGGGATGCCACTGGTTGCTGCCTTCATCGGGGAACCCGATGCCGCTTTCATCAAGGGTGCCGGGGATTTGAACCGGCTGCGGCGAAAGGCCTTCCACTTCCACTGTCCAAGCGCCATGCAACAAAACGTGTTTCATTTTATCTCCTTTTGCGATCTTCTGAGATCTTCTGCGATGCAAATTTCCATTGTGCGGTTCATCAGTTCCTTCTGAATTACGCATTTCCATTGTGCCGGTTCATCAGTTCCCGCAGCATGGCCAGATGCCCCAGCACCCCCTGATGCCCGGGTGCCAGCGTCAATGCCTTTTCAAAGGCTTCTTCCGCCTGCGCGAGGTGTCCGCGTGCCGTTTCGGCCAATCCTGCGTGACCGAGTCCCATATGTCCGAGTCCCATCATGTACAGGCAGTGCACCTGGTTTTTCACATCCAGATCCGTCTCGAACACCAGGAAATCCGGCAGGCTCACCGCGAAATAGTCCATGACCTGCGGTTCGAACAAATGCTTCTCCCCATAGGCGATGAGCCGGTGGAAGCGGGACCGGGCCTCGGCTTCCCGCTCCAGCGCCAGCAACGCAAGGCCCTGATAGTAAATCATGTGCGGCGGCTGGTCGTTGTAGTACATGGCGCCGGTGGGTTCCGACAGCCCCACGGCCGCCTGCTCGAACCAGTCGCGCGCCTGCGCGGGATCGCGGCGCAGCCAGGCAAGGCCCAGCGTGTAAAAGATATGGTTCTCCTGGGCGCCGGGCAGCTTGCCTTCGCCGAAATTGTGATGATACACGCGGGCCTGTTCCAGATGGCGGATGGCGGCCTCCGGGTCTCCTGCCCCGAGCAGCTGCCGCGCAAGGCCCAACCGCGCCTCGATGTGCTGGGAGGGCACCTTTCCCTCGCCGCCCTCCCACGGGCGGAAGGTCCTGTTCATCAGGAGATCGAGCGCCGCCGTGTGATCGCCCAGACAGTTGAGGATCTCCACATACAGCAGTGTCAGGTCGTCCCGGAGTGCCACCAGTACCGGATGGGCTTCCAGATACCTGCGCTGCTCCTCAAGCGGCACCCCCGTTTTGCGGTACAGCTCGCACAGCTCATAGAACACGCGGGCATCCTCGGGATTGAGCCGGAATGCCTGTTCCAACTCGCGCCGGGCGGAAGTGAAATCCCCCTGCTTGTTCGCATGGTACAGCGCGAGGTTTCGGTGCGCGGTCGGGAAATCATCCCGCAGCCGGATGCTTTCCTCCCAGGCCGTCCGCGCGTCCTCGTGCCGGCGCTTGTCGTACAGGAAGCAGCCCAGATAGTAATGGGCCATGGCATCCTCGGGGTTGTGCCCCAGCGCCCGCTTGAGCACCTGGTACTCCGCCGGCATATTGGGGAAGCAATACGCGCTGTCCGCGCGCGCCGCGTCCTTCCAGGCCCGTTCCGCTTCCGGATCACTCATCGCCTGCAAGCTGTCCGCAAGGAAATACCACACCATGGCATACGGTTCGCCCTGCGACGCCAGATGGACACGCAACACGGAGACGGCCTCCGCATGGCAGCCAAGGTCCCGATATCCCTGGGCCAGCAGCATCGTCTGGTGCGCGTCTCCCCGCAGCAGTTGCCGGAGCCGGTCGACTGTTTGATGTGGCGCACCATTCCGGCCCGTCGCGTCATCTGCCGCAAGTTGAACCAACTCGCTGACGGCCATAAGGTTCATCGGGTCGAACCGCAGGGTCTCCTCCGCCACTGCCCTTGCTTCTTCAACTCGCCCCAGCAGCCGCGCAATCACCGTCACGGCGGCACGGGCGTCGAAATTCTTGTAATTGGCCCACATGGCCTCTTTCGCAAATGACAGAGCCTCCTTGTGGCGTCCCTGCCGGGCGGCAATCTGCGCCAGCTTCAAGTATCCCTGACTCCGCCAGGCGTCGCTCCAGATGGCCTTGTAGTACACATCGAAGGCCTCGTTGTCCTTGCCCTGCCCCTCGAGCGCCATGCCAAGATTGTAGAACACTTCCCCATCGTACGGGTTGGGGCTGTGTCGGGTGGCGGTTTCCCTGGCCCGCTCAAAGAGCGCCTGTGCTTTCCCGTATTCTCCCCGGCGCAGCAACAGCCTGCCATAGGCGTTGTTGAGGCGGATGTCGCCGGGATCCCGTTTCAGACCTTCCAAATAGTACGGCTCCGGCTCATAGGTGGCATGCCGGTACTGCTCCAGATGCAGGCCGGCCAGGTACAGCGCCTCCGTGTTGCGCAGCGTTTCCGGCGCGCCGATGGCCTTGGCCGGCTCGGGCAGCTTCAGGGTTTGCGGCTTGGCCGGTGTGTAGCTGAGCGTCGCGGCATTTCCGGCCGTGACCGTCAGCGTCAGCTCCCACGCCTTTGCGTCAGTCGCGACGCGCTTTTCGAACACCGCCACCGGAGAAATCCGGGCGGATTCTTCGAGCAGCACGATGGCAGGCGCGGTGGATGGATCGGACAAACTTCTGCCAACACCCGGCTCCACAGCTTTCGCCTCATGGTTCGGCGCCTGTGTCAACCGCACCACCGCGCCCTCCAGCGCCTTGGGCGCATACACCCGCACCGTCGCGATGCCGTCCGCCACGGACAGACCGGCCACGATGTCGTTGTTCGCGCAGGTCACCTCACCCACCGCCTTGTAAGGCATGAACCATTGGGTGAAGTTCTTGCCGGCGTGCGGCGCGAGCCAGGTGAAGTCCGGCTGGTTGTCCGTGAACACACCGGTCATCAGCTCAATGTAGGGGCCGTCGGCATCGGTGAGATTGCGATCCCAGGCCTGGCCAAAATCGGCGTTGCCCCAGGTCCACTGCTTCTTGCCGGGGGAAATGTGGTGATCCGCGATGTGCAGAATGCCGGCGCCCTTCTTGTAGTCGTATCCGCCGACAAAATCAAAATCAGAATGGTAGGCCATATAGCTGGTCGGCACCGGCAGGTTCTTGTAGCGGGAGATGTCGACGCCGCTGGAATAGTCCATCTTGTAGTAGGTGCCGGTGGCGATGGGAAAGCGGGACACATCGCGCTTGCCGTGATCCATCACGGCATGGACATCCGGCGGGAAGATGGATTGGGTCTCCTCATGCACGGCCACAGCCGGGTTCGCCCACCACAGGAAGGTTTGCGGTTCGGATGTGGGGTTGTACAGCCCGCAGGAAATCTCGATGGCGGACACGCCCTCCCGAATGGAGATCCCGGTGGTGACGCGGGTGCCGTACATGCGATCCGTTTCGTGCAGCCACACGGTTTTCTTTTGAGGATCCGTGTTCTCCAGCGTAAAGGAGACCGGGCCATAGGTGTTCGGGCGATGATGCTGGGGCCAGTTGAACTCGATGCCGCCAGACACCCAGGGGCCGGCAAGTCCCACCAGCGCCGGCTTGATGACCTGGTTCCAATAGACGAAATCGTACCCGTTGGTTTTGTCGATGGCACGATATATCTTGCCGCCGAGCTCGGGCATCACCTGCACCTGGATGTACTCGTTCTCCAGGAACACCATCTGATACGCCTTGTCGTGTTTCTCATGTTCAATCCGGTCAACGACGGGCCAGGGATATACCCGCCCGCTGCTGCCCTGGTAGACACGCTTTTCCAGGAACATGGGGTTCCTGTCGCGTTCTCCCACACCATAGGTGGGGATGTGCACGGTTTCCTGCCAAATCTTCAACGCCATGGTCCACACTCCTCGTCAAACGCCAACTTTGCGGTTTTTCCGTTTAGCGGTTTCTTCTGTTTAGCTGTTACTTCCGGTTGGCGGTTTCTTCCGTCGCTTCGACTGTCATTCATGATTTGATCTTACCCCCTGCAGCACCCATGCGACATGCAGAAACCCCCGATGATGATGGACGATTCCGGGGTCAGGCCCCACTGGCGTCATGCGTCTCAGGTAAAATTCTCGCCAACAATGGACGATTCTGGTGCCTGGTACTGTATAATAAGAGAATGGGAGAACATGAGGTCACACCCATCCGGAAAACGGAGGGCATTGCGAATGAATCCTTCTTTGTGCTGCCGCTGCGTTTTTTGGCGGAGCTTGAACACGATGACCTGTTTGCCCCCCTGCGCGTGACAGACATCGGCTTTTTCCCCAAAGCGCGACATCATGACCGAACACGAAGCAAGGGTTGCCATTCCGCCATCCTGCTTTATTGCCGTGACGGAGAGGGCTTCTACCGCCTTGGCCGTTTCCGGGAGCAGGCGATGCATGCCGGACAGGCCCTGCTGATCCCCCCGAACACCCCGCATCGATACCGGGCTTCCGAGGACAAGCCCTGGAGTCTTTACTGGATGCACGTGGAGGGAGACATGCTCCCCGCATATCTGGGACTGTTTGGCCCAAACCCATTACTCACGATTCATCCCCGATCTGCAGGAGAGATTCTTCGGGAATTCCACCGCTGTTTTGACCTGCTGGCACAGCATTGCCAATCCGAGGAATATTTTCTGGTCTGCCAGTCTGCGGGAACCATTCTGGCACTCATTGTCCATGCCGCCAAGCTCTCCCGGCTGCAGCTCACCGAAAAGGGGGAGCAAGCCGTGGAAGCCTGCATCCGCCACATGGAGGCACATCTGGATCAGCCGCTGCGCATGAGCCGGCTCACCGAGCTTTCCGGGTTCAGCGAGTCTCACCTGGGCACACTTTTCAAGCAGGCCACCGGGCACCCCCCCATGGCACATTTTCACCGGATGAAAATGCAGGCAGCCGCACGGGAATTGGCCTTCACCGACAAATCCGTCAAGGAAATCGGCCTGGCCTGCGGCATACAGGATCCCTATTACTTTTCGCGGCTGTTCAAGTCCGTGATGGGCGTGTCGCCTGTGAAATATCGGGAACGGGCAATGGGGTGAAGGCGGGGTCAGACCCCACCCCCTGTCATTCGTATATACTGTACTTGTGAATGAACCCGAGATGATTGTTGACCCTCATGAGGTGGCATATGAATCTACCAGTGAAACGACCGCAAAGCGCATTGTCCGAAAAGAAAAGCGACCCCGGTACGCTGCAGGCATCCAGACAAACGCAACAGAATGCCTCACAACAACCCCATTCAGGCCAATCCTCCCGTGTGTTCACACAGGGCGCTTTTGCGTATGAAGCAAGAGAGGGTCAACCCGCTGCTTCAGAAGGAACCGGCCATCCTGGCACCTCCAACGGTTCTGGCGGAAACGGGTTCAGCCCACATGGCACTGCCGATCCCTTCGGCGCACAGGCACAACAGCCCATCACGGATTGCGCGATGCACCCCGGAAGACCTGCCGAGGCGGCTTGCGTGTATTGCGGCAGGCTTTTCTGCGCCGATTGCCTGGTGGAGGTCAATGGCCGGATGTACTGCAAGGCCGATGTGGAAAAGGTCATCAACGAGGCGCAAGGCGGCGCGAACCGGCAACAGGCACATTCATATCAGCCAAATGACAATCAGGCGGGCGCCTATGGTCCCCAAGGGTCATACACCCAACAACAGTATTCCCAACAACAGTATTCCCAACAACAGTATGCCCAGCAGCCGTACGGGCAACCACCGTTCGGCCAACAACCGTTCGGCCAGCAGCCGTTCGTACAGCCCATCCACATCCACAACGAGGGCATGTACCCAGCCGGCATGAACGCATTCTATCCCTACCGCAAACGGTGGATCGCGGCCCTGCTTTGCCTGCTGCTGGGCGTCCTCGGTGTGCATCGGTTCTATGTGGGAAAAATCGGAACCGGCCTGCTGTGGCTCTTTACCGGCGGATTGTTCGGTCTGGGCGTACTGCTAGATCTCATCATCATCATCTGCGGCGGATTCCGTGACAAGGCCTACATGCCGTTGATCTGAAGACTTGCATCCTGGCTGCTTCGCCCTCAGGGCGAAGCCTCATGCCGGAGCGCCAACAAGACAGAGGAGGAACCATCATGATCAGCGTAAAGGGAAAATGGGCACTCATCACCGGGGCAAGCCGCGGGGTTGGCCGTCACATCGCCCGCGTCATGGCCGAACAGGGCTGCAACCTGGTGCTGCACAGCCGCAACAGGGCACATACGGCACCGGTGGAGCAGGAAGTCCGCGCGCTGGGCGTCGAAGCCTACAGTGTGGAAGCGGAGCTGGGCGATCGCGCACAGGTGGACGCGATGCTCAACGAAATCGAAGCCAACGGCACCGACATTGATATCGTATTCAATGACGCCGGCCTGCAGGTTGGATACCGCACCGACTATTGGCAGACACCCATCGAGGATTTTGACATCAGCTTCCGGGTTCAGGTGGTGGCTGTGGCGCAAATCTGCTACCGGCTCATGCCGAAAATGATTGCGCGCGGCTTCGGCCGTGTCATCAACACCACCAGCGGCATCGCCAACCAGCCGGAACAGGCGGCCTATTCCGCCACCAAGGCAGCGCTCGACAAGTTCACGAAAGACCTCGGCAGCAAACTCGAGGGCTCGAACGTACTCATCAACCTAGCAGATCCGGGCTGGTGCCGCACCGATTTGGGCGGCCCGAACGCGCCCAATTCCGTGGAAAGCAGCGTGCCGGGCATGTGCGTCGGCGCCTTTGTGAACAATGGCAAGTGCGGCCGGTTGTACCCCGCGCAGCTTTTTGCCGGCATGACATTGGAGGAAGCCGTGGCGAAAGCGGAAACCATGGCATAGGGGCATGGGGTCAGACCCCCTCAAGTGAAGTCAGGCTATATGGGGTCAGACCCCACGGCAGCCCGGCCCCTTCAGGTGGCTGCGGCCGTGAGCCTGCGGAATCACTTCAATCTGTGTGGGAATGCGCTCCTTGAGCGCGCCCACATGGGAAATCACGCCAATGAGCTTCCCGTCCTGATGCAGACTTGCCAGCGTCTCCAGCGCGGCGGACAGCGTCTCCTCGTCCAGGGTGCCGAAGCCTTCATCGAGGAACAGCGAGTCCACGCGCACCTTGCGGCTGGCCATGTTCGAGAGGCCCAACGCCAGCGCAAGGCTGACCAGAAAACTCTCCCCTCCGGAAAGGTTTTTGGTGGACCGCTTTTCACCCGCCTGATAATTGTCCATCACGAACAGCTCCAGCGGCGCATCCTTGTCCAGCGTCAGCAAATATCTGTCGGACAGCTTGGCCAGTTGGACATTGGCATGACGCACCATCATGTCAAAGGTGATTCCCTGCGCGAAATTCCGATACTTTTTCCCGTCGGCCGATCCAATCAGCGCGTGCAGACTGTTCCAGTGCCGGCATACCTGCTGCTGTGCCTGATACTGCCTGAGCTTGTCCGCCGCCTGAACACGCAGCTGCCGGTTGTGCGCCAGCTGCTGGCGCATCGCGCCGATATCCTGCTGCAGGGAGGTCATCTGGCCATCCAGTGCGGTTTTTTGCTCCAACAGCGCGTCTTTGGGCTCTGTCCCAGAGGCGCTTTCCTGTTCCTCCACCAGCTGCCGGGACACCTCTGCCAACCTGGTTTCATTGGCGTGCGTTTCCTTTTCCAGCGCGAGCGCCTGCTCCTGCAGGGCCATCCGTACCGTTTCCGGGATAATCGCGGCCGTCCAGGCGGCCTCATCCGCGAACCCAAGATCCTGCAACCTCCGGCTGAACTGTTCATGCAGCCCTGTGAGACGGGCTTCCCTTGAAGACATGCGCTCCGACCTGTCCTTTTGCCGGGCTTTGAGTGTCTCCAACGCATTCCTGGCTTCCGTCACGGCGGCAAGGGCCTGCTTTTCAGCGGCTTGTGCCGCATCGAGCGCCTGCCGGGTTTCGGCTTCAACCTCTGCAACGGCGCATCCGTCCAGCAGCAGGCCACGGGTTTTTCGCAACGCTTCGAGCGCAAGCGTTTGCGTGGCCACCTCCTGCCGCAAGGCTTCCATCTCCGCCTCATGCTGTTCAATCCCCAGCGCCTGCTGCGCCTGCTGCTCCATCAGAACGGCCAGTTTCTCGGACAGCTGCCGGCGTTCGTTCTGCCGTGTCGTCCATAGCGCCTGCCGCTCCACGAGGGTGGAAAAAACACGTTCGAGCCATGCAATGCTGCGGGAAACCTCCACACGGTCGTCCGCCCCCTCCGGAACATCCGCGTTTCCCGGGGATTCCGCGTTCTCCACGAGTTCCGCGTTCTCCAGGACGTTCACACCCTCCATGGGTTCCACGTCCTCCGGGACATACGCGCGAACCGTGACACACAGCTTGTCCACGGCCTCTGCCAGCACGCGCCCGAACGAGGCCGTTTCCTCTGAAAGCCTTTCTGCCTGAGCACGGCAGCCCGCCACCTCATTGACCGCCTGCCGCATCTCCTCGTCCGCCTGTGTCACGGCGGCCGCTTCCCGCTCCAGCCCGTCACGCAGCCCCTGCAGCACCACTTCCTCCGCTTCGGCCTTCTCCAGGAACGCGGTCAGGGCCGCCCGGATTTCCGCCAGCCGAATCTCTCCCTGCGCCAGCACGGCTTCCTGCGCCTGGATCAAGCGCAGCGCCTCCGTGACGGCTGCCTCCGTAACGGCATCTTCCGTCGTCGCCTCGCCTCCAGCAGTCTCCGATTCGAGGCAAATCCGTTCAAAGGTCGGCCAGACAAAAGCCTCTCCCTGCACGAACCGTCCAACCTCCGGCAGCGGGACCGCTGTCATGTCCGTCCACAGGCCCTGCGCCCGCTGCATGGCCTGTTCAAACGCAAGCAGCCGTTCCTGACGTTCCCGCGCCGCGTGCTCCTGTGTCGCGGCAAGCTTCGCCAGCGCAATCTCATCCGCCTGAACCTGGGATGTCAGCGCCTTTTCCCTCTCTTTGGCCGCCGTCAGCGCCTGATCGGTTTCATCCTGCCCGGGAAGCTGGCCGTCCGCGTAGGGATGCTCGGTTGCGCCGCACAGCGGGCAGGGTTTTCCCGCTTCAAGATGCGCCCGTTCCTTCGTCAAATCCGTGATGCGCTTCAACAATTGCACCTGCTGTGCCAGCAGCTCTGTTTCCCTGCTCTGGCCGGCCAACGCCGCCTGATGCTGCCCAAGGGCGGCCCGACACATCTGTGCTTCCGCCTGCGATTCCTCTTCCGCGCGGTTCACGGCCTCCAGCCGGGTCAACTGCGCTTTCCCGGTTCCATGCTCCGAAAGGATGGCCCGCAGCTGTTGCAGCCGGTCGGCAAGCTGTTGGCTTTTCTGCCGGAACCCGGACAGCGTCTCTCCCGCCAACAATTTCTCGAATGCTGATTTGCGCGTTTCATAGGCTGTCTTTTCGACGGCGAGCTTCTCCCTGAGCGCCTGCTGGGCTTCGGCCAGTTTGGTTTGCTCACACTCCGCCTTCCCTTGGGCCTTTTTTGCGTCCTCCCACGCGGTTGCCCGCTGCCGCTGCTGCCGCTGCTGTGTCCTGATGGCATCCAACCGCTCCCGCAGCCCCGCCAACTCGGTCACCAGCTGCTCGTCCCGCGCGGTTTGCGTCAGCATCGTGGTCAACGTCGTGAGGGTTTGCTGACAAGTCCCACTGTTCCGCGCGGTTTCCGCCGCGACCTCCCGCTGCTTGCGGAGCGCCTTGTCCGCGGCCTGCAGGGCTTTTTGTTTTTCCACCAATGGATGCGCCTTTTCACGGATTTCCACATCCAGCTGCTGCGCCTGCTTCAGAACAGGCGCCAGGTTCGCCGCCTTCTCCTGCGCCGCCGCCAATGTTTCCGCCGCGGCGGCATGGGTCTTCACTGCTGCTTCCAGCGTGCTTTCCAAAAGCGGCAGCCGACCGTTGTCCTCCACCTGCTGTAATTGCTCCTGCCGCTGTTCCGCTGCAAGCGCCTTGCGCGTGGCCGCTTCCCCGTTGAGCGTCTGCGCGCGGTTGGCCTTTTCCAACTGCTCCCGACTGGGCTTGAAGGCCTCCCGCTGTTCCCGGAGCGTGGCCTGCCGCTGCTGACAGGCCGCCTGCGCTTGCGTCAGGCCGGCAATCCTTTCATGCCAGGCAATCTGTGCCGACACTGATTTTTGCTGCGTCTCCAGTGCTTGTGCCGCTTCGGTTTTCTTCAGCAACCCGGCCTCAAGAATCCTTTCCTCCTCCTCCGGGATGGGCTGGACGCCTTTGAGCTCCGCCTCCAGCAGCTCCCGCCGCTTCATCTCCTCCGCGTTCCGCTGATGCACCTGTCTGGATATTTCTCCGTAGATCCCGGTGCCCGTAATCTGCTCCAGAATGGTGGCGCGTTCCTCCACCTTCGCCTGCAAAAAGGCCGAAAATCCGCCCTGCGCCAGCAACATGGAACGGGTGAACCGGTCGAAGTCCATCCCGGTCTTCTCCTCCACCAGACTGTCCACGTCCTTGATTTTGGAGGCCAGCACTTCCCCGGTATCCGCCGCAGCCATTTCGTGCTTTGGCTGCTGCCAGTCCCCTTCCGGTTTTTTATGGGCCCGCTGCTGGCTCCAGTGGCAGCGATACCTGCCGGCCTGGGTCTGGAATGTCACTTCCGCGAAGCACTCCCCCGTGCGGCGGGACATGATCTCGTTTCCGCTCTTGTTGACATTGTCCAGCCGGGGGGTTCGGCCATACAGCCCCAGGCAGATGGCGTCGAGCAGGGTGGATTTGCCCGCGCCGGTGGGCCCGGTGATGGCAAACAACCCATGCGTCTCATAGGCGGGATCCGTCAAATCGATTTCCCATTCTCCGGCCAGTGAATTCAAGTTGCAGAAACGAACCTTCAGAATTCTCATCTCATGCCCTTCCCGTCATTCATCCGTTGTTTGGTTCCAAGAGATGTGCCCTGCGCCGATTTCGCGCCGGCCTGCGCCATTGGCACCAATACCGCGTTGGCCTACGTGTTGCCGTGCCTATTCCGCATGGACATCCGCCATGTCCATGGACAGCACAATCTCCTGATACGCCTGCCGCAGCACCTCCCGCTGTGGTTCCGGAACCTCGAAGGTTTCCAGGCAGCGTTCGAACACATCTTCGTGGGAGAGATCGTCCAGGGTTTCCGTCTGTTGCAGCGGTGCCGTGGCGCGCACAATGAGCTTCTCATCCTGAATCCGCAGCAACGAGAGGCCGGATCCGGCAACCATGCCCTCCACCTGTTCCCTGAGATCCCCAATCACCGCGTCGCCCGTATGGGTTACCTCCAGCCACGCTGTGGGATCCGTGGTTTTGAGGGTCAGAATGGCCGCCTCCAGTGATGCCATGTCTCCTGAAATCCTGGCCAGTGACTGAAACCGGGGGATCGGTACGGACGCGATGCCGGGCCACCAGTTTCCAACTGCGACCTCCCCCGCGGGCAGGCCGCCTTCTGAAACCGCCGGAATCTCCGGCTCCCCAAACGTCACCAGCAAGACCTGCTTTTGCTGTTTGGCTTCTCCAAAGCCCATGGGCAGCGGGGAGCCACTGTACCGGACATGAATGCTTCCCCCCACCTGTTGCGGCACATGCAAATGGCCCAGGGCCACATAGTCAAAGCACGCGGGAAAGGCATTGGCGGGAACTTGCGCCAGCGAGCCGATATAGAGCTCCCGAACGCCGTCCTCCTCCTGCACCGCGCCGCCGGCCGCAAACAGATGTCCCATGCCCACAATGGGCACACGCCGCCCCTCACACGCCGCCATCTCCTGAACCGCCTGCGCCCGTTGACCAACCCGCCGATAATGCGCCGAGATGCCTTCTTCCAACTTCCGGGCCTTGTCTGTCACGCTTTCCCCTTCTTCCGACAAGCGCACATCCCGTTCCCGAAGAAACGGCACCGCGCAGACCACCAGTTCCGGCAGGCCCTGGTCGTCCCGGAGCAGCAGCACCTCATCCTCCGGCGGATCGGTCATTTCGCCAATCACGTAGATTTGCAGCGCGGCCAGGAGCGGTTTTGGCGCGTCCAGAAAAGAGGGCGAATCGTGGTTGCCGCCCGTGACGACAATATGGCGGCACCCCGTGGCCGCCGCCCGGTGAAGAAACCGGTAATACAGCTCCTGCGCATAATTGGTTGGCGCCATGGTGTCGAAGATGTCTCCGGCAACCAGCAGCACATCCACCTGATGCTCATCCAGCCGGGCAACCAGCCAGTCCAAAAACGCGGCGTGCTCCTCATATCGTTTCCGCCCGTACAACAGGCGGCCAATGTGCCAATCGGACGTGTGCAGGATTCTCAACATCCCGGGTTCCTCCTTGGTGTGCTGATCGGGTTGGTGTGTCGATCACGCTGGCGTGTTGATCACGTTGGCGCGATTTTCCTCTTTATCGTATCCTTTCAAGACAGACCCTGTCGAGTCCGGGGCACCATAAAAAACGCGGCCCCGGAGCATCTCTCCAAGGCCGCGTCCATATCGGGGTCAGACCCCATCATTGCCCATCAGGTGCCGCCATACGTCTTGCCGGTTGCGCGTCGTCCCGGCTGCGCCACATGGCTGACAATCGCGGCGGTCTCCGCCCGGGAGATGGGTCGGTCGGGATGGAAGGTGCCCAGCGCATCGCTTCCCGAGAGGACCCCTGCCCGGTACAGGCGCAGAATCCCCGTCACATAAGGGGTTCCCGCGTTGACATCCGGCAACTGGTTCACCGTGTTCTGCGTGGCGAACTCGGCTTCCGGCAACGCGTTCGAGAAGATGTACGCCAGCTCCGCGCGCGTGGCGGGCCGGGTATAGTCTGCAAAATCGGAACCGGTGATGATGCCTTGCGCCACACAGTAATCCACATAGACCTGGTACCACGGCGTGCTCTGGACAAAGCCGTCCGCACCCGTCTGATAGATGCGGTGCACCCGCGCGGCCATGGTCAGCGCTTCGGCCAGCGTCACCTGTCCGGTCGGATCGAACCGGCCACCACCCTTGCCAAGCATCAGCCGCAGCTCGAACGCGTCCGCGATGACCCCCTGCTGATCCAGCCCGTACCAGCTGGTTTCCGCCACATCGGAGAACTGTCCGCGCGTATAGGGATTCGTCCGTTGGAACCGCGCCATGGCGGGTGATCCCCCGGGGGTCGGGGTCACTTCAGGGGTCGGGGTCACTTCCGGCGTCGGGGTCACTTCAGGGGTCGGGGTCACTTCCGGCGTCGGTGTCACTTCCGGCGTCGGGGTCACTTCCGGCGTCGGGGTTGCTTCCGGTGTCGGCGTGGGTGTTGCCGCAAGCGCAACCGTGACCGGAATCTCCGTGGTGCCGTTGTAAGTGAGGGTGTCGTCGATGGTCAGCACGCCGCTGCCCGTCGCTTCGGGACTGAAGGTGAGGCTGTTCCCGGATACCGTGTACGCAACCGCATTCATTTCACCAAGATGCACACCACCACTGGTCCCAAGCATATCCTCCATGTCAATGAGCGAGCCGCCGATTGCCTTCTGTCCCTTGACGGCAAAAGGGATTGTAACGGGCGTTCCCGGGACAAGCTCAACAAGCTCCGGAGATATGACCTCAAACGAGATCCGTTTGCGAATGCGTGTCTGGGTCACCTCATGCGCAATCTCCTCCCCCCACGACAATGCGGTGTAGTAGATCAGCTCGGCGTCGATTCCCGGATTGAACCTGACTTCCGGGTTTGTCTCCACCAGCACGTTCAGTTCGCCATTGTAAAGGATGGGCCGCGCACCATCCGACGCGAGGACAAGGACGGCATCCGTCCCGAAAAGCTCGCCGTCATACATGGAAAAAGATGCCCAGACAATCACCGCAGCACCCAACCCGGAGATGGATCCGTCATGAACATGCGTTTCCTGGTGCGCCGCGAGACCACAGATATTCCCCTGAATGGTGCCACCATGGATTTCCGCCAGGGTTCCCTCATTCACAAGCCCATATCCCCCACCTTCCAGCCGGCCGCCGTTCATCTCCAGTTCGCCGGTGGTCTTGAGATACACGGCCTTTGACAGTGTGCCGACCGCTTCGACGACAGGCGCGTCGGAAAGGGTCACCCGGCCATGGGAATGGATGCCCACCGAACCGCTCCCGAGCGCCTGAATCATCGTGCCGGTGCCGCGGACATGCAGCGTTCCGCCGGCCTGGACGGAAATGCCAACAGAATCGGTATTCCAGGAGTTGATACGGCCGCCCGCCATGCTGGCGGCCCCACCGGGCTGCACCTCCACAGTGGTGCCGTAGGCTGTGATGGTTCCACGGAGCAACTGCAGCGCCCCATTGGATTCCACCCGAACGGCAGGGGACAGATTGCCCGTCGGCTGAAGCACCTCCGCGCCATCGAGCACCAGCGCGCCCTGATATCCGCCACCGCTGCCAACACTCAGGATCATTCCCGTGCTGTCCCCTTGAAAGCTGGCCCCTTCCCCAAATGTGATTTGGCTGCCGGTGACACGAAACAGGAATCCTTCCGTGAGAATCTGTACCTCAACGCCCTCTGTCGTGGCGGCGAAGGTCTTTTGCCCCCCGGACGGCGCGATGATGTTGGCCGTGAGCTGGATGGTGCCGCCACTCGCCTTCAATGCATCAAATGCGGAGACAAAGTCGGCCCAGGAACCCGCCGTGCGAACCACAGCCTGAACGGGTACAGGGAAGGCGCCCGCCAAAACCATCCACAGCATGGTGAACAGGAGCAGCCAGGCCGTTCCCCGACGTTTCACAAAAACACGGCGTGTGAAAGGCCCTTTCGCCCCGCACGGATTGGCCGGTTCCTCTTGATCGTCAAAGATATGTATTGAAAACATGCCCATGATTATCCCTCCCGCCTGTTTCATACATCCTTCATGCGCTCCGAAGCGTCTTCCCACAAACGAATGCGCCTTCATGCACCCTGATGCGAGTTCGGAAACACCGATGCGCCCTCATGCACCCCGATGCGAGTTCGGAAACACCGATGTGCCCTCATGCACGCGACTGTGCCCCCACACCCGTCATACACCCAATCGCGTCCAATTCCAAGGGGGAACCCCATGACGATGCATGGTCAGTTTTTCGCCCTGAGGATGAAAATCCGGCTGAACAGCGCCGGCCAGATGGCCAGTGCCCAGCAGATCATCAGGGCGTACCGCACCGCGTTGGCCCCCGCGCCGGCACCAAGCACCAGCTTGAGTCCCTGCTGCAATCCCAGCAGCACCCCGACACCCAGCAACACCTTCACAGGCTGCATCCACCCGCGGCGTGTCCTTGTGGAAAACCGGACGAACCGCTTCTCGACATAATGTCCCACCGCAAAGCCAATGCCGCTGCCCGCCATCTTGAAGGAATCGGCCAGGTAATGCGCGTCCATCAGGTTCCGGCTGTACAATCCTGTGGCGAACCCCATCAGCCCAAAGCTTGTGATCGCGACCAGCGCGGAAAGCAGCAGCGTCCGGCTGTGATCCGACAACCCGGCTGTGCCGGACGGGGCAGCAACCTCACCCGGCAAGGTTTGCCCTGCGGGCACCGACAGGGCATGTGACGGGAAAAAGGGTTCCCGTGCGGCCATCCAGCGCATCACCACGGCGCTGATGACTGTGGTCAGCACCAAGGAAACCGTCACATCCAGCGGGGTATGGACGCCGAGCACCATCCGGGAAAGGGCGACCAGCAGCGGGATGGCGATCAGCGGCGCGCGCAGGCGCCAGCGCGTCACGGCAAAGGCAATGGCGCCAAATATGGCTGTCGCGGTCTGCGTGTGGCCGCTTGGGAACGAGTATCCCGTGGCCTTTTCGAGCGCCTCCGGGGCAGGTTGGAATGCGGGATCCCGTATCCAGGGCCTGTCCACGCGGAACCCGATTTTCAGCCCCTGCACCAGCAGCCCGGAAAGAAAGAAGGCGATGCCCACGCCGTAACCCAGGCGCTTGTTCACACACCAGAAAAGCGTGCAGATGACCAGAATGGCCACGGTTTCCTCCCCGAACCGGGTGATGAAACCAAACAACTCCGTCAGGAAGGGCGTACGCCATTGGGAAAGCACATGAAGCACAAGCATGCAGGTTCTCCTTTCAAATTCGCAGGATCCCCCAATCTGAGGTGGCAGGTCCACTTCCGGCGCGCCAAGCCTTGTTTCAGCACGGCAGGCCTTGTTTCAGCACGGTAAGCCTTGTTTCAGCACGGCAGGCCTTGTTTCGGCACGGCAGGCCTTGTTTCGGTGCGGCAGGCCTTGTTTCGGCGCGGCAAGCCTTGTTTCAGGGAGCAGGTTCCTACTGCCAGTGCCATTCAGTTGAACGAGCGGAACCCCTGTCCTATCAACTGCTGCAGAAAGGCGGCCAGCGCTTCCGACGGCATCCCGTCCTCCTGCATGATCCAGCGGCGGATGACCGCCGCGCTGCCTTGCGAGAAGAACGCGTACAACATTTCCATCTGCTCGTCCGCCAACGCGGGTTTGGCCTTGCGCCAGGCCGCCATGCTGTGATCGTGCGCAATGGATAGAATGCGCGGCAGGAAGGCGGGATCTCCGGTCTCGCTGAACAGAACCCGGCACAGCGCCCGCTGGCCGGCAATGGCACGCAAAATCTCCACGAGCATGTCCGTGACCTGCTCCACCTCCAGCAGGGTCTCGAGCGACTGCTGGATTTCCCGCATCAAATCCGCCTCTATCTCCGAGAGCACCTCGGCAGGCGAGCCGTAATGGGTGTAGAAGGTGTTGCGGTTGATGTCTGCGCGCGAACACAGCGCCGTCACCGTGATGCGGGAAACAGGCTGGCTGCGCATCAACTCGAGCAGACTCTGCCGAAGCACCATTTTGGTATACTTCACCCGGCGATCCAACGCCATCACCTCCCCGGCAAATGAACGGACTTTGCCCGTTCCCGAACACCTGTCCGCACGCCTGTGCGACAGTGGACAATCCGGGGACAGGTGCCCGTTGTTCCCCGGTCACACTGTCATCATAATGAAACCGTGGTCGATATTCAACACCGTGTCTGTTATCTATGAACCCGGTTCAGCCGCTGTCGGCGCACGGGCGGGAACGTGAAGCCGCCATGTCGGGGGGAGGTGTTGGCATGCAGACGTATCATGTCGTCACCGGGGCCACCGGCCATCTCGGTTCGGCACTGGTGCGGCTTCTGCTCGAAGCCGGGCATCCCGTGCGGGCTCTGGTGCTTCCGGGCGACCCGGCGGAGCAATGGCTCCCACAGGGTGTTGAAAAGGTGTACGGCAACCTGCTGGACGCAGCCTCGCTGACCCCGCTGCTCGAAAACGGGGTCAGACCCCCGCCGGTTGTCTACCACTGCGCGGGGATGATCAGCACGTCCGGCAAACCGAATCCACTGCTGCGCGAGGTCAACGTCACCGGTACCGGAAACATGCTGGCAGCCTGCAAGCGATTCGGTGTCAGCCGGTTCATTCACGTCAGCAGCGTGCATGCCCTGCCGGAGCTGCCCAAGGGGGTGGTGGTGCGGGAAACATCAGCGCTCAACCCAGATGCGGTGGTGGGACCGTATGCCAAATCCAAGGCCGAGGCCACCCTGTTGGTGCTGCGAGCCGCCGCGGCGGGGCTGCCTGCGTGCGTTGTGTTTCCCACCGGACTCTGCGGCCCGGGTGATCATGCCATGGGACACACCACCCGCCTGCTGCTCGCGTTTGCCGCGCGCCGGATCCCCATGGGCGTCCGCGGCGGCTTCGATTTCGTGGACGCGCGGGATGTCGCGCGGGGATTGATGCTGTGCGCGTCGCGGGGAAGTCCGGGGGAGGCATATCTGCTGGGCAACCGCTTCATTCCCATCTCGGAGCTGTTCTCGCTGTTCAGCCGCTATCTGGGTGGTCGGCCGGTACGCGCCATGGCACCCATGTGGCTTGCCCGGATGGGGTTGCCGCTGTTCTCGCTGCTGGAACGGCACAACCCGGGCGCCCCGCTGTTCACCCCCTATGCGCTGCACACCCTGTCCGGTGAAATCCGCTATTCCCACGAGAAGGCGGAAACAATACTCGGCTATGCCACACGCCCGTTCGCGGACACCATCGCGGACACCGTGGACTGGCTTCGGCACACAGGCCACCTTGCGTTTCCGCATCCTGCAGATGGGTAAGAATCAGGATGACACCGGTCTTGCCACGCTGGCGGCCGGCGAGTTTTCAGCTGTGGCGAGGATAACCATGCACCCGTTTCGCAGGCGAACCGAAACCCTATGGATGGTTTTGTGCGCGCTGATCTCCATTGGCGCGGTTTTGTTGTCTCTCGTTTTGCAGACCTCACAGATCTATACCCATCTTTTTTACATCCCCATTGCATGGGTGGCGGTTCGGCTGCCAAAATACAGTCTGGTCACCGGCATCGGCTACGGCTCGCTGCATCTTCTGCTTGAATGGGCACGGGGCGGCGCTGCAAGCCCGTACAGTTGGGCCAGGGCGATCACGATGATGCTGGTGGCCGTCGTGCTTCAGCAGATATGGAAAAGGGAGAAGCAGATCGCTTCGCGCCTTCAGGAAATGGACTTTCAGCGGTTCATGGCGCATGACAGCGGTTCATGACCCATGACACCACCTCAGTCCCACAGCGTTGATCGTGGCGCGGCATGGTACAATGGGATCAAACTTACCGGCAAGGAGTTCCGCATGGCAAAATCCTCCCCCGCGCTGATGCGCCGCCCCCGCATGATCCGGCGATTGCTGCCGCTTTTGCTTGTCACGCTCGTAATGCTCACCGCCCTCGCACCGGCCCCTGTGCTGGCAGCTGTCACAATTCCTGCCAATGCCATTCAAATCAACCGGCAGACGGCCATGAACGTCTTCGTTCAGGATACATTCCGGTATCCCGATACGTTTGTATACGCCATGGAAACAGATGGAAAGGCCATCGCGGATTCCCTCTATGAGGAGAGCATCCAGAATTTGATGGTGATGATGGCGGTCGAGCATCTCAGTTTTGAGCAGACCGGGTATTCCACAGGCGAATCTGTGCTGACCATCAAGCCAACCTACCTGGACAGCACTGCTGAACGCGCGGCGGTGCGCGCCTATGTCAACCGGACCGCGGAGGCCCTGTTCACCGAAGGCATGACCGACCGGGAACGTCTGGTCGCGGTCAACCGGCATCTGGTCGAAAACTTCTCCTATGACCAAACCTTCACCATCTACTCCGTCCATCCCTTCATCACCACCGGCTCCGGCGTGTGCCAGTCCTACGCCCAGCTTGGCGTGATGCTGCTGCTGGCCGGCGGCGTGGCGGCGTATCCCGTCTCCGGCGTGGTGGACGGTGTCAAGCATGCCTGGATCGCGGTTCAGCTGGAGGATGCCTGGTACGAGTTCGACCCCACCTACAACGACAGCGTGGGCTATCAGGATGCCAATACCAGGGTGGCCTACCTGGCCAGGACGCACGAGGAGATGCGCCTGGAAGGCAGATCGTACGACGCCTGTCTGCCCTACACCTACACCTGGGAAGACGGGCTGCGGCAAACCGCGCTGGGGACCTCCCCGCCCGGCTCAACCACACCAGGTGCGGCCACGCCCGAACCGGAAGACGGGGATGCGGCAATGCCCCCCGCCAACCCCTTCCCGGATATCCAACCGGGGCAATGGTATTATGAAGCGGCGCTGCGGATGAATCAGGACGGGCTGATGATTGGCGTCAACGGACAGTTTGAGCCAAACGGCACCGTCACTCTCTCGCAGGTCTTGACGGTCGCCGCGCGCATGCATGCGCGCGACAGTGAAAACACCGACGTGCTCACCGACCTGACCAACGCGGCCACTGCCACAAAGCAGCCCTGGTACCAGGGATATCTCGATTACGCGCTGGCCATGGACATCATCAAGGGGAATGAATTCGGCACCGCCTGGATCAACCGGCATGCGTCCCGTGAGGAAATGGCCTATATCCTGCAGCGGACAGCTGGAGAACTGCAGGCGCTCTCCAGCATTGCCATTCCGGACCTCGGCAGGGTGGCCGCCCCCTTTGTGCTGCCCGTGCGAACCATGGCCAATGCCGGCATCATCACCGGCGTGGACGCCAACAACACCTTCCAGCCGGACGGCATCGCCACCCGTGCGCAGCTCGCGGTCATCCTCGACCGACTGATGCGCGCCGCCACCCCCGGGGTCTGACGCATACGACCCTTGGGGTCAGACCCCACAACACCCTCGGGGTCAGACCTCCATACCACCCGTGGGGTCAGACCCCATGCCCCACCCCCACCTGAAAGGAGCACCCCATGAAAAAACGCGCATTCGGAAACACCGGACTTGAAACCAGCCTGCTCGGCTTCGGAGGATTTCACCTGCTGGAGATCCCTTTTGTGGAAGCGGAGCACCTGCTCAACCGCTACCTTGACGCCGGCGGCAATTATATCGAAACCGCCGCCAGTTATGGCAATGGGGAATCCGAGCGCAAAATCGGCAAGGCCGTCTCCCATCGGCGAAACGAGTATGTGCTGGTCACGAAGACCGGCGAGCGCACGCGTCAGGGCTGTCTGGATTCGCTGAACCGGAGTCTGGAAAACCTTCGGACGGATCATGTGGATGTGCTGCTGATGCATGCGGTGGGCACCATGGATGAGCTCGAGGCCATCCTCGCGCCGGACGGCGCGCTGGCAGGCGCCGAAGAGGCGGTTCGGGCGGGCAAGGTCCGGCACATCGGCCTGTCGATGCACGGACAGCCGGATGTGCTGATAGCGGCCTTGAACCGGTACCCGTTCGCCGCGGTCATGTCCACCATCAACTATTACGACCGGTTCAACTTCCCGAAAATCGAGGAGGTGCTGCTGCCGCTCGCGCAGCAGAAGGGCACCGCCGTGATCCTGATGAAGCCCATCGCGGACGGCCTGCTGTATCGCAGCGCGCCGGCCGCCTTCCGGTACGCGTTCAGCCAGCCGGTCTCCGTCGTGGTGGCCGGCATCAACAACCGCGCCATGCTGGAGGCGGATCTTCTCTTCGCGGAGGAGTTCACGCCGATGTCCGATGAAGAAAAAGCAGAGCTGTACCAAACCGCGCCGGAGCTTGGCCGCTATGTGTGCCGCCAGTGCGACGCGTGCATGCCCTGTCCCGAAGGCATTGACATTCCCGGTATTTTCAAGCTCGAAGGCTGGTTTGATCGCCAGATGGCGGACGGCACCGTGACCGACACGGCGGAATACGCCCTGCGGGAGCGCCTGCGGTTCTGGTTTGGCAACAAGGAACTGGCCCGGGAACAATACGAGGCCATGCCCGTCAAGGCGGATGCCTGTACCGCATGCGGTTTGTGCACGCTCAAATGTCCATATGGCATCGACATTGTGCGCAAACTGGGGATTGCCGACTACAAGCTGGCCGACAAGGCGATTTTTTAGCCGCCGGGTTTCAGAAAAGCTTTGAAGACCACATGCGCGGCGGTGCTTGGAAACAAGTGCCGCTGCGTTTTTTCGACGCCCTTCCAACACAGGGACTTTTGCAGCGGCAGGGTTCATCACCAGGGGGATGGCACTGCCATATCAGGGTCTACTGCTGCGGCGGTGCCTCATCCTCGAGAATTTCGATGTGAAAGGAGCTGCCGATATGCTCCAGGAACGCCGCCTCAGTCCGGTCGGCATCTCCCTGTCTGAGCACGTCAACCAACGCGCGATGCGCCGGAATGAGGTTGTCCATGGGCAACCGTCTCTGGCTGATGTTCATGTAGCGGATCATGTTGTCCTGAATGCGGGCCCAGGTGTCCTGCACAACATGGTTGTCGCACAATCCATACAAATAGCCGTGGAACTTCAGGTCCGCCATGGCGGCGCCCCATTTGTCCCCCGTGTCGACGGCGTTCGCCATCTCGTCCACCAGGCGGTCGAGCACAATGATCTCCCTTGTTCCGATATGCCGGAGCGCGCGCCTGACGGCATAGCCTTCCATCAGCACACGGACATCGAACAGCTCCTGCATTTTTTGCCGGGTAATCTGCGAAACCACCACCCCCCGGTTGGGACGGGCGTCCACCAGGTTGTCCTGCTTGAGTTTCTCGAGCGCGTCCCGCACAGGGGCCTGGCTCACACCAAACCGGCCGGCCACCTCCTGCACCAGGATGCGATCTCCCGGCATCAGGGTGCAATCCATGATTTCACTGCGCAGATGCTCGTGGATCTGTTCACTGATGGACATGCTCAATCGTTTTCTCATCGGCTCCCTCACACACACCATTATCGATAATAGTATATCGCACCGGCGACGTGTCGTCTTGTGTTTTTCAACCGACTTGTGTTTTTCCGTCATCTCGTGTTTATCCGCCGCCCCATGTTTATCTGCCGTCTCGTGTTTATCCGCCGTCGCATGTTTTCCCGCCGTCACCCGTTCCCGGCATGCCAGGCATGCGCTCGGCGAGAAAATCGTGGGATTGCATCCTGTCAATGAACCACATCGGGATTCCCCACGTCTGATTGGATGAACCCCAAAAAAGGTAACGATCATCCATGCGGCTGTGCAACGTGTGGTGTCAGGATGTATTGCCGGTATGATGCCGGTGATTTGCAACAATCTTGGAGGTATGTCATGAAAAGGAATCCATTTGAACGCATCCCCGGCAAACGCGCCCTCGCGGTGCTGTTGGTCATGGCACTGGCCGTTCCCGTTTTCTGGCTTGGAACGCCGCTGTCGCCATCCCTGCGGGCCAACGCGGACACCTACAGGAAAGGATACGCGCTGGAGGCCGACAAGTCCGACAGGACCGGCATTTTCCCGGACACCACCTTCCTGCTCACCGTTCCGGACGAAGAGATGGCCATCTTTTCCGGCCCGGACACGGATGATTTCCAGGCGGCGCGCGTCCTGGCCGAGCTGGGCAATCGGCTCAAGCTGCGCAATCCGCCCGCAATCACAGCTGCGGGGGACAGCACGGACAACGGTTCGGGCGGTGCGTCCGACGGTTCGGACGGCGCGTCCGACGGTTCCGCGGAGACTGAAAACAACACTTTCAGCCTGAAGCTCGAACCCGTCTCCCGCAACACCTTCCGCGTCACCCCCTCCCATCCGCTGGCGGACAACGCGCTGTACTTCTTTGACATGACCGCTTCGGACAGCGAGGTCATCTCCTTCGCCTTCCAGACCCGGAAGGATTTTGGCGTTGTCGGCACCCTGCCGGCCCACCAGAGCTCCTATGTGCCTGTGGACACCGGCATTGAAATCTATTTCTCACATGCCGGGATCAATCTGGACAAGGCACATTTCAGCATCTCTCCCGAGGTGGACGGCCGGTTTGAAACCCATGGCACCGCCGTGGCCTTTGTGCCGCGCAAGCCGCTGACCCCCGGCACACTATACACCGTCACGGTCAAAGAAGGCCTGCCCCTCACAGGAACCGACGAGAAACTCCCGGCGGATCTCACCTTCTCCTTTGAAACGAATCCGGACGAGAAGACCTCCGCCAATCCGGACAATGGCTGGCTCTCCATTGGCAGCAGCTGGCTGGAGTTCCCCACGGCGGAAAAGCCTGTCATCCCCTTCAACCTCTCCCTGCCCGCGCATCTGCAGACAGACGGCAAGGCGGACATGGCCGTCACCGCGTACCGCTACGCGAACGCGCAGGCCTTTGTTGAGGCCCTGGCACAGAAGGACAAGGTCCCGGACTGGGCCTGGTGGTCCCACAGCCAAAACCTGCTGGATACCGGCAAGCTGCCCACCCAGCTCACCTACACCCAATCCATCGATTTCAACACCATGCCGGCCACCTGGACCGAAATGCCCGAACTGCTTCCCGCCGGCTTCTACCTGGTGGAGCTGCAGGCCGGCGGCACAGCGGCACCCTTGAAGGCACAGGCATTGCTGCAGGTCACCGATACCGCCGCCTGGTTCATCGAGGACAAGGACAAAACGGTTTTCTGGCTCAACAGCCTCAAGACCGGCGAGCCCCTTCGTGACTTCACCGTGGAAAGCCTCTCCACCGGTGCCACCGACACAACCGATGCCGGCGGGTTGGCCACGTTGATGCGCATTCCCGTCCCCGAGGAAAAACAGTCCCAGCCGGAATACTACCTGCTCCGGCATGACAATGGCGCTGTTTCCGTCTACAACAGCGGATATCCCACCATCGCCGACAATGGCACCAGCGGCCGTTCCATCTGGCCGTCCAGGACAGAGGAGGGCAACTACTGGCGCTATGCCGGGCTGGACCGCACCCTCTACAAACCCACGGACACCGTCCATTTCTGGGGCTTCGCGCGTCATCGCGCCACCGGCGTTTCCCCGCAGGCCGTCACCGTGGAGCTGGCCCAGGGCGGCTGGATGTATCCGTGGATGGACACCCGTTCCAGCTACTGGTTCCCCATGCTGCAAAAGCCGCTGATGACCCTGTCCCTGCCGGTTGAAAACGGCGTGTGGGACGGCAGCCTCAGCCTGCCCAATCTGGAAACCGGCTATTACACCCTGTCCGTGAAGCAGGGAGACGATGTCATCTCCGTCTCCGGCTTCTCCGTGGAAAACTATGTGAAGCCCGCCTGGCAAATCACCGCCACTGCGGACAAAAAGGCCATCAAACCCGGTGAGACCGTGAACTTCACCGTTCAGGCCGCCTTCTTTGACGGCACGCCGGTCGCCAACCAGTCCATCCGCTACAATCTGCAGGAGCCGGACGGGTTCCGCGAGGGCGAAGGCAAAACGGACATTGACGGCAACCTGACCATTTCCTATCAGGCAAAATTCTTCGAGGGACAACAAGGCCAGTGGTGGACCTCGCTGTACGCCACCGCGGAGCTGCCGGAAACCGGCGAGGTCACCGCGTCCGCGCAGGTACAGGTGTTCCTCAACGATGTCTGGGTGGACACTGCCGGCGACATTGTGCCGAAGGAGGACGCCGACGACTTGTCCAATTTGAACCCCATGCAAAACGGCGTCATGACGCCTGAAAAGGCAGCAGGCGAATCCACCGGACAGGCGAATCCCAGTGCAAATCGCGATATCGACCGGGTGGGTCGCATCATCGCGGACGTCCATCTGGTGGATCTGGATCCGCTCAACCAGGCGAATGCCGAAACAGAAGCCGAAACGCCTCCGGAATTGTATGGGAACACACGTCCCCACGGTTCAGAAACCCCGGATTTCCGCGGCCCGGCCAAAGCCGGCCAGGTGTTCCGCGCCACCGTCACCCGCACCACCTGGGAACGCGTAGAAAAGGGCGAGGAGTACGATTTTGTGAACAAGGTCGTCATTCCCCGCTATGAATACCGTGAGAAACGGGAAACCTGGAAGACCGGCACCTTCACCTCCGACAAGGATGGCCGCGCGGTGTTCGTGTACGACATTCCCGCCGGCACCGAAGGGTATTTCTCCGCAAAGATCGAAACCGTGGATGGCGACAACCATCCCATGGAATACAATATCTGGTTCTCCGAACGGGACTACGGCTATCCCGGTTCCGTCTGGCACACCCTTGAAACAGACAAGCAGGCGTATCGGGATGGCGATACGGTCACCGCCACCGTGGTCCGCAACGATGAGGCGCCGGTCACCGGGCGCACATTGTTCGTCTCCTCCTGGCAGGGCATCCAGTCCGTGACCCTTGAGGACGGTCCCGCCCACCAGCTGGTGTTCAAGGAAGCCATGGCGCCGAATCTCACGCTCGACGGCGTGGTGTTCACCGGCACCGCCTATGTGGCCGTGCAGACCAGCGTCCGTTATGACGCCGAAGAGAAACGCATCACCTTTGACATCGAAACCGACAAGGAAAGCTATCGGCCGGGAGACACCGTCACGCTCACACTGACCGCACGGGATCCGCAAGGCAACGCCGTGCCGGCCGCCGTCAATGTCTCCCTGGTGGACGAGGCGCTGCTGAAGCTCTCCGACCAGTACACCAATGTGCTCGACACCCTCTACGGCTGGATGGACAACGGGATTGTCCGCCGGGCCGGCTCGAACGCCTACCCGGTGTACGGCCTCCGGGGAGCCGGCATGATGAACGACATGGCCGTCATGGAATTCACGGCCATGCCCATGCCATCCGCGATGGCTGCCGCTCCGGCTGCCGAACAGGGCGCCAAGGCCGCGATGACCTTTGGCGGCGCGGATGGCGCCTACGTCATCCGAAGCGATTTCCGCGACACCGCCTACTTCGCCATGACCACCCTTGACGAGACCGGCACGGGGACCCTCTCGTTCACCCTGCCGCACAACATCACGGACTGGCGTGTCACGGTATCCGGCATTTCGCAGGCCCTGCACGGCGGCAATGGACAGGCTTCCACGATTGTCAGCCTGCCCTTCTTCCTCAACGAAACCCTGAACGACACCTACCTCACGGGGGACGAACCGCAAGTGGGCCTGACGGCCTATGGCACCGCGTTGGCGGAAACCGACACGGTGACCTTCACCCTCACCTCCCCGGATCTGCCGGCCCTCAATGCCACCGTGACCGGCAAGGCCTTCGAACGGGTCCACCTGCCGCTGGGCGCGCTGAAGGCCGGCACCTGGAAGGTGCTGCTGACGGCGGAAACCGCCTCCGGAATGAAGGACGCGGTGGAACGCACCCTCACCGTGGCCGACTCCTACCGTGAAATGACGAAGTCGGTACAGGTGCCGCTTGCCAACGGCATGACCGTTCCCGCCGGCACCAAGGGGCTCACCCGGATTGCCGTCACGGATCCTGAACGCGCCGCGCTGCTCGACACCCTGTACGGACTGGCCTGGCGCAGCGGACACCGGCTGGATCAACGGCTGGTCTCCGCCTCGGCACAGCGCTGGCTCAACGACCTGATGCAAGCGGCCGCCGAAGACAAACAGGAAGACGCCTACGGCCTGTTCGATCCGGAAACGGTCGACGTGGCTTCCTATCAGCGGGAGGATGGCGGCTACGGCATCCTGCCCTACGCGGAAAGCGATTTGCGCATGACGGCGCTGCTGACCGGCCTGCTGGCGGAGAACGGCAGCACGGAAGCCCTCAAGGCGTGGTATTACAGCAAGCTGTACGCCGCCGATGGCGCCTCCGCGCCTGCCCTGTACGGCCTTGCCGCGCTGGGCGAGCCGGTACTGACGGAGCTGCAGACCGCGGCCAGCGTGCGCACCATGTCCACCGAGGATCGGTTGTTCCTCGTCCTCGGCTTCGCTGCTGTTGGCGATTTGCCTTCCGCAAAAACCCTCTGGGACGCGGACATCGCGCCGCTGCTGGAATCGGCCGACCCCTATGTGCGCCTGAACGTGCGCGACGCGGGCAAGGATGAACAGCTGCAGCTGACCGCGCTGGCCTCCTCCGCGGCTGCCGCGCTGCGGCTGCCCGTCGCGGACGGCCTGCACCTGTGGGTGCGGAACAACGGCTCCCGCAACGTGTTCACCGGGCCGGAGGACCTGATGTGGGTGAAAGCCCGGTTCACCCAGCTGCCCGATGTGTCGCTGTCCTTCACCTGGCAGTACGCGGGCAATACCAGCAAGGAAGACTTGAAAAACGGCGCGGTGGCCTTCATCACCGTCCCCTCCACACTGGCGGGCGACCTGCGGATATCGGAGGTTGTGGGCAACGGCATGCTGACGTCCACATTCACGGCCCCACTGGAAGGCACCGGGAACGAACCTGATCTCTCGCTCACCCGCACCTACTACAACCAGGCCACCGGTGAGCAGACGAACACATTCAAGCTCAATGACCTGATTCGCGTGCAGTTGAAGTGGGACATCTCGGCGGACGCGATGGACAGCGTGTACGAAATCTCCGACTGGTTGCCCGCGGGACTGGCGCCCATCGACAATCCGTGGCAATATGGAATCAAGCCTGCCGACAGCTTCTGGTACCGCAGCTTCGAGGGCAGGCAGGCAGACTTCGTGGTGGGCCGGGACTGGAAGCTCAACCAGACCATCACCTACTACGCCCGGGTCACCTCACCCGGCACCTACACCGCCGAAGGCGCGGTGATGCGCGGCTCCATGGTGCGCGACAGCGTGCTGGTCATCGGTTCGGACAAGGTTGTGATTGCCACCGAGTAGCCTTCGGCCACGCCTGCAGCATGACCACATGAACGTGCACGCATGAACCGTGCGCACATGCGACATCACGCGCCCGCCGACGGGGTCAAATCCCGCCGGCGGGTGTTTTTGCCCGAAAACGACGCGAGAGGACCGGAAGGCGGCACAAGGTGACAGGAGCGCAGTACGGAACGACCATAAACAGCGCGCGATCGCCGAAGACGGAGGCCACATGAACCAAGAAAAGAATGGCGGCAATTTGTCACAGCAGCCCGCATGCGGACGCAATTGCAAGAAATGCCTGCAAAAGCTGTGCACCCAGGGCATTCCCATTTTTGCCACACTCGATTACGCGCAAC
Organism: Bacillota bacterium; assembly: GCA_023459915.1. Taxonomy (GTDB): domain Bacteria; phylum Bacillota; class Clostridia; order DSM-8532; family DSM-8532; genus JAEWSN01. The sequence goes on from JAEWSN010000165.1 coordinate 46,145, forward strand.
TGGCACGCATTGCGGCCATGACCCTTCACAAGCGGTACGCCAAGGGGGAAATCATTTGCGCGCAAGGGCATGAGGCCGGTTATGTGGCCATTTTCAACGAGGGCAGCGCCAAGGCGGTCCGAACCGGCACGGATGGCCGCGAGCAGATTTTGTATGTGTTCGCCCAGGGGGATTTCTTCGGAGAACAACAGCTGTTCTCCCCCTCTCCCTCCCCCTGGACACTGGTCGCGCTCGAACCCGTGTTGCTGTGCACCCTGACACGCGAAGCCTTTGCGGAGCTCCTGCGGGAGAACCCGGACATCGGGCTGAACATCATCAACGAATTGGGCTCCCGGCTCTCGCGTATGGAACAGGCCCTGCACAGCATGGGGGCCCGCACCGCGGAGGCCCGAATTGCCACCGCCCTGCTCCAGTTCGCCGACAAATACGGCACACCGCATCCCGAGGGCACCCTGATACGGATGCCATTGAGCCGGGAAGGGCTGGCCGGATACATCGGCATGGCCCGGGAAACCGTGAGCCGCAAGCTTGGACAACTGGAAACCGACGGCCTGCTGCGCTCCCTTTCCGCCCGACAGCTGTTGCTGACTGACCTTGCGGGCATCACCGCGCTGGCGGAAACGGAAAGCCCTGAATAGGGCGCCACACAAACAGGCTCAACCAAAAAACGAGGCAAAACTGTGATCCCGATCACGGCATCCCGCTCCCCGCTGCGTTATCATTCAGGTACAGGCTACACACTCCTTGACGGCCATTGACATCCGGATCGTCCGCCTGCCGCCGACAATGATATCGCCACGCGCCCCTCACAGGAGGCCGCGCATACGGGAGGGATATTCAATGACACAGCCAACAACTGCCACACAACCAACGACTGGCACCCGCACCACGAACAACACACAACCGCACTGGGAGACGCTTTCCGTCGGAAGCATTGTCACCGGTCTGCCCGCGGCCGCCGCGTTGTTCAGGGCGCATCGCGTTGATTTCTGCTGCGGTGGCCACAAGCTGCTTGGGGACGTTCTGGCCGAAGCCAACCAATCCCCGGCCGCCATTGTCCCGCAATTGGATCTGCTGGCGCAGGAAGCCGACAGGATGTCGCGGGAAACGGATCATGCCGGCATGCCGGACGTCCGTCTGGCGGCACACATCGACCAGAAGCACCACACCTACATGCACAGGGCGCTGCCCCATATCGGCAAGCTCAGCGAAACCGTGCTCAAGGCGCATGGGCGAAACCATCCGGAGCTGTTTCGTGTCCACAGCCTCTTTGGGCAACTGCGGGCCGAGCTCGAACAGCATCTCATCAAGGAGGAGGTCTCCCTCTTCCCGCTTTACGGCAAGCCGGAAGCCGATTCGTCCACCGTCATGCTGCCGGTCATCCGGGAGCTGCGGGCCGAACATGAAGCGGCCGGCACCCTGCTCAAGGACCTTCGGCACCTCACACAGGACTACACGGTTCCCGCCGACGGCTGCGCCACCTGGCAGACGCTCTACGAAGCGCTCGAGGAGATGGAGGGGGATCTGTTCGAACACATCCATCTGGAGAACAACATCCTGTTTGAACGGCACGACAAACTGGGAAAAGGAGAGTAGGCCATGGGACAGCCCATTGATCTGAAGCAGTCCGTGCACGCACTGTGCACGGCGCACCCGGAAATCATGGACATCATGGTGTCGCTCGGTTTCGCGGACATCGTGAAGCCGGGCATGCTCGGTACCGCCGGGCGCATCATGACGGTGGAAAAGGGAGCCCGCATGAAGGGCATTCCCATGGACACCATTCTCCAGGCGTTTCAAGCGCATGGATTCGACGCAACCACCACAGAAGGAGGACAACCAACATGAGCGGACCCGCAAACAGCCGGGAATACCGGCAACAGGTACTCAAGGAGCTGATCGGCTCCCTGCACGATGGAAAATCAGTGGACGCGGTCAGGGCAAAGTTCGCTGAAACCTTCGCCTCTGTTTCCGCGCAGGAGATTTCCGAGGCGGAACAGGCACTCATCGCCGAGGGCATGCCGGTTTCCGAAGTGCAGCGGCTGTGCGACGTTCATGCCTCCGTGTTCAAGGGCGCCATCGCCGATCTGCACGCGCCGAATGCCACTGGCACCGGCATGATGGCCGCGGACGCGGATGCGGTCGCGCCCAATGAAGACGCCCCCGGCCATCCGGTGCATACCTTCAAGCTTGAAAACCGGGCATTGGAGGCCCTGATTGCCGACAAAATCCG
>JAEWSN010000166.1 GCA_023459915.1 Bacillota bacterium
CCGCGACAAAGACAATGCGCGAGGAAGACAGCAGGGCATCCGGCACATCGGTGTCCGTGAAGGCCGCGTTCGCGCCAAGGGCGTGCAGGAAGCTGCGTTCCCCGCCCTCGTCCACCAGCACCACCGATGCGGAGGTGCCGCAGGTGTTGTCCACTGCCACATGTGAGACATCGATGCCGTCGGCGGCCAACGACTGCTTCAGGAACGAGCCAAACCCGTCTGCGCCGATTTTTCCGGACACTGCGGTTTTCAGTCCGAGCCGGGCCATGCCGACCGCGCTGGATACCGCGCAGCCACCGGTGAACAGGTCGATGTGATCCATCAGCGAGAGCTTGCCGCGTTCCGGCAGCGTACGCACGGTACGGGTGACCACATCCGCCACCAGGATGCCAATACAGGCGACATCTGTCATGGGAGCCTCCCTTGCCGTCTTCGGGCCCAAGCCGTGTCTATGGAAACAACGACAGCGTATGTTTTCCATACGCTGCCGTCAAGTGGTCCGGCCGAAACCGGAGCGATTGTCATTCAGTTGTTGTGAAAAATGTCATCTCAGGTGAGGTGCTTGAACTGGGGCAGCCATTTCTCATTGGCCTTGAACATTTCGTCGACCATCTGCTGGATTTCCGGCAGGCTCAGGACGGCGGAGGTCAACGGATCGAACGCGATGGCATGGAAGATCTTGCGCGGATCGCCTTCGAGCGCGCCCTGGACGGCCAATTCCTCGCAGCGTGCGCTGGTGTTGACCAGAATGGCGAGCTGATCCGGCAGCGGGCCCACGTGGATGGGGTCCAGTCCGCGCGGGGAGGCCAGCACGGGCACCTCCACGCAGCAGCCTTCCGGCAGGTTGTCGATGAGGCCGAAGTTGCGCACGTTGCCGTTGAACTCGTACAGGGTGCCGTCGCCGAAGCAGGCGTTGAAGATATAGGCGGCGTACTCATGCCCGCGGGTGAGATCCAGCGTATCCTTGGCCATCCACTCGTCGCTGTCTTTTTTCCAGGTGTCTTCCCGGCTGAGATATTCGTAGAGGATGTAGGCGTATTCTCCGGGGTTCCAGCCGGTGCCGGGCAGGCAATATTTTTCGATGAGATCCGGGCGCTTGCGGAACCAGGCATTGTATTCGGAGTTGTGTCCGCTCGACTCGGTGACGTAGTAGTCGAGGTTCAGGTACATTTCATTGCGGACAATTTCCTCATTGTATACCTCGGGGCGCTTCATGGCTTCCCGGATGAGGGGGTACGCATCCTTGCCCTTCCATTTGTAGTCCAGATAGAAGGCCTGATGGTTGATGCCGGCGCAGCGGTAGGTGATTTCCTCCATGGGCGCGCCAATCCACTTGGCCAGCATTTCCGCGGTTCCCTGCACGCTGTGGCAAAGACCGGAGATGGCCACCTTGCTCTCGTTCTGCATGGCGCGGCACAGCATGGCCATGGGGTTGGTGTAGTTGAGGAAAATGGCGTTGGGGCAGTAGGTCTCGATGTCCTTGAGAATGGACATCATGTCCGGGATGGTGCGCAGCGCGCGGAAGATGCCGGCCGGGCCGCGGGTGTCGCCCACGTTGATGTCCACACCGTACTTCTTGGGGATCTCCACGTCATGGCGCCACACATGCACACCACCTGACAGGATGGTGCACAGCACGCCGTCGGCATCCTTGAGCGCCTCCACGCGGTCCATCGTGGCGATGACCTTGGCCGGATAGTTGCCGGCGGCCACAATTTTGTCGACTGCGCGCTTCACATAGTCGAGCCGTTCCGGGTCGATGTCCATCAGGGCGATGGTGCAGTCGGCAAACGCCGGAAATGACAGGATGTCCTTGACCAGACCACGGGTGAAGCCAAAGCTTCCCGCACCGATAAACGCAATTTTTTTCATGAAATCTGCCTCCCTCCAAGGATGCCGGATCTCGTCCGGACGCCCCTTCATTGTATCGCCGGGGCATGGGATGCAACAGGCGGATTTGTGGGATGAATATGGCGTTTTGTTGGATTTCCTCCCTGCTTCATTGTTGTTCCCGGCGGTTGTCAGTCCAGCTTCTTTTGGAACCGCAGCATCGCGGCCGGCAAAATCACACCGGTGAGCCCGACCGGCAACAATTTGTTGCCCCAAAATCTGTGTGACAACCCGCGGTTCATGGTATACACTCTACGTACAATTGAAAACGTGGATGATGGTTGCGGAAGAGGTTCCGAAGGGGTTCGGAACGCCGAAGAAGCAAACCTGCCGGGCATACTGGGCCCCGCGGGCGAACCTTTCAGGAGAATGGACCGCAACCGGACAATACCCTGAAGAGCCGGCAACGGCACCGAAGGAGCAAGGCCATCCTACATGGCACGAATCTCTCAGGTTCAAGACAGGGCAGACAGCAGTGGTGTTGTCTGTCCTGTTTTTGTTTCCACAAGGAGGGGATTTGCATGAAGGCACTTGTCAAAAGCCACGCACGGGAAGGGTTGTGGCTGGAAGATCAGCCCGAACCGGCCTATGGCATCAACGACGTCCGCATCAAGGTCCTGCGGACCTCCATCTGCGGCACGGACGTCCACATCTGGAACTGGGACGCCTGGGCGCAAAAGACCATCCCAGTCCCCATGATCGTGGGGCATGAGTTTGTTGGCCGCATTGAGGCGCTCGGCAGCAACGTGCGGGATTTCGCGGTGGGCGATCTCGTCTCCGCGGAAGGGCATGTGGTGTGTGGGCGCTGCCGGAACTGCCTGGCCGGCCGCCGCCATTTGTGCAACCACACCAGCGGTATCGGCGTGAACCGTACCGGCGCGTTTGCCGAGCTGATCACGGTGCCCGTGACCAATGTGTGGCACTGTGATCCCAAAATTCCACTGGATTTGCTCAGCTGCTTTGATCCGCTTGGCAACGCCACGCATACGGCTCTGGCCTTTGAAGTCCTGGGTGAGGATGTCCTGATCACCGGCGCGGGCCCCATCGGCATCATGGCGGCGGCCATTGCCCGGCATGCGGGCGCACGCTTTGTGGTGATTACGGATGTCAACGAGTACCGGTTGGATCTCGCCCGGAAAATGGGGGTGACCCTTGCGGTGAACATCACCCGGGAATCCCTGTCGGAGGTGATGCAGCGGCTGGGCATGAAGGAAGGCTTCGATGTGGGCATGGAAATGTCCGGAAACCCAACGGCTTTCCGGGACATGATCGACGTGATGTCCCATGGCGGCAAAATTGCGTTGCTGGGTCTGCAGCCAAATGGCGAGGGAGTGGACTGGAACGAGGTCATCTTCAATGGGCTCACCATCAAGGGCATTTACGGACGGGAAATGTACGAAACGTGGTACAAGATGACCTCCATGCTGCAATCTGGACTCGACGTCATGCCCATCATCACCCATCGGTTCCCCTATACGGAGTTTGAGGAAGGGTTCCAGGTCATGCGTTCCGGCAACAGCGGCAAGGTGGTGCTGCACTGGGCGGATTGAACCGGCGCGGAACCTCTTCATTGAAGCAGGAGGCATCTCATGAAAAGCGCATACTCCCATTTCGACCATGTTTGTGACACCATCCGGGCGGAAGGTCTGTGGAAGGAGGAACGCGTCCTCACCACGCCCCAGTCCACCCGCATCGACACGGTGGACAGGAAGCATGTGCTGAACCTGTGCGCCAACAACTATCTTGGCCTGTCGAACCATCCCGCGCTCGTCGCCGCCGCGAAAGCCAGTTATGACGCCTATGGCCATGGCCTGTCCTCCGTGCGGTTCATCTGTGGCACCCAGTCGGTGCACAAGCAGCTGGAAGCGGCGGTTTCCGCCTTTCTTGGCATGGAGGATGCCATCCTCTACTCGTCCTGCTTCGACGCGAACACCGGGCTGTTCGAAACCCTTTTGGGCGAGACGGACGCCATCATCAGTGATGCACTGAACCATGCGAGCATCATCGACGGGGTGCGGCTGTGCAAGGCCCGTCGCTACCGGTATGCCAACAACGACATGGCGGAGCTCGAAGCCCGTCTCCAGGAGGCTGCCGACGCCCGCATCCGGCTCATCGTCACGGATGGCGTGTTTTCCATGGATGGTGTCATTGCCAATCTTCCCGCCATCTGTGACCTTGCCGAAAAGCATGATGCCCTCGTGATGGTCGATGACAGCCATGCCGTGGGCTTCGTTGGGGCGAGGGGGCGTGGCACCCCGGAGTATTGCGGGGTGCAGGGCCGGGTGGACATTCTGACCGGGACATTCGGTAAGGCGCTCGGCGGTGCCAGCGGGGGCTACACCGCCGCCCGCAAGGGCGTGGTGGACCTGCTGCGGCAGCGTTCCCGGCCGTACCTGTTTTCAAACACCCTCGCGCCGGCCATCGCCGCGTCTGCGGTGGAAGCCTTGTCGCTGTTGTCTGCCGACACATCGCTGCGGGACCGCTTGGAGGAGAACACGCGATATTTCCGGAACCGCATGCGTGAGGCCGGCTTCGACATCCCGGGCGGCGTGCACCCCATCGTCCCCGTCATGCTCCACGATGCCCGCGTGGCGCAGGAAATGGCGCAACGGATGCTGGACAAGGGCGTGTATGTGGTCGGGTTCTTCTATCCGGTGGTGCCGCAAGGCAAGGCACGCATCCGCACACAGCTGTCCGCCCTGCACACACGGGCGGATCTGGATGAGGCTGTGGCAGCTTTCATCGCCTGCCGGGACGAGATGAATAAAGAGCAGGCATGAATGCAGACGAGATGAAAAAAGGAGCAGGCATGAACGCATTCGATATTGTCGGCCCCATCATGATTGGCCCTTCCAGCTCGCACACCGCGGGGGCCCTGCGTTTGGGGCGTGTGGCGCACCGGTTGCTGGGAGAGATCCCGGTTCGGGCGGACATCACCCTGCACGATTCGTTTGCGGCCACCGGACGCGGACATGGCACCGACCGGGCCATCCTGGCGGGGTTGATGGGATTGGAACCGGATGACGGACGCATTCGGACCGCGTTTCAATTGGCAGCGGAGGCGGGGTTCGACTATGTGTTCCATTCCATGACCGGTATGGCGGACCATCCGAACACCGCCGAAATCACGGCCGTTGGCGCGGGAGGACGGACCATCCGCCTCAGCGGCGCTTCCGTGGGCGGCGGCAGCATTCTGGTTACGGGCATCAATGGCATAGCGGTGGCGTTCACCGGCGAATTGCACACCCTCATTGTAGTGCATCGGGACAAGCCGGGGGTGGTGGCCGGTGTGTCGCGTGATTTGGCGACCCATGCCATCAACATCGCCAGCATGCGGGTGTACCGCACGGGAAAAGGCGGTCAGGCCATCATGCTCATCGAGACGGATCAACCGGTGGGGGACGAAGTGGCCGGCAGCATTCAGGCCCTTGATGGCGTGTCGGAGGCGGTGCTGCTGCCTGCCATGGTGGAAGGAACGATTGCATGAGTGACAATATAAGTGGCGACATGCGTGACAATGTGGGGATGTATGGCGTCCGCGATCCGGAGGCCGTGAGCGAATGGACGAGCCTGGAGGAACTGGTTGTTCATGCTGAAAAGGCAGCCTGCAGCTTGTCCGAGGTGGTGCTCCGGCAGCAGGTTGTGCAGATGGAAGCCAGCCGCGAAGACCTGATGGCGAGGATGCGGCAGCGGCTGTCCGTGATGCGGGAAGGTGTTGAGACCGGATTGTCGCCGGACTTGAAATCTTTGTCCGGGCTGAGCGGCGGAAACGCCCACCGGCTGCAGGTGGCCCATGCGGCCGGCCGGCTGGCCGCGGATTCTCTGACCGCTGGGCTGATGGTGCGCGCCATGGCCATGAGTGAGGCCAATGCCGCGATGGGCTGCATTGTGGCCTGTCCCACCGCCGGGTCCTGCGGGATTGTTCCGGCCGTGCTGCTGACCTTGCAGCAGGAAAGGGATTTGTCGGATGACGCGCTGGTGATGGCCCTGTTCAATACGGCCGGCATTGGGCTTGTGATTGCGCGCAATGCCTTTTTGGC
>JAEWSN010000167.1 GCA_023459915.1 Bacillota bacterium
GATGCTCGGCGTTGGATCCGCCCGCCACCTTCATCAGATGCGGCGCCTGCCACCAGTTGGTCTTGCCCATGTCCTTGTAATTGCGGACATAGGTGGCATAGCGCCGGAATTCCTGCGCGTAGTAGTCCGCCTTCATGAACCCGCCACAGCCCCAATTCTCGTTGCCGATGCCGAAGAATTGGATGCCCCAGGCCTTGTCGCGGCCATTTTTTCGCCGGAGCTGCGCCATCGGGGACAGTCCGTCATCGGTGAGGTATTCCACCCAGCTGCGCATCTCCCGAACGGTGCCGCTGCCCACATTGCCGCAGATATAGGGCTCGCAGCCAATCTGTTCACACAGGTCCATGAACTCATGGGTGCCGAAATGGTTGTTTTCCAGCACGCCACCCCAATGGATGTTGATCATGGGCGGTCGCGCCGCTTTCGGCCCGATACCATCCATCCAGTTGTAGTCATCCGCAAAGCAGCCGCCCGGCCAACGGATGTTGGGCGTCCGGATGGCTTTCATCGCCTCGACAACATCTGCCCGGATCCCCCGGATGTTCGGGATGGGAGAATCCTCTCCCACCCAATAGCCACCATACACGCAACGGCCCAGATGCTCGGAGAAATGGCCATAGACGTGCCTGTCAATCCGGTTTCCCGGGTTTCCCACATCGATTCTGCAACGAATTATTGTCTGCTCCTGCATTTCTTGGGCTGTTTCATGTGTCTCCATTGCCGGCATTTCCTTGTTCATGACATTCTCTCCTCTTATGCAGGAGAACCGGAAAAATATGGCACACGGACGCTTCGTTACATAAATTATCCAGTATGCCTGCCCGGTCCGCCATTCACGACTCTTGACATCTGTTTACATCTCTTTACATGTTCCGCTAAAAGTACATAAATGATTGTCCGTTTCCCTCAACGACATCACGACTGACGTCCCTACCATTCCCTGCACAATCGCCCGCATGCTTCCTGACGCAAGGAAGGGGCCATGCGGTTTCCGCATACCCCCCTCCCCTGACGCCACGCTGTCATTGACAGGGTGGGCATCGCTGTTCACCATTCTTTTTCAAGTGCGCCTGGTCAATCAATACTGTTTCAAGAACTCACTCAACCGCTTTCGCGCGCAGCGCCACGATTTTCTGGCATTTTTCACTGTCGGCCGCCACAATGTCGTTCCAGCCGAGCCCTTCGAGATCGCTTTGCATCTTGGTCCACAGTGCGTTGAATTCCGCCTCGTCCTTTGCGAAGATCATCTTCCAGGAGGTGTTCTTCAACAATTCCGAGCACTGGCTGCGCTTGTTCTTGATATCCGAGGAGTCTGAGCCGAAGCTGGTGTTGATGCTCGGCACCACGGTGACCATGTTGTTCTTGAGCAGATAATCCATGGCGTTGACGGCGCCGCCATAGGTCTCTGACCATTCAATGTTCAACGCGGTCTTGTTCTTCTCCATCGTGGAGGCCCAATAGTTGCTGTTGTAGAACTCCCCGGTCTCGGGATCGATGGTGAAGTCGCTCATGATCATGCTGTTGATTTTGCTCTGGCCGTCCTGGTAGCCGCCGCCGCCCCATTCTTCGGGCACCGGGGTGTTGTCCTGGAACGCGGTCTGCCCCACTTCGGTGAGTTCCCATTTCCCGTCGGCATTCTTGACATAGTTGAAGCCCTCGATGCCGTCGGCATGGTAGCGCAAGCCCTTCGGGGAAACCAGGAAGTCCATCAGCGCCATGCAGCGTTCCGGATCCACGGCCTTCGAGCCCAGTGAGAACACACGACCGTTGCCGTAGTAGGCATCCGAGGTCTGGATGATGTTCAGGTCCTTGATGGGCACAAACACACCGCCATCCTTTTCCTGGCCACGCGCGATGCTGTTGTAGAAACCGCGCTGCCAGGAATACCACATCAGCAGCACCTGGTTGTTGGTCAGCTTTTCCGCAACCTTGTTCCAGTCCTGCGCGGCGGAGTCCGGGTCCACCAGTCCCATCTGGTTGGCGTCATGGTAGAACTTCAGGATTTTCTTGTACATGCCGTCATCCGCGGTGAACGGCACCACATCGCCCTTGGCGTTGAGCAGAACGGAGCCGGTGCCCTCGGGCTGCTCGAATCCATACCAGTTGCACAGCCAGCGGACATTTTCCATGGACCAGGTGTCCCAGTCCTTCCACAGGGTGATGGGGATGATGGTTTTGCCATCCTTGGTGGTGGGGGTGGTTTCCTTCATCTTCTTGAGTGTGGTCAGGAGATCCTGCAGGTTGTTCATTTCAGGACGCCCTGCGGCGGAATAATAGGTCCAGTTCAGGATGGGGCTGGAATAGGCCAGCTCCTCGGAATAGGTGGTCGGAGAGGTGTCGGCCTGGAAGGTGGCCAGCCCGTAGATTTTTTTCTCGGGATTCACGGCTTCGAATGTGCCATTGAAGTATTCGAAGTGATCCATGTACTCCATGAGGTTTGGATAGTTCTTGATGAGATCCGTCATGTCGGCCACCAAACCGGCCTGGATGCATTCCTCAAGCTGGTCGTTGTCGATGACGCAGATGTCGCCAAGACTGCCGGCGGCCGCACGGGTCTTGTACAGGGCGTCTCCGCCCACCTGGGGTGCAATGATGTTGAGGGTGATGTTCAGCTCATCCTGCAGCACCTTGGCATACCAGCCGGTCTGTTCCCCCTGGTAATTGGCGGCATTGTTGTACATGTCGATGGTGATGTGTTCGGCAAAAGGATTTTCCGCTTCCGGTTCGGTGGAAGCTTCTCCGCCCTCGTTGCTTTCGGCCGCGCTGGGCGCTTCGCTCGAAGCGCTGGCCGATGGCGTATTGGAGGCGGGAGGTGTGGTGCCGCCGCATCCAGCCAGGGTCGTGCCCAGCATGAGGATGACGAGCAAAGTGGCGAGCAGCCGGGATCCGGTTTTTCTCTTCATCTTGGTTCCTCCTTTTTTTGTGTTATGAATGCGGCGCATTCAACCCTTGACGGCGCCGATCATAATTCCCTTGACGAAAAAGCGCTGGAAAATGGGATACACCAGAATGATGGGGGCCACAACGATGATGGTGACCGTCATGCGCACCGAGGTGGTGGTCTGCTTGGTGGCCAGCGACTGCAGGGCGGTGGAGCCCTGATTCTGCAGGTTGACCATGGACGCGAGCGAGCTGGCCTGGTTGATGTACTGATACAGGGTGAACTGCAGGCTGTACAGCTTGCTGTCCGTCACCAGCAGCAGGGTGTCCTGGAACGCGTTCCACTGGCCCACGGCCGCAAAGATGGCCACCGTGGCCAGGATGGGGGACATGATGGGCAGCATGATCCGCAAGAAGAAGGTCATCAGCCCGGCCCCGTCGATTTCCGCCGCCTGCTGCAACTCCCGCGGCGTGGATTCCACAAAGGTTTTCACCAGCACAATGTAGAATGGCGCCACGATGGTTGGCAGGATGTAGGCCAGAAAGTTGTTGGTCAGGCCCAGCGTTTTCATGGTGAGGTACCACGGGATGACACCGGCATTGAAGTACATGGTGACAATGGTCACCCGGTACCAGAACTTGCGGGCCCACATGTCCTCCTGCGAAAACATGAAGCCCAGAAACGCGGAGGCGCCGACTGTCAGCACCGTCCCGAAAACCGTGCGTCCCACGGAGATTTTGGTGGCCTGCCACAGCCCCGGCAGTTTGAAGACATCCGAATAGTTCTTCAGGTGCAGCTGCTGCGGCAGAAACAGGATATTGCCATTGGCGCTGGCGTCATTGGCGCTGATGGTGTTGATGAGGATGTAGTAGAAGGGATAGGTGCACAGAAAGGCGAACAACCCAAACAGGATATAGGTGATCACTGAAACCACCCGATCCCCCATGGAGGCCGGTGCCAGTGCGACCCGCGCGTTTTTCATTTTCTGCAGGCGCTTGCCTGTATCCACACTGCTCATACGATGGACTCTCCTCTGAAGGCCTTGGACATGCTGTTGACGGTGAACAGCAGCACCACGCTGATGACGCTCTTGAGCATGCTGATGGCAACGGAGACGGAATAGCTGCCGCCGCCCACCGCCAGGTTGAAGACATACAGATCCAGCACCTGGATGGTTTCCTTGTTGAACGCGTTCTGGAACACGTAATACTGCTCCATGCCGTTGTTGAGGAACCCGGCGACCTGCAGCATCAGCAGCACGAAATACGTCGGCAGCAGGCAGGGAATGGTGATGTGCCGTATCACCTGCATCCGGGTCGCGCCATCGACACGCGCCGCCTCGAACAGCGCCTCATCGATACCCGTGAGCGCCGCGATGTACATGATGGCCGACCAGCCAAGCGCCTTCCAGGTATACCAGGCCCACATGGAAATCCAGACGTTCGAGGAAGACTGCAGAAACAGGATGGGCGTGTCGACAATTCCAAGGTGCAGCAGCAGGCTGTTGGCCATGCCATCGCTTGAAAACAGCGCAAACGCGAGCGAATACGCCAGCACCCAGCTGATGAAATTCGGCAGGGTGGTCACGGTCTGAATGAGCTTGCGGTACCGGGTGCTCCGGATTTCATTGAGAAAAATTGCGAACATCATGGGCAGCCAGGAAAACAGGATGTTCAGCCCGCTCATGCCGAAGGTGTTGCGGACAACCTGCATCAGCTGCTCAACCTTCACCGGGTTCTCAATCAGCGACTTGAACCACATCAGTCCCACGAAGGGAGACTTGGACAACGGGATGGGCGGCATGTAGTCAAAGAATGCGTACACCCAGCCATACAGCGGGTAGTAGGCAAACACGCCCAGAATGAGAATGAACGGCAGAACATAGAGAAACTTGATGAATGATTGCGCCTTGCGGCTGCTCAGGTAAGCTTGCATGCGTGCCTCTTTCGTTTCGTCGGATTGCGGTTGCGGGGTGCGGAAAACACACCGCGAATCGTTTCGGATGCTTCCGAAATCTCGCGGGCCCATCAGGACAAATCGGCTGTTTATCTGCCTTGTGTACCAACAGAATATGTGATCCCGTTGTCAACGGCTACGCAAAGATTGCCCTATCGTTTCGAATTCTTGCGATCTCGCTGCCAGGAAGAGCGTGCCTCCCACGCGATTGGGGGATGCGGACGTTGCATGTCATCGTTCTGAACCGCAGGTGCCTGCGCACGGGCCGTGCCGTCATCCTGCCGGCAGGCGCTCCGATAGGCGGAGGGGGTGCACTGGTACTGGATGTGGAACATCCGGATGAAGGAGGAAATGGATGGAAAACCCGTGCGGTATGCAATATCCGTCACCGAAAGGGTGTTGTCGGCCAGCAGCATGGCGGCTTGCTTGATGCGGATGCCGTTGAGATATTGGTAGAACGTCTGCGCAGTATGGCGCTTGAACAGCCTCTCGAAATGATATTTGCTGAACCCGCAGGCTTGCGCCATTTCCTCAAGCGTCAGCTTTTCCATGTAATGCTGGTGAATGTAGTCGCACGCGGAGGCCATGCGGCTGTCCCGCACACCGTCCTCCTCTTGGGGCTGACAGGGAACCGCCTGCATGCGTTCCGCCTGCTTGGTCAGCACCGCCATGATCTGCAACAGTCCCGCATAGATGGACAACCCGCTGGCGGGGGACGGGTCACGGGTTTCCTGCACAATGCCCTCAAGCAATCCCTTCACCGCAGCGTGAAGCGCCGGATGTCTTGTTCCGGACAGCATCACCACCGGCGGCAGCAGTTGTCTCACCGATTCGTAGAACTTTTGAGAACACAGGGGGATCAATGACCCCAGAAGAATGTACCGGCGGGTTTTGCTGGCGGGCACCGCATGCGGCACATTCGGAGACAGAATCAGGATATCTCCCGCCTCGAGGCGGTATGTCGTCTGGTTGTGTTGCACGCAGAATGCGCCATCCAGCGGCATGATGATCTCCACGGCCTCATGCCAGTGCAAGGGATAGGTTTCATTGATGCCATTGTCATGAAACAGCGTCAACGACTCATTCCGAAAGCGAATGTCCTCATGGGTGGCCTTGGCGGGTTCCGGCATGGGCAGCTCCTTTTCTCACGCAGTCCTGTCCATCCTGTGGCAGACAGCTGATGAAGCCAATGAAGGCCTACGGTGTTCCGCATGATGAAATTATCCAACAAATCCGGAGAAGACGCCACCCCCAACCCTTTACATCCGTTTTCATTTCTTTACCTGTTGCGTAAACCTTGCGTGAACGCTTGCCGGTTTGTCAACATACGGAAAAGAATCGTCCTGCCGGGACTCCAACCATATGAGTCCGCCATGACCGGGAGCAGGTTCCGCGTCCTCACCCCAACGCGAACGAGGCCAGATTGGCGGCGCCGTGCCCGATGTACTGGAAATAGAGCGCCTGCACGCCATCTGGGATGGCAATGTCGGCGGCGTACGCCTTGAACTCATTCGTGAAGTCCACGGGGATGCTGCCCAGTGACGGGCCGTCCCAGGAGGTCTTCACCTCGAACGCACCCTTGCAGTACCCGCGCACGCGGATGGACACCACCCGTGTGCCCTGACAGGTGAAATACTTGAACCCGGCCGCCGCGCCATCGCGCAGGTTGGCCACATAACCGGGTTCCTCGTCGCCATCCCGGCCATCCTGCGTGACCTTGGGGAACCTGCAATCCATCCATTCTCCCGGCGCGCCGGTGGTGAATGCCTCATCCCGCGCAAACAGGTGGCACGCCAGATAGCCCGGGTATTCACCCCTGCCTTCCAGCGGCTTTCGGTTCGGCCCACAGGAGGTGATCTCCACCTGTGGGATCGTGCCGTCCTCCAGGAACCGAATCCATTCCATGCAGCCCTGCCGGCTGAAGTTCGTGCCGTTGGTGTGGCGGTGGTAGAAGATGCACCACTGCCCGTCCACCTCCACGATGCTGCCATGGTTGTTGCCGCCGTATGCCATGGGCCTGGCGGCCGGCTTGTAGGTGTCGATGTGCATGTCGTTGTTGCTGACGATGACACCCCGGTAGGTGAACCCTTCCCTGGGATTCCGGCTGGTGGCGTAGCACAGTTCATGCATGGCGATGGAGGAATAGACAAAGTAGTAAACGTCCCCGCGCTTGCGGAT
>JAEWSN010000168.1 GCA_023459915.1 Bacillota bacterium
GGGTCTGACCCCACTGCCCCCCGGACCATCCCCCCGGCAAGCGGGGTGGTGGTTTACTTGCGCCGCCGTCTGTGCTATCATGGGTTCTGCGCATTCGGAACCGGATGCGACATCCTTGCTCCGCCAAAAGGGCGGGGCCGTAGTCCAGAAGGAGGTGAAACAGGTCATGAACAAGTACGAGGCCATGTACATCATCAACCCCACGCTCGACGAGGAAGCCACCAAGGCGATCATCGAGAAGTTCAAGGGCATCGTCGAGGCCAACGGCGTACCGGAGGCCCTCGAGGAATGGGGCCGCAAGCGTCTCGCTTACGAGGTCCAGGACCAGAAGGAAGGGTACTATGTGCTGATGCATTTCGAAGCACCGGCAGACTTCCCGGCAGAGCTTGAACGTAATTTCAAGATCACCGAGGGCGTCATGAAGTACCTTGTCACGCGCAAGGACGCCTAAGCGGCGGTTCGCGCGGACAGAGAATCATGGTGAATCAGACGTTCGGGGAATATGCCCGCCACGGGCGGGGAAAAGGCGGTACTTTCCATGAACAAGGTCATTCTGATGGGACGGCTCACAGGCGATCCGGAGGTCCGGTACACGCAATCGAACATTTCGGTGGCGCGGTTCTCCCTCGCGGTCAATCGTATCGGCAGGCAACAGGAGGGACAGCCCACGGCTGATTTCTTCGACATTGTGGCCTGGCGCCAAACAGCAGACTTTGTCGGCAAGTATTTCAAAAAGGGCCAGCAGGTGTTGGTGGAGGGTTATCTCCGCAACAACAACTGGACGGATCAGCAGGGACAGAAGCGTTACCGCACCGAAGTCCATGTGGATCATGCCTATTTTGCCGACAGCCGCAGAGACGGCCAGGGCGGCGGAGACTATCCGCAGTCCGGAGGCTACCAGCGTGACAACGCGGGTGGCGGTTACGGCGGCGGCAGTGGCGGAAGCTATGGCGGCGGCAATCAGGGTGGTGGAAGCCAGGGCGGCAACGCCGGTGGATTCAACGCGCCTGCCGCAGGCGGCGCGCCTTCGGGCGGCACCGTGCCGGAAGCCGGAGACGGCTTCTATACCCTGAACGAGGACGATGAGGATCTTCCGTTCTGACACACAAACAAACCGAGCCCCTTCCGGAATGTCGTGGGTACAGCAATTCGCGCGACGGCCGTGCCGGAGGAAGGTGTTGACACACGGCATTGCGACAATTGTCGAAGCCTCTCTCCGTTGTGGAGAGAGGCTTTTTTTCAGCGTACGCTTGCGATATGATGGTCTTGCAATACAGTTCGACAGGCACATGCGCGTCATCCCGCACGATTCAACATGCGTGTCATCACGCCTCATTCAACAGGCGCGTGTGTGCCACCTCTCTGGAAGGAGTCATCATGCTGGACTTGAAGAGTCTTCAAACGGCAGTCCACACCATGGATCGCGTGATTGAAAAGACGCTGGACGAACATGTGATGGGAGAAATGGACGAGCTGTTGCGAAAAATGGTCATCGCGGGCGCCATCCAGCATTTTGAGTTCACCTATGAATTGTGCTGGAAGTTCATGAAGCGCTGGCTGGAAACCAACATGGGCAGTGCGTATGTGGATGGGGTTTCCCGGCGCGAATTGTTCCGGTTGGCGGCGGAATCCCGACTGATAACGGATGTGGAGCGATGGATGGCGTATCACCAGGCCCGCAACCTGACCTCCCATATCTATGATGAGGAAGTTGCACGTGAGGTGTACCAGATGGCGGTTCGGTTCATCTCCAGCGCGAAAGCACTCCTGACGACGCTGGAGGCACACAATGATTGATGTGCCGGCATCCCAGCTGCGGTTGCTGGAAGAGATGATCAGGGCGGAGATGCCGGATGTTGAGGTGTGGGCGTTTGGTTCCCGCATCAATGGCACAGCCAAGCCCTGGTCGGATTTGGATTTGGTGTTGGTGGCGGGTGAAAAACTGCCGTTTGACCGTTATCTGCAGCTCCGCAACCTGTTTGAGGAATCCGACCTTTCGTTTCGCGTGGACTTGATGGATTTCCACCGGTTGAACCCTTCGTTCCAGGAATTGGTGCTGCAACGGCACGAGATGTTGTACAAGCCCGCAACCCTGAACCAGGATTAAAACCTGAAGTAGATGAACGGATTGTATGTCTCCCCCACCAGATAAACCAGGCACAGCCCCAGCAGCGCGAACCGCAGCAGATCCGCCGCCCATGGCCAGCGCCTGTCCGGATTGCCGTTGGTGAGCGCGTTCGGCCGACCAAACGCCAGCGCGATACCTGGGATCAGCCAGGGGAGCGCCTGGAGCACATCCTGATGGGCGGCCAGCAGCGAACGGATGGTGGTGGGTTCGAACACGAACAGGCGCGTCACGAACGCGGCCATTTCCGGCAGGTTTTCCACACGGAAAAGCACCCAGCCAATCACCACAAGGAACAGGGTGCCAACCCGCAGCAGTCCGCGGGTCCAAGTGCTGCCTTCAAGCCGACTCAGCACCTTTGGCCACAGGAACTTCTCGCCCGTCAGCAACACGCCGTAATACAGGCCCCACAGCACATAGTTCCAACTGGCGCCATGCCACAGGCCCGTCAGCAGCCACACCAGCAGCAGGTTGAAGACCTGGCGACCCACCCGGACCCGGTTGCCGCCGAGGGGAATATACACATAGTCGCGGAACCAGGTGCTCAGCGACACATGCCAGCGCCGCCAAAAATCGGTGATGCTCCTGGCGGCGTATGGGTGCAGGAAATTCTCCGGGAAATGGAAGCCGAACACCTTTCCCAAGCCAATCGCCATATCGGAATATCCGGAGAAGTCATAGTAGATCTGCAGGGTGTAGGCCAGTGCGCCCAGCCACACCAGCAGCGTCCCGGAAGATTCCGCCGGCTGGTTGAACACGGCATCCGCGATGAGGCCGGCCTGGTTGGCCAGCAGCACCTTCTTGGCCAGCCCCTTGATGAAGCGCCGCAGCCCGTCGGCGACCATGTCAAACGAATGTGTCCGTCCGCCCAGCTCGTCTTCAACTTGTGCGTACCGCACAATGGGGCCGGCGATGAGTTGGGGAAACAGCGTGACAAAGGTGGCCATGTTCAGCAGGTTCCGCTGCACCTTCACCTTCCCGCGCCAGGCGTCGATGGAATACGACATGGTCTGGAATGTGTAGAAGCTGATGCCAATGGGCAGCGGCAGCGCCCGGAGGGGCAGGTGCCAGCCGAACAGCACGTTGAGGTTGGTCATGGCGAAATCGTGATACTTGAACCAGCCAAGCAACCCCAGATTCACCACTATGGACAGGAGGAAGAAGAACTTTGCCCAACCCATGCGGTTTTTGGTTTTCATGCGGTGCCACAGCAACGTGAACCCATAGTCATTGAAGGTGGAGATGACCATGAGAATCACATAAACCGGCTCGCCCCAGGCGTAGAACACCAGCGAGGACACCAGCAACAGCGCATTTTTCAGCGGGCGCGTGGGCATCAGGTAATAGGCGGCCACCACAACAGGCAGGAACAGGAACAGGAAGGAAAGGCTGCTGAACACCATGCTACGGCCCTCCCTGTGCGGCGACCGTCGCGGCGGAAGCCGTGCTGGAAGCGATAGCGGAAACGTTGGCGGAAGTAGTGCCGGAATCGCCGCCCGAATGGGTGCCGTCCCCCAGCCACTGCGGCAGCTTCCTGAAATAGGCATGGGATCCCATCACGAGCACCTGGTCGATGTCGTGCTCACCCACATACGCCGCGAGGTTGAACGGTTTGTGATATAGAGATTCATAGAAACGCAGATCAACGAATCGGGTTGTCTCATAATGGGAGGCAATCAGCGGCTTGAGGGGATTGGCATAGGATTCGGAAAGGACCAGCAGGTGACCCATCCCACTGTTTTCAGGAAAGCGGAACACAACCTCGGCGTAGTCCTGTCCGTTGCAGTGCCCGTAGTGGTTGAAGCCGGGATCGGTTCCGATGGTGGTGCCCGCCACCGTTTCGTAGGAGACCCCCATCGTTTCGTTGGAGGCCCCCACCGTTTCGTCAGAGGAACCTACCGGTGCCTTCCCTGCCGCAACCTGCTCGTATTGCTCCCGGTTGCCGTATTGGCCGGGGGCACCGTCGATCAAAACCTCATGCGCTGGCAGGTTGAACGTCAGCAGATCGAAGGGCTCGGTTCGGGAAAAGTCGTTGGCGGCACGTGCGCGGGAACCGCTGAACGGGAGTGCCGGCAGGGTCACGACAGTTGTTGGAACAGGTACCATTGGCGTGCCTTTACCCGAGGAAAGCGCCGACAGCAAGCGTTCATAGCCCAATTTTTGACCGGCTGCGTTCCAGTGGTGATCCGTCCGGTAAAACAGTGTGCGCAAATCCGCCGAGGATTGCAAGGTGAGCGCGTCAGTGGAAATCGTATCCGGAAGCGCGCCCTGAAACGCATGCAGGAATTCATGCGTGACGGCACCGCCAAGAAAATCCATGTCGATGGACGTCTCTATATAAAAGGTGTGTAGCGGTGTGTCGGGGATGGTGCGGGAAAGGATGGCCAGTACCTCTGCCGTTTCCCGCATGGCATCACGGGCGCGTTCCGGGTCTGCATCCGCAACCACCATGGGCACCATGGGGTCTGACCCCAGCGCAAACACGTTGCCGCCGACGGGGACGACGGGTTCATGCAAAGAGGCAACGTTTGTCCCGTTGGCTTCGGGGAGCGCGGTCTTTGGTACAAGGTTGCGCAGCCACCCGCCGGTCAAGACCAGCCAGCCGCGGCCGGCGGCGGCATGCAATGTTTTGAGCGGTTCGGATACCGGCCATTGATCTGACATGCCGGACTCCAGGGAGGACTGGAAGGTGGTCTGCATCCAGCCGTTTACAGAAGGGCGGGGGATTCGGGTCAATGGCCGATTTTCCGCATATGAAAAGTCTCGCCCCGGTGTCAGCGCGATGGTGACGCTGACAGAGGCGAACAGGACAAGCAGCAGAATGGTGAACAGGCGGTTGCGCATGTGTGGCCTCCGGGGTGCTCAATCCCCCCCATTATACAGAAGGGCCGGAGTCTGCGCTATAATGGGGACAGACCCCGTACGGGGTCTGTCCCCATTGCCCGCCCCATGGCCCCGTACGGGGTCTGACCCCATTCCCAGCCCAAGGAGAACCAGCATGCAGATTGGACACTTCAAACCGAGGAATCCATACTTCCTCGCGCCCATGGCCGGCATCACGGACTGGCCGTTCCGCCTGTTGTGCGTGGAACAGGGCGCGGGGCTTGTCTATACGGAAATGTTGAACGCCCGTGCGCTGCACCATCAGGACCCCGAAACATTGCGGATTGCCCAAACCCATGAACGCGAGCGGCCATGCGCGGTGCAGGTTTTTGGGCACGAACCTGACATGATGGCCGAAGCCGTGTCTTATTTCCTGACCCGGGAGGACATTGCGTTGATAGACATCAACATGGGCTGTCCCACGCCCAAGATCGTCAAAAACGGGGACGGCTCAGCCCTGATGACAACGCCGGTGCTGGCGGAGCAGATGATCACAGCGGCAGTGAAAGCTTCGCAGGGAAAGAAGCCGGTCACCGTGAAGTTTCGCAAAGGGTGGACGGCGGACAACCAGACTTTCCTGGAGTTTGGCAGGATGGCCGAAGCGGCCGGCGCGGCTGCGCTGACGCTTCACGGCAGAACCCGTGAGCAATTCTATTCGGGTGAGGCGGACTGGGAAAGCATTCGTCAACTGAAGGCGGCAGTGCGCATTCCGGTCATCGGCAATGGCGATGTGCGATCCCTGGACGACGCCGACCGCATGATGCGGGAAACCGGATGTGACGCCGTGATGATTGGCCGTGCAGCCCAGGGAAACCCCTGGGTGTTTCAAAGGGACGGCGCTTGGCGGAAGTCCGGGGAGCATCGGGCATTGCCGGAGCTGCGGGAAACCATGCTGCGGCATCACCGGCTGCTGGCGCAATACAAGGGCGACACCACCGCCCTGCTGGAAATGCGCAAGCACATCGCCTGGTATCTCCATGGCATTCCCGGTGCGGCCGCGCTGCGGGCCGAGGTCTATGCGGCAGGAGATTTCGAAACCGTCGAGAAGATCCTTGCCAGATTGGATTGACTGGTTCGACGTCGGCCACGTGGATCAGGGGCCGATTTCGAGTGTGCAGAGGGTTGTGTTTGACCGTTTTGCACCGAAATGCCCTCAATCTGAAACACTCCGGTAACAGACAAATCGCGATTCCCGCGATACACTGTGAGAAGAACCACTTGCGCGGTGGTGCAGTTGGCTTGGCCGACCGGGGACAGCGGGGCAACGTCGAATTGCGTCGAAGCCGAAATCCTTTTATTACGCGGGTTTTATGCAGGTTACAGTTTGTTTACACCTGCCGGCGCTTCGTTGACGCCCCCATACCCCAATGATATAATGCGCAGTGTACGCATGGATTAGGTTCATGCGTGCCATATTCTCCATCCTTTGTAAACAAAGCCGGATTATCAGACACGAAGGCAGGCGTAATCCGGTTTTGAAAAGCCAAGAGACCTGCTTTCAATTCCAAAAGGGAGGACTTAACCATGAGAAACACCAAAAAGCTCATTGCGGTTATCATGACGATTGCCATCATGGCATCGATGATGGTTCCCGCACTGGCGGCGTCCTACCAGACCGAAGCCGAGAAATTGATGGCTGTTGGTCTGATGAAGGGCACCGACAACGGAGCTGACCTGGAGATGGCGCTTGACCGCATCCAGGGCATCACGTTCACAATTCGGGCCATGGGCGTTGAAGAAGAAGCGCTTGCCATGACAGAAGCGGAAATCGCTGCTGCCCTGGAAAACGTGACTGACGCCGACACCATCCCGGCTTGGGGCCGCGCTTATGCTGCCTACGCCGTGGCGAATGGCATCACCAATGGCGTGAGCGCCACCGAATTTGTGTTTGCTCCGTTCGCGAAGCTGTCCGGCACACAGTTCATCACCATGATGCTGCGTGCGCTGGGCTACACCGGCGTTACCCTCGACAATTGCCTCGAGAAGGCCATTGCCGCCGGTATGCTGACCGCGGGCAAAGCTGTTGAGTTCGGAACCCAGGATCAGTTGCTGCGTGACGGCGCTGCGTACATCATCTACAGCACAGCCAAGAACGGCCTTGTTGCTGAAGAAGACGGCGTGACACCTTCCGACATGACCCTGATCGGCAAGCTCGTTGCCGACGGCGTGATCACAGCGACCGATGCTGCCACGAACTTCGACTACGAAGCTCCAGCTCCTGCTGAGACCACCGCGATCACCTTCACTGCGGTTGCCCTCAACGCCATTCAGTTCAAGCTGACCTTTGACCAGGCGCTGAATGCCGATGACGCTGTGAAAGAATCTTTCTATGGCATCAAAGCCGGTTCGAACGAATACAAGGTTGGCGACGCTGCGTTGCAAGCCGATGGTTCTGTCGTTCTTACTGTTGGAGATTACCAGACGATTGGCAACAACACCAAGGTTGACCTGACGTTGAAGAAAGACATCCGCAATGCAGCGGGCGTGAAGCTTGCAAAAGACTTCACTGTCAAGGAAGTCATGGTGTATGACACCACATTCCCGACTTTCGATAGTGTTGAAGCTGTTGGCCTGAAGAATCTTCGTCTCCACTACTCCGAGCCTGTTTGGGCAGGATCGAGCGCAATGACGACGACTACTTCTGGTGTCATTACTTCAAGCCTCAGTGATTACTTTGAAGTGAAGAACAGCACCTATACTTGGTCTGTTACTAAGGCCAGAGTCGATGTGCTCGGCGAGTATATCGAATTGACACTTGGAACAAATCTCATTGAGGGATCTGTCGACGTCAAGACCAAGAATACGGTTAAGGACTTCGCCAACAACCTCGTTGCAGAGAAGACCATTTCTTACACCTTTGTCAAAGATGCTACCGCTCCTGTTGCTTCCATCAAGAGCGCCAACCAGAACGAAGTTGTTGTGAAATTCAACAAGCCTGTTTATGGATGGGTTCGTATTGCACATAGCAACAAATCGACCTATTACAAGGATGTTTTCATTGCTGAAGATGATGCGAAAGACGAAGTGAAGGCTGTTTTTGCTGGTGCTGACGTAGTTGGAACATCTTTCCCGCTTCCTTCCGGAAATGTCACCGTTTACGTGATGGCAAAAACCGATGAGGACGTAAAAGACCTTTACGGCAACAAACTGGTGGAAACAGTTTTGACAGCAACGGTTACCTTGGACGTCACCGCTCCGGTTGTCTCCTCTACTGAGGTTGATGGCAAGGCTGCTTTCAAAGTGACATTCGATGAGAAGATCGACGCTGGCGAAGCTATCAAGCCTGCAAACTACACCCTCAAGAAGGCTGATGGAACAACTGTATACTTTACAGCAACCATTGCCGACGCAGATGGAAAGGTCTTGAAAATTGCTCCGTCTCCTGCCTTTGATGACCATACCGACTATGTTCTGACAATCAAGAAGGTGAAGGATACGGCTGGTAACGTTAATGCGTCTGATATCGTGTTGACGTTCAAGACTGGCGACAACACAAATCCGACCATCAAGGATGACACATTCGCGGTTAACAGCGAAGGCAAGATTTACATCTACTTCTCTGAGCCCATGAATGCCACCGAAATGGTGAAAAAGGCCAACTATCTTGTGTCCAAGACTTCCGGCGCAGCGTTTGCAGCACTGGGAGATGATGACACAGTAAGTGCAATCAGCGACAAGATTGTGCTGATTGACATGGATTTGGCTGCGGGAACATCGCTTAGCTACCCTGCTGTTCAAGTGTCTGTAAATGTAACAGACCTTGCTGGCAAGAAGTTGAGTGACACTGCGCTTGCAGTAACCAAGGCTGGTATCGGTGTTGAGGTCTTTGCAGTTGACAAGGCGGAAGCCATTGCAACAAACAAGATTAAGCTCACCTTTACAAAGGAAATCGCATCGTTCAATTCGGCAAATCTTGCTTTGACTGGGTTGCCTGTGAATGCGGTTGCAGCGACTGAGTCCGTATCGGGCAAGGAAGTTGTCATCGTTTTGACAGACGCTGCCAAGTTGGCTACCAACGGTAAGTTTGGCGGTACGACAGCGGTAACCATTGCTGCGGCTGGTTCTGACACCAAATCGGTGTATGGCACAGTTGCTTCTGGTGCTGCAAAGACTGTTTCTGACAAAATCAATCCTGAAGTTGTCAAGATTGCTTCTGGTGACAACAAAGATAAGCTCTATGTGAGCGTTACGCAGGTATCTCCTTCTGCAATAGCTGTTGGAAATATTGTTGCAAAGGGCACAGAAGTCTATATCCGCGTCCAGTTTACGGAAGTCATGGATTCTGCAACCTTCTCCAAACTGACATATACTGTATCTGGTTATACAGTTAAGGCAGTGCGGTCTGGAAGTGAGCCGGGTTCCTCTGACATGACGTATGCCTTGATCGTGGCTACCGCAGACGAGAATAATACAACTGTGACACCGAATGTGACACAGGCATACAATGTGAAGGATACGCAAGGTAATACTCTTGCTTCCGGATCAACGTATGAGTCTCTTCTGTACTACTGGCCTGCTTCGTAACTAGTCAAGAAATTTTCGATAGGAAGGGAGAGCACTACAGTGCTCTCCCTTTTCTTATTCATTTGATACTGATAGAATGAGACGAACATTGCTTTCATCCTAATCACTACCATGTTTTGGCGAGAGATACGAAAGGGATACGCATGGGCCGAAGAAAAAAAACAAATCTGCAGTCTGCTGCAAGAAATGATTTACGAACAGCAAGTGTTTTTGATGGCATTGATGTCGTGTTTGTCACGATTCTTTCATTCTGTGCAGCCATTATCCCCCTGCTCCTGCGTTTGCAGCTGGTTAAGCTCGATGCGGTGACCAGTAGAGGTTACAAGGGAGAGGCCTCGTACCTTGATGTGTTCAACCACTGGAAAGCGCAGAGTCTTCTCTTCGCACTGGCCATTTTGAGCCTGCTGTGGATCATCCGTCTGTTACAGAAGCGGAATCTCCCAACACAGCGAATATATGTTCCCCTTTGGATTTATACGGCCTTTGTGCTTCTTTCCGCCTTGTTTTCCCCGTTCAAATGGGTTTCCACCCATGGCTTTCCTGATCGATTGGAAGGCACGTATGTCCTGTTGGCATATGTTCTATTGGCTGTATCAGCAGCCGTTTCTGTGCGAACCGATAAGGCAAGATTGATAGTCATCTTTGTGACGATGCTCTCCAGTATTTTGTTGGCCGTGCTAGGCACATCACAATACTTGGGGGAAGACTTTCTGCAAACAGTGACTGGCAAGAGTTTGTATATCCCTAACGATTACTCCGCACTGTTTGATAAACTTCAATTCAATTTTGGAAAGAACTACATGTACGTCACCGTCTATAACCCAAATTTCTTGGGATCATATTCGGCGCTCCTATTACCCATAGCAGTCATGCTATCGTTCTACTGGCTTGAGAAAAGGAGCTTTCTCTCCATATTGGGGTTTCTTTTCATTGGTAGCAACTTCATACTCTGGCTTGGCGGCATGTCCCGTGCGGGCCTCGTGGGCGGGGTGGCGGCCCTACTGTTTCTGCTTGTTTTCGGAATGCGTGCCGTTTTGAAGCACTGGAAAGCAGCCATTCTGATTGTGCTGATGTGTTCTGTCATATTCACAGGAATGGACTGGTTCTCTGATGGTGCAGTAACAAGAGAATTCAGAAGAACCTTGCCCGCGGCTCTTGAGGCCAAGCTACCAAAGCCCACCGGAAAAGCGAGCTTCAATCCGTTTCTTGTGAAGGCATATGCTGAGACAGTGACCAAGGAAGATGTACCAGCGGTTGAGCAGAATGCATTGTTGGCCGAAGAGGCCACACTGACGCCCACCCCTGCGCCCACCCCGGCCCCTGCGCCCAAGCCGGCAACAACAAAGCCGCTGGTATTGGTGACAACGCTTGAGAACAACCGGTTCCGCTTTGAAACAGAGACGGAAACCCTCATTGTCGTCTACGACGATGGCGGGCTCCTGGTCTTTGATGATTCAAATCAGGAACTTGAATATACAGTGAACCAAAAAGAAGATGCAGAGGGGGACATGATCTCCACGATTGTGTTTTCTGATGAAAGATACAGCCGCTACAGCATGCAACTTGTTTCCGGCGGAGCTTTGCTGAAATGGTGGGGACACACCATTCCCCTCATCGTTGTCGACGACCAACTGACCGTTAACACCAAGAAAGGTGTGTACGAGTCTCACATTGAAGCGGCAGAGGTCTTTGACATCGGGGACAATGAAGACTACGCATCAAACCGTGGTTACATTTGGTCCCGGAGCATCCCATTGCTGAAGAAGTACATATTCCTGGGTGCAGGTCCAGATGCCTTTGCCATGGTCTTCCCCCAGAATGACATTGCAGGAAAAATCAACTGGCTGCGTGACAACAATATGCTGGTGGACAAGCCGCACAACTGGTATCTGCAAGTGGCCGTCAATACAGGGCTGCTTTCGCTTCTGGCATTGCTTGTGTTCCTGGCCATGTACCTGTTCAAAGGGATTCGGCTCAAGAATGAACCGTCCCTTGGTGAAGGTCGTCTCATTCACATAGGCATCATGAGCGGCGTCGTAGGCTATTGTGTTGCGGGACTGGCCAATGACAGCAATGTCTCGGTGGCCCCTGTTTTCTGGGTGATGCTTGGCCTCGGTTTGTCCTATGTCATCGAGGCACAACCGGCGCGAACCGCCAGGCTGGCCGAGGGTGGCAAAACGCCTGTCAAGAAAGCAATAAATGCAAAAAAAGCAAGACAAGCGTGAAACACAACTGTCCCAGAAATGAAACGTAGGCTTGACCGTTCTGTGAAGACAAGACCCAAGGGCTTGCGGTAAGATTGGAGAAGGATTGGATCAGTCAAGTCATTGAAGTAAGACCATCACAATCCGAATACCGCCATCACCACCCAAACACCACCCATCACACCAGCGAAAATCTGGTGCCGACACACGTAGCAGGCACCGGGCAGAAAAGGGAGGATATCATGAAGCGTAGCAGTAAGCAGATGACAGCACTGGTCCTTTCGGCCGTGCTCCTACTCGTTTCCATTGTGCAGCCGGCGTTCGCGCTGACTGCGACCGAGCAGGCAGATGCGCTCAAGAACGCGGGCCTGTTCCTTGGCACCGGCACGGACTACAACCTCAGCGGCCTGGTCACGCGGGATCAAGGCATCACGCTTGCCTTGCGCGCTCAGGGGCTTGAACCCGCCGTACTGGCACAAACCCCGGCGCAAATTGCAACGGCTCTCGCCAATGTGGCTGACTTGACTGAAATCGCCGAATGGGCACGCCCTTATGTGGCTTACGCCCTGCAGCAGGAACCGGCCATCACCCGTGGTGTTGCCGTCCGCGCGGATGGCAAGACGGTGTTTGCACCATCCCAGCGGATGTCCGGTCCGCAGCTGATGACATTCCTGGCACGTGCCATGGGTTACAGCGCGTCTCCGGAGAATGTTCCGGATTTCGCGTTTGAATCCAAGATGCTCACCCCCACCCTCATCGTCAAGTATAACGCGATTCAGGCGCTCACCCGTGAATCCGCGGTGGAGATTCTGTACTCCACAGTTGCCAACGGTGTGCTGGCGGGTACCGGTGAACGGCTCATCGACAAGCTGGTGGACAGCAGTGTCATTCCGGCGTCCGCGGCAGTCGGGCTGGGTTATGCAACGCCGACGCCCACACCGACACCAACCCCCACCCCCACGCCGGCCCCCGCCCGTTTGGCCGTTCAGGATGTGCAGGCGCTCAACAGCAAGCAGCTGCTGGTCCGCTTCAATGCCGAAGTGGCCGCTGACAGCGTGGTTGCCGCCAACTTTCTCGTGAAGGAAGGCACGGTTACCCGTCCTGTCATCCCCACCCTCCAATCGGATCGCAAGGCCGTTCTGCTCACCGTGGATGGCCATGCCGCCATCAGCAACGGCACAACGGTGGAAGTGACGGTGCGCAAGGCCATGAAGGGCCTCGACGGCACCACATTGGCGGAAGATTACTATCTGGAATCCCTGCTTGTTCAGGACACACGGATCCCCATGTTTACCGGAGCCGAAATCATTGGACGCCGGCAGGTTGAACTCCGTTTTGACAAACCCGTCTGGGATGGCGGAGACAATCTCATCGACGGCACCAACTTCTCCTTCAAGAGCGGCAGCATGACATACTATGTCATGAACGCCACCTCCAACTACACCACCAACACAGTGCTGGTGACGCTGGGCACAGACCTCACCCCCGGTGACATCGAAATCACGGTCAATGCCAACGGCAACCAGGGCGCATACCTGCGTGATTTCAACAACTGGATGATCCAGAAGGCCACCGTCACCATTCCGTTTGCACCGCAAACAACGGAACCGAATGCCACCATCACGTCCTACAACAAGCAAACCCGTGTGGTGACCGTCAAGTTCGATCGCCCCGTGTACGGCACCCAGGTGCGCCTGTACATGATGGTGAAGAATGTGGATTTCTACGGGTCCGCACCGGTGACCAAAAATGAGTTCAATGCCTCGGATGAGTGGATCTTCACCATGCCGGCCCCCGTGCCGACCGGACAGGTGACCTTTTTCCTCACCAATTCCAGCACAGCAGGATATGAAATGAAGGATCTGTTCGGCACCAAAGTGTCGGAC
>JAEWSN010000169.1 GCA_023459915.1 Bacillota bacterium
TGCCTATGGAGCCGCGGAGCGCATCCAGCGGGTACGTCTTGACATTCCGGCCATGCACCAGCACCTCTCCCTCGGTTACGTCGTAGAACCGGGGGATGAGATTGACCAGCGTGGACTTCCCGACCCCGGTCGCGCCCAGAATGGCCACGGTCTGGCCCGGTTCCACCGTGAAATCGATGTCCTGGAGCACTTCCTCACCCGACGCTCCCGCGTATCGGAACCCGACATGACGGAATACCACCTGGCCCGGGATGGGGAAGGTATCGGCTCCAGCCTCCGAAACCGATTGTGCAGAGAGGGCCGAACTTGTGTCGTTCGGTTTGGCCGGTTCGGAGATGGCCGAGCTTGTGCCGTCGATGATGTCCGGTGTTTCCGCCAGCACGGCACGGGCGCGGTCCGCCGACACTTTCGCGCGGGAGAACGCCATCAGCATCATGGCCGACATGGTCAGCGCGTGCAGAATCTGGGTGATGTAATTGACCAGTGCCATGATTTGGCCCACGCGCAAGGAGCCGTCCTGCACCCGATACCCGCCAAACCACAGTACCAGCAGAATCCCGGCGTTCATCAGCAGCATCATCATGGGCATGCTGGTGCCGACGACCCGGGTGGCGCGGATGGTGGTGTCCGCCAGCTCCTGGTTCGCGCTGCCGAAACGCCGCTGCTCATGGTTCGAACGGACAAAGGCCTTCACGACACGGACCGCGCTGAGGTTTTCCCGGATGACCAGGTTGAGCTTGTCGAGGCGTTCCTGCACCTTGCCGAACAGCGGGAACCCGCGCGTAATGACAAACGCAATCAGCACCGCGAGAAACGGCAACACCGAAAGCGATATCAACGCCAGCGACGGGCTGATGGACACGGCCATCACAATGCCGCCGATGCACAGAATCGGCGCGCGGACCAGCATGCGCAGCAGCATCATCACAATGTGCTGAAGCTGCTGCACGTCATTGGTCAACCGCGTGATGAGCGATGCCGTGGAAAATTTGTCCATGTTGTGGAACGAAAACGCCTGTACCTTTCGGTACAGATCGTCGCGCAAATCCGCGCCAAAATGCTGGCTGGTCAGTGTGGAAAACACCGTGCACCCCGCTCCGCCGATGATGCCGAGCATTGCGGCCGCCAGCATATAACCGCCTACACGGAAAATGACCGGCAGGTCGCCGTTCGCGACCCCCTCATCGATGATGCGCGCCATGAGGCTGGGTTGCAGCAAATCGCACACCACCTCGATGATCATCAGCAGCGGCGCGGCCACCGCGTACATCCAGTAAGGCTTGACATAACTTGATAATCGGACACGCTTCATACTTCCTCACAATGTTACAATTCTGTGACAGTACCTGGTACTGTCATTTAGATGTCTAACGATTCCGAATGTTACGAATTGATTACGGTACCTGGTACTGTAATAAATTATGTTCTATCTGGAGCAGGAACCGGCGCAGCAAGGCCCGCTCCACCTCGTCAAATCCTGAGAAGGTCAGCGCGTCCAGCCTTTGCATCTCTTTTTCTGCCTCAATACGGATATCAAGCGCCTTTTGCGTCAGGAACACGCGCTGGATCCTGTGATCGGTTTCATCCGTGCGGCGAACCACCCAGCCATCCCGTTCCATCCGTCCCAGAGTCGAAGTGACCGTGGCCGGTGTGCGATTCATGTGCCGAGCCAATTCCGACTGGGTCTGCCCATCCTGATGCCACAGGGCAAACAACACCGGCGGCTGGCCAAACAGCAGCCCAAGCCGTTCGAACACGGCCACGGCCCGATGGTGGTGCAGGTGGCGGACCCGCGCGAACAGGCTGTCCAGGGTTTGGGGTCTTTCCGATTCTGAGAACGCCATGCCGTCCATTCTCCTTCTCCTTCAACGTCACATCAAAGGTCACATTAAACGTCACATCAAAGGTCACTTCAAAGGTCACTTCAAGGATCACATCAAAGGTCACATTTATTTCGATGTCTAACTATTACAAGATAGCACCAAACAAGTGGAAGAACAAGCCTGAAGTGTTTGCTATAATAGATACCAGATGAATAGATTCCAGACGAATCGTTATCAGGTGAATGGAAATCAGGTCAACTGTTTCTCGGTACCAGATACACGGTTCATGGTTCCACCGGGCGAAGCCGGAAAGGCGCAAGGAATGTCACATTACCCTCTCCTCTCAATGAATGGGTTCGAGACCCCGGGTCATAAAAGGGAACGGTATCTTCGGGCCTGGAAAGAGGCCAGAAAAGCATCGGCCGTCTTGAAGGAGCGCTTTGATGTTCAAGAGGTCTTGCTTTTCGGTTCACTTCTCGACGAGGACGCTTTTGCATCGCATTCAGATATCGATTTGGCCGTGCAAAACATGCCTGTCAGTTTGTTCTATCAGGCGCACAGCCTGCTGATTGATACAATTGAAGGTTTTGATTTTGATCTGGTCGATATGAATGCATGCAAGCCGGAAGTTCTGGAAAGCATTCTGGCAACAGGAGTCAAACTATGAATACGAAAAATGCCGTCTTCAAGGCTCGTGTCTCAAAAGAACTTGACGAACTGAATCTTATTGTCAACAGGGCTGAATCCTCTTGGCGTTTGGCCAGACAACAAAACAACGACCTTTTTTTGGACGCGGCTGCATTGAACTTGCACGGGTTCTATTCAGGTATTGAGAAAATCTTCGAGTACATCGCCAAAGAAATCGACAAATCCGTTCCTACCGGAAACGCTTGGCACCGGGAGTTGGTTTCTCAAATGGCAACGCCTATTGAGGGAATTCGACCTTCAGTCATCTCACAAAAAACAGAACTTTTGTTGGACGAGTTCAGAGGCTTTCGTCATGTTGTCCGTAATCTATACACTTTCAATCTTTCTCCTGAACGGCTTGAGATTCTTGTCAAACATATTTCGCCCTGTTTCTCTCAGCTGCGCGCGGAAATCATGGATTTTCTTGGACATATCGAGTAACCCACCCAGCCAAACAGCACTTGGCATGGTACACGTCATCCTTCTGTGGTATAAATCCAGCAACAAACCATTTATGCCAACCAACAATCTTGCGCCGTCATACACCATCGGTGTTCCAACGGCGCACCACAAACCCCACTTCCCAGAAGGAGGCACTCATGAACCAACCAACCCAACCAGTTCCAACCCCCCCAACCTCCCATTTGGAAGGCGATATGAAGATTTGGTATCTGTATCACAGCGGATATGCCATACAAACCGCCACCTGCCTGCTCATCTTCGACTATTGGAACGACGAGCCCAGCGGCGAAACGCGCGCCCTTGAAACCGGTGTGTTCGAACCGGTCAACTGGCTGGCCGAGGTGGCCCGAACCAGCCCCGACGGCGCAGTGCCGGATGTGGTGGTCTTCGCCTCCCACAAGCACGGGGATCACTTCAACCCGCTCATTCTGGAATGGCAATACACCATTCCGAATATCCGCTATGTATTGTCAAACGACATTCCAAAACGCCACTTCGGCGGCCTCCCGCACGAGGCCATCCACGAGGCCGGTCATCCGGACGATGGTATCCAGGGCGCGCGCATCCTGCGCATGAAACCGCACGAAACACTCGCCCTGCCGTACATCGGCATGGTCATCCACACCTTCAAATCCACGGACGCAGGCGTCGCCTTCTGGGTGGAGACAAACGGCAAAACCATCTTCCACGCGGGAGATTTGAACCTCTGGTACTGGGAAGGGGAAAGCAAGAGCTGGAACAACAACATGATTGCCCGTTACTCCCATGAGATCGGCGAAATCAAGGCGTGGGCCGCGCAGCGATCCTCGCAAGCCGACAAGGGAATCGATGTCGCTTTTCTGCCCATCGACCCACGGCTTGAAGGCCACCGTCTGGACGGCTACCGGCTGTTCATGCGCGAGCTCGCGCCAAAAGCCGCATTCCCCATGCATTTTGGCACCCCGGACGCTTTGGCCACCCTCATGGAAGATCTGGCGGATGATCCCGCCAACTTCCGTGACAGCCTCCATTTGCCAGCCGAAAGAGGCCACAGGTTCGTCCTGTGACCTCTTTCGATCCCCATGTTTTTGCGACAATGGATGATGCGTCCTTGAATTTTTCAATATCGCAGGCTATTGCCGTTTGTCGATAGCCCGGTGCGTGAAGGTTTTCCGCTTCTCCGCATAATCCGCGGCCACATGCCCCTGCCCGAAGAGCTTGTATTTGTAGGTGACCAGCCCTTCGAGCCCCACCGGCCCGCGCGCGTGGAGCTTGTTTGTGCTGATGCCCACCTCCGCGCCAAAGCCATACTTGAATCCGTCCGAAAAGCGGGTGGAGCAGTTCGCGAACACATTGCCGCTGTCCACACGCTGCATGAAGCGGTCCACCGCCTCCTTGTCCTCCGACACAATCATGTCGGTGTGGCCGGAGCCATAGCGGTTGATGTGGTCGATCGCCTCATCCAGCGAATCCACGATGCGGATGGAAAGGATGTAGTCCAGATATTCCGTCTTCCAATCCTGCTCCGTGGCCGGCTTGCAGTCGATGATGGCCTGTACGCGGTCATCGCCATACAATGCCACATCCTTCTCATCCAGCGCCTGCTTCATCATCGGCAGGAACGCCTCGGCCACCTGCGAATGGACCAGCAGCGTTTCAAGCGCGTTGCAGACGGCGACATACTGGGTCTTCGAATCGAACACCAATGGCACCGCGCGCTCGATGTTCGCCGCGGCGTCCACATACGCGTGACAGATGCCGTCGGCATGTCCCATGACCGGAATGCGGGAATGGTCCATGATATACCGCACGAACGCGTTGGAACCGCGTGGAATGATGAGATCCACGTATTCGTCGAGCGCGAGCATGGCATTGACTTCCTCACGGCCTTCCATCAGATGGATCCAGCCCTCGGGCAACCCCGCCGCGATAGAGGCATCACGGATGATGTCGAACAGGACCCGGTTTGTATAGGTGGCTTCCCGACCGCCTTTGAGCAGCACGGCGTTGCCGCTTTTCAGGCACAGGGTGGATATTTGAACCAATGCGTCCGGCCGGGACTCAAAAATGATGCCCATGACCCCGATGGGGCAGCTGATGCGAAAGAGCTCCAGCCCTTCGTCCAGTTCGGTGGCCATCAGCATCTTGCCAACCGGGTCTGCCAGCGACATGGTGCTGCGGACGCCTTCGACGGTTTCCTCGAGTTTGCTGCGATCGAACACAAGGCGCTTGAGCAGCGGCGCGGCGAGGTTTTCTTCCCGGCTGCGCGCCAAATCCGCCTCGTTTGCGGACAGGATGGCCTTTGCGTTGGACAGCAAACCCGCGGCGATGGCCTGCAGCGCGTTGTCCTTGACCTCTCCATCGAGCGCGGCCATGGCATAGGACGCCTGCTTGGCGGCCATCGCCCGTTGTGTGATATCCTGGGTTTCCTGATTCATCAAATGCATCACTCCTTTTCTTCCCTATTATAAACGGTTTCCTCCCAGTCTGCCACAACGGGGCGCGGCAGGTTCTGTGGGGTCAGACCCCTGTTGACGTAATCGGGGTCTGACTCCGGTTGACGTAATTGGGGTCAGACCCCAATCCCCCAGTTGACACGGGACACGCTTGCCCGTAGAATAGTATGGCCAATGCCACAGACAACACAGGGACAAGACATCTGTGTCCGCCTGTTGAGCCGAAAGGATAAAACCATGCCAGTCTCCCCGCAAAAACTGCAGGAAGAAGTCCAGCGCCGGCGCACCTTCGCGATCATCTCGCATCCGGACGCCGGCAAGACCACCCTCACTGAAAAGCTGCTCCTGTACGGAGGCGCCATCCACATGGCCGGTTCCGTCAAAGCCAGAAAAGCCTCCAAACACGCGGTTTCCGACTGGATGGAGATAGAAAAGCAGCGTGGCATTTCCGTCACATCTTCCGTGATGCAATTCGAATATGAAGGCTATTGCATCAATATCCTCGACACACCGGGTCACCAGGACTTTTCCGAGGACACCTATCGAACGCTCGTGGCCGCGGACGCCGCGGTGATGCTCATCGACGGCGCGAAGGGCGTGGAAGCCCAGACCGTGAAGCTGTTCCATGTCTGCAAAATGCGTGGCATCCCCATCTTCACCTTCGTCAACAAAATGGACCGGGCCGCCCGTGATCCGTTCGAGCTGATGCAGGAACTCGAGGACGTGCTCGGCATCCGGTCCACGCCCATGAACTGGCCCATCGGCATCGACGGCGATTTCAAGGGCGTTTACAACCGGCAGCTGGGCCAGATTGAGCTGTTCACCAGCGACAACACGCACGGCCAGGCCGTGGTGGGTTCCAACAAGGGCACCGTGGACGATCCGGTTTTTGCCGATCTGCTGGGTGAACCGTACCACTCCCGCCTGGTCGATGAAATTTCCCTGCTCGACATTGCGGGGGATCCGTTCGATCTCAAGCGCATCCTGCGCGGCGAACTGACCCCGGTCTTCTTTGGCAGCGCCATGACCAACTTCGGGGTGGCGCCTTTTCTGGAGGAATTCCTGAAAATTGCGCCCTGTCCGGGATTGCGTGAATTCGGCGACGCACTGGTGGAGCCGCTGACCGATCCCTTCACCGGCTTCATTTTCAAAATCCAAGCCAATATGAATCCCAACCACCGGGATCGATTGGTGTTCCTGCGCATCTGCTCGGGCGTGTTCGAACGCGGCATGCAGGTCAACCACAGCGGCAGCGCCAAGCCCATCCGGCTTGCCCAGCCCCAGCAATTCATGGCCCAGGATCGCGAAATCGTGGAAACCGCGTATCCCGGTGACATCATCGGGCTGTTCGACCCCGGCATTTTCCGTATCGGCGACGCGTTGTCCACAAAGCCCGGCATGCAGTTCGCCGGATTGCCCTCCTTCCCGGCCGAGCACTTTGCCCGTGTGGCGGCCAAGGACACCATGAAGCGCAAGCAGTTTGTCAAGGGCGTCACCCAGCTGTCCGAGGAAGGCGCGGTGCAGATTTTCAAGCAACTCGATTTCGGGCTGGAGGAATTCATCATCGGCGCCGTCGGCGTCCTGCAGTTTGAGGTGCTGGAGCACCGGCTGCGCAATGAATACAATGTGGAGCTGCGCATTCAGCAGCTGCCGTTCCGGTTCGCGCGCTGGATCACGGAATCTCCGGTGGAAACAACGGCACTGAATCTCACCTCTTCCACCCTTGCGGCGGAAGATCGCAAAGGCGCCCACGTGCTGTTGTACGAAAACGAATGGTCCATCCAATGGTCACTGGACAAAAACAAAGGCCTGTCGTTGCGGGATATCTCGTAACCGCCAAATGGCAGTAGGAGAATGACAATGACTTGCCGTTGCGCGAGGGGTCACCACCACCCACCGGCAAGTCAAAAAAAACAAGGCCTGACGTTGCACGGGATGTCATCCATCCGCGCGACGCAGGCCTTTTCTCTGCGTGTTCGCTTCTCCGTGTGATTACATGCCTATTCGTTCGGCATGATGAATCCGAGTACGAAATACAAAATGGTTGCCGGAATGATGGCCGTCAGGAATGTGCCAACAACCCACAGCACACGCACCACGGTGGGATCGAGCTCCAGGTAGTTCGCGATGCCACCGCAAACCCCAAGGAATTGTTTGTCATGTGAGAGTACCAGTCTTTTTCCGTTCATCATCGCACCTCCGTTTCTTGCCCTTGGTACGGGCCAACCAGGCAGGATGTCTTGTGCCACACGGATGATTTCCATGAGAATCTCATTGGAATTCCATGTGAGCGTTCCCGGCTACAGACGATATACTTCCGAGGAAGGCATGATATCCACATTGTTCTCCTGCAGCGTTTCGATGGCCGATTCGGGATTCTCCACACGCAAGATGACCATGGCCCGACCGGACGCCTTGTTGCCGATAAACGCATACATGTATTCGATATCCACCTGGATTCTGTCAAGCAGCGCCAGGACGCTGGCCAGGCCCCCAGGGTGATCCTCG
>JAEWSN010000170.1 GCA_023459915.1 Bacillota bacterium
GTACTACATGACCCAGACAGGCGTCCGTCCGCCCAGCTTTGTCCTGTTTGTCAACAGTGCGGAGCTGATGCACTACTCGTACGAACGCTATATCAAGAACACATTGCGGACCAATTTTGGATTCGAGGGCACGCCCCTCCGGTTCACCATCCGTGAGAAGGGGGACAACTGAGATGCCCATCCTTTTGCTGGTTGTCGCCGCCCTGGCCGGATACCTGCTCGGCAGCGTGAACAGCTCCATCATTGTCGGCCGGCTTCTGTACGGCAAGGATGTCCGTGAAATGGGCAGCGGCAACGCGGGTGCCACCAACACCCTGCGTTCGCTCGGCAAGAAGGCGGCTGTCCTGGTGCTGGTCGGCGATGTGCTCAAAGGCATTCTTGCCTGCCTCATCGGCGGTTGGCTGGTGGGCAACTGGCCGGAAGGCGTTCCGCTGGGTGCCTACGTGGGCGGTTTTTTTGCCGTGGTTGGCCACAACTGGCCGGTCTTTTTCGGTTTTCGGGGTGGCAAGGGCGTGCTGACCAGTGCCGCGGTGCTGATGATGATGGCGCCGTTACCGGCGCTGTGCTGCCTGGGGGTCTTTATTCTGGCGCTGGTGCTGTGGCGCACGGTGTCCCTCGGCTCCATCCTGGCGGCCGCCACCTTCCCGGTGTTCGTGCTCCTGTTCCGTGAACCCGTGCAGCTGATTGTCGTGGGAACGCTGCTGGCTGTGCTCATCATTTTGCGCCACACCGGCAACATCAGGCGTCTGCTGGCCGGCACAGAGCCGAAAATCACCGACAAGAAGCCGTCCAAAGCCTGAATCACCGGCGAGCTGTCGTTCGCACTTCACATCACGGGCAAAGCATGGCCCGTGGTGTCTCCAAGGAGGTTCCATGTCCAGAATGACCATCATCGGGGCAGGCAGCTGGGGAAGCAGCCTGTCTGTTCTCTTGGCCGCCAACGGCCACGAGGTGACGCTTTGGTCCTGCTTTGACGCGGAAATCGAGATGTTGAACGCGTTTCATGAGCACCGGGACAAGCTGCCGGGGGTGAAGATTCCGCAAAATGTCCGTTTCACCACCGATTTGGCGCTGGCCGTCCGCGATGCCGAGCAGGTGGTGCTGGTGGTTCCCTCACAAACCGTGCGTGCAACGGCGGTGCGGCTCAAGCCCCTGCTGCCGGCACAGGCAATCCTTGTGTGCTGCTCCAAGGGACTTGAGGAGCAGACCGGGTTGCGCCTGTCGGAGGTGCTGGCCGGGGAGCTGCCCGGGCATCCGCTGGTGGGGCTGTATGGCCCCAGCCATGCCGAGGAGGTGGCCCAGGGCATCCCGACCACCATTGTGGCCGCCAGTTCGGACCGGGATGCCGCGGAGGCGGTACAGGACGCGTTCATGGGGCCGACCTTCCGCGTTTACACCAGCTCGGACCTGATTGGTGCGGAGATCGGGTCGGCGCTCAAGAATGTGATTGCGCTGTGCGCGGGCATTTGTGACGGTTTGGGGTTTGGCGACAATTCCCGCGCGGCGCTGATGACGCGGGGCATCACGGAAATTGCCAGACTGGGCACCGCGATGGGCGCCAATGCCAAAACCTTTTCCGGTCTCACCGGCATCGGAGATCTCATCGTCACCTGCACCAGCCGGCACAGCCGCAACTGGAACGCGGGATATCTCATCGGCAAGGGCGCTTCCCTGGAGGATGCCCAGCGGCAGGTGCGCATGGTGGTCGAGGGTGTGTCCGCGACACGGGCCGCGCGCACCCTGGCAGACAAGATGGGGGTCAGCATGCCCATCGCAGAAGAAGCCTACCGGATTCTGTTTGAGCACAAGGACGCCATGACGGCCGTGCGCGATCTCATGACCCGCAGCCGCAGACACGAAACAGAGGAGCCGGGCTGGTGAGCCCTCGACCGGGCTGGTGAGCCCTTGACACATACCTCTGGACACGAAAAAGGAACGGCGGACGCCGTTCCTTTTCATGTGTCGAAAGCGCAAAGTGCTATACCGTGACGTTCTTGCCGACAATCAGCGGCCACTCGCTGTCTCCCTGCAGCTGCTTGCCGTTGGTGATGACCACATCCTTGTCCAGGATGGTGTGCCGCAACGACACATCATTGCCCACGACGGAGCCCTGCATGATGATGCTGTCCCGAACCACCGCGCCCTTCATGACCTTGACGCCGCGGCTCAGCACGCTGTTCTCCACGGTTCCCTCAATGATGCAGCCGTCGGCAATGATGGCATTGCGGACAACGGCCTCCTCATTGTATTTGGCCGGGGTTTCATCCTTGACCTTGGTGAAGATGCGCTGCGGGCCCATCAGCAACTCCTGACGCACACGCTCGTTGAGCAGCTCCATATTCGAGCGGTAGAACAGCTGGATGCTGCCCATGGGCCGCCAGTAGCCATGGAACGGATACGCGCGCAGGGTCATGGTGTGGACGTTGCGGATGAGCAGATCATTGACGAATTCGGTGTATCCGTGCGCGGCACAGTCTTGCAAAAGGTCCACCAGCAGCTCGCGGCGGATGACATAGACGCCCATGGAGCAGAGGCCGCCCTTGGGATTGAGGGGCTTTTCCTGCAAATCCGTGATTCGTCCGGTTTCGTCCGCTTCCACCATGCCCAGCATGCGCTGTTCGGTCACGGAAAAATCGTTCAGGTCGTGGCAGGCCAGCGTGATGTCCGCGCCGCTTTCAATATGCGCGTCGATCATGGGCCGGTAATCCATGTTGTAGATGGCATAACCCTGGGTGATGACCACGAAGGGCTCGTCACTGCGCTGCAGGAAGGTGATGTTGTTGTACATGGCGTCCGCGGTTCCCTTGTACCAGCCGGTGCCCATTTCGGAGAGGTAGGGCGGGAAGATGAAGAGGCCTTCGTTTTTCCGGTCGAGATCCCATTCCTTGCCCGAACCGAGATGATCGATCAGCGAGCGGAAATTGTACTGGGTGATGACGCCGACATTCACAATGCCGGAGTTCACCAGGTTGGACAGCACAAAATCGATGGCGCGATATTTTCCGCCATAGGGGACGGCCGCGATGGAGCGTTCGGCGGAAAGCTCCTTGAGCCGGTTGTTTTTTCCACCGGTGAGAATGATGCCCATGGCTCTTTTCATGCGCTTTCGCCTCCCTTCATGACAAACCCGCCCGACGGGATTTCCAGCGAGTCGTAGTCGCCGGGGAACAACCCGTTGTCGATGACCACATTCTGGCCCATCCGCAAGCCGTTGGGAACCACCGTGTTCGAGCCGATGACCGTGATGCGTGAATCGTACACCTTGGTGTTGTACCGGCTGGGCGCGTATTCTCCCAGGCCGGTTTCCACGCCGGTGCCGATGACGCTGTTCTCACCGATGATGGTGCAGCGGATGACGGAGCCCTCCCCGACAATGGTGTCGGACATGATGATGGAGTCCTCGACATAAACATCCTTGTCGATGCGCACGCCGGGGAAGATGACGGAGTTGCGGACTGTGCCGTGGATGATGCACCCCTCGGCCACGATGGACTTGTTGACCACACCGGTTTCCCCGATGTAATGGGCCGGATAGACCGGGTTGGGTGTGTAGATTTTCCAGTTGGGGTCGAACAGGTTGAAATCCGGTACGCGGCTGATGAGGTTCATGGTGGAATCCCAATACGCCTCGATGGTGCCGACATCGCGCCAGTAGCCCTCGAAGCGGTAGGCCATCATGCGGCAGCCGTTGTTGAGCATGCGTGGCAGAATGTTCTTGCCGAAATCGTGCTCGGTGTCGGGGTGCGTGTGGTCGGCCACCAGGTACTCGCGCAGGGCGGCCCAGGTGAAGATGTAGATGCCCATGGAGGCCAGGGTGCTCTTGGGTTGCTTGGGCTTTTCGTCGAACTCCACAATGCGGTCTTCCGCGTCGCAGTTGAGAATGCCGTATCGGCTGGCCTCCTCGAGCGGCACATTGATGACCGAGATGGTGGCGTCGGCCTTCTGGTCCTTGTGAAAGGCCAGCATCTGGGCGTAGTCCATTTTGTAGATGTGGTCGCCGGAAAGGATGATCACGTAATCCGGGTTCATGGAATCGACATAGTGGATGTTCTGGTAGACCGCGTCGGCGGTGCCCGTGTACCATTCGCCGGAGGTGCCCCGCGTATAGGGGGCGAGGCTGCTGATGCCGCCGTTCATCCGGTCGAGATCCCAGGGTTTGCCGATGCCGATGTGGGCATTGAGCTTGAGGGGCTGGTACTGCGTGAGCACGCCCACGGTGTCGATGCCTGAGTTGATGCAGTTGCTGAGTGTGAAATCGATGATGCGGTACTTTCCACCATAAAGAACGGCGGGTTTGGCGACAGACTGGGTCAGGACGCCGAGCCGGCTGCCTTGGCCGCCTGCCAGCAGCAGGGCGATCATTTCCTTTCGCGGCATGGTGCTTCCTCCATTGACTGTACGGGTGTGGATTTATTCATCCGGGACTCTGTTAGGAGTATTTCCCTTTTTCATCATCCTTGAATCATTGCGAAATGTAAAGGAAAATCGGCCAGGGAAAATCGTTCGCTGTTCCAAAGGCGGTCCCGCGGGGTATCAATGGAAACAGTGGGGTCGATCGGGGTCAGACCCCATGTATACATGGGGTCTGACCCCAGTTGACCCCGGTTGACATACACGAACGGCTTGCAGGATAATGGGATATCACGCGGGAGGAGATGTGCGGATGGACAGGGAAGCATTGACCAAAGCTGCCGAACAGGCGAAGGAGAAGGCGTACGCGCCATACTCGCATTTTTCCGTCGGCGCCGCCCTGCTGGCGGACAATGGCCGCATCTACAGCGGCGCGAATGTGGAAATCGCTTCGTTTGGCGCCACCATCTGCGCCGAACGCGCGGCCATCGCGGCCGCTGTCACCGACGGCGCGCGGCGCATTCTCGCGGTGGCGGTGTCGGGAAACACACCGGAACCACTCACCCCCTGCGGCATCTGCCGGCAGACGCTGGTGGAATTTGCCGGGCCGGACACACCGGTCTGGTGCGGAAACGGGCAGGGCGAATACAGGGAACACACCCTCGGCGGGCTGCTGCCCCACGCGTTCACACCGGACGCGCTCGATGACACGGAATAAGGAGAACAACCATGGCGTTCAAGTCTGGCTTCGTCACCATTGTCGGCCGCCCGAACACGGGCAAGTCCACGCTGCTGAATCTGCTCACCGGCGAAAAAATCGCCATCATGTCCGACAAGCCGCAAACCACCCGCCACGCCATCCGCACCATTGTGGGAACCGCGGATTACCAGGCGGTGTTCATCGACACGCCGGGCATGCACAAGCCGCGCAACAAGCTCGGAGAATACATGATGCACGCGGCGGTCAACGCGCTCCAGGATGTGGACGCGGTGATCTGGATGGTGGAAGCCACCGATGCCGAGCCCGGCCCCGGGGATCGTTACATCCTGGAGCTGCTGCAAAAGGCGGCGCGCCCCGTCATTCTGGTCATCAACAAGATGGATCGCATCGGGTATGACGCCCTGTTGCCGGTCATCGGCAATTGGAGCGCACTGCACCCGTTTGTCGCCATCATCCCCGTTTGCGCGCTGCGCGCGGAGACGCGCGATCTCGTGATGGGCGAGGTGGAAAAACTGTTGCCGGAGGGGCAGCCCTACTTCCCGGAAGACACCCTGACCGATCAGCCTGAAAAGGTGATTGCACAGGAGATGATCCGGGAAAAAATACTCCAGCTGCTCTCCGACGAGGTACCGCACGGCACGGGCGTCGAGGTGTTGCAATACAAGGAAAACGGCAACAACGGCGTTTTGGAGATCGACGCCAACATCTACTGCGAAAGGGATTCCCACAAGGGCATCCTCATCGGCAAGGGCGGCGTGATGCTCAAGCGCATCGGTTCCCTGGCGCGTCAGGACATCGAGCGGTTCACCGGCCGCA
Organism: Bacillota bacterium; assembly: GCA_023459915.1. Lineage (GTDB taxonomy): Bacteria > Bacillota > Clostridia > DSM-8532 > DSM-8532 > JAEWSN01. The sequence goes on from JAEWSN010000170.1 coordinate 5,888, forward strand.
AGGTGTTTCTGCGACTGTGGGTCAAGGTGCGGGAAGATTGGCGTGACAACGAGCTGACGCTCGGCGAGCTGGGGTATCGCTCATGACGGTCAGAACCAAGGCGCTTGTGCTGCGGGCCATTCCCGTCGGGGACAATGACCGGCTGCTGACGATGCTCAGCGGGGAGCATGGGGTCATTTCGGTGTCCGCGCGCGGTGCGTCCCGGAGCGGCAGCCGCATGGCGGCCATGGCGCAACCCCTCATGTACGGCGAGTTCATGCTGTTTCGCGGCAACACGCGGTTCAGCCTCAACAGCGGAGACATCCTCGCGTCCTTCTTCAACCTGGCGCTGGAACCGTCCAGGTACGAAATTGCCGTCCGGATGCTTGGCTACGCGGAGGACGCGGGCATGGTGCCGGAGGCGGCGTCCGAGGTGCTGACCCTCACGCTGCACATGCTCCGGCGGATGCTGCCGGACAACAAAGTCAGCCTGGCACCGGAGCTTGTCGCCGCGGCGTTCCAGCTCAAGCTTGCGCAGATAGGGGGTCTGGCGCCGCATGTCACGGGTTGTGTCCGCTGCGGCACCACCGCCATCGACGAGATTCGGTTCAGCCAGGAGGCAGGCGGGTTTCTCTGTGAGGCCTGCCTGCCGGAAGACCCTTCCGCCGTCGGAATTTCACCCGGGGTGGCCAAGGCCATGCTGTATGTGATGTGCGCCCCCGTGGAAACCCTGTTCCGCTTCGATCTGGAACCGGCCGTGGCGGAGGCGTTCATTCGTCTGGTCACGGACTACATGGCCAGACGCTGGGAGTCCCGCCGCCGTCAGGGCCCGTCCCTGTACGAAACGGGCAGCCTTCCAGAGGCGGTTCCGCGTGAAGCAGCGCAATCCCGGGAAGCGGCACCGCGCTGGCAGGCAGACCAAACGTGACACAACCGGATGGCCCATCGTGGCGAATAAACGGAAAAGCGTATCGAGGAGGCAACATGAAGCACTTGTTCAGTTCCGGTGAGATCATGAATCACCAGCACGAGAGAATGCTGGCGGAGGGAAAGCTCGTCGCCGAGACACTGGAATACGGAGAAGTGGGCGAGGGCACGGAATATGCCTGTCACGGCACGTTGGAGGGGAACCCGGTCACCGTGCGTTTCACGCTCGACACGGAAAGCCAGCAGCATGTCGATTTCCGTCATATGCTGGGCATACTGATGCAGAGCGACATCTATGAGGGGGTGTGGAACCCCGGATATGTGGTGGAACCGGTGCGCTGAACAGAGCAAGGAGGGCAGGGTGGACGAACAGAAGCTCCGGGGATTGCTGGCCATGGAGGAAGGCCCCAAGCTCGATTTCAAGGCCGAGCTCCATTTGTCCACGGAGGGCGCGAAAAAGGAACTGGTCAAGGATGTCATCGCCATGGCCAACACACGGGGCGGCCGGGGATACATCCTTTTCGGCGTGGAGGACAAAACCCGAAAACTGCTTGGCCTGCGGCGGAACAGTCCGCAGGAGGAACGCATCCAGCAAATTGTCTACAGCCGCAGCAATCCGCCCGTACCCATCCAGGTTGAGATGGAACAGGTGGATGGTTGCAATGTGCTGGTGTTGACCGTTTTCAGGAGCCAGCACCGGCCGCACCAGATGCTGCAGACCGGTGCGTTCTACATTCGCCGCGGCTCCACGACGGATGTCGCCCGTCGGGATGAATTGGCGGGCATGCTCCAGGAGAACGGACTGTTCACCTTCGAGACCGTTCCCGTCACAAGCGCGGACACCGACGAGCTCGAGGCCGACAGGCTGGCGGCCTACGTCGGCAAGCTGCCCGCGGAGGCGCAGAGACCTTCCGAAACCTTGCTCGAGGCGCTGGGATTTCTGGCCGAACACGGCAATGGACATCTGGTGCCGACCATCGGCGGGCTGCTCCTGTTCGGCAGGCATCCGGAAGTCCATTTCCCGCAGCATCACATCCGCATCACCTGCGGTGAATGGGTTGAGGTGGTTCACGGCTGCATTCCGCGCATGCTTGATGACGCGCTGCGGATTGCCGGGCGGATGATAGGCGACTCAAGATGGCCGCTGGAGGCCCTTGAGGAAGCGCTGGCCAATGCCCTGGCACACCGGGACTATCTGGATTGGGGCCGGGGCATCGAGGTGAACATTTCAGAAAAGCATGTGGAGGTGACCAATCCCGGCGCCATGCGCGACGGCAACGGCATGGTCCGCCGCTGGGACCGCAATGACGCCACCCGCCGCAACCCCTGGCTGTACCAGCGGTTGCTGGGGATGGACGTGATGAACCGGTTCCATCGCACGCGGATGGGCGCCAAACGCATCATGCAGGAGCTGGAGCGGTACGGCCCGGTTCATTTCATCAATCTCGGGGATCGCAACCTGTTCAAGGTGGTCATGCCGGGGCCGGGTGAAAAAATGGATGCGGATATGCCGTAGCGGCAAGACAGACAGCCGGGCTTGCCCGCCACAGATGCCGCAATGGCAAGACAGACACCCGGGCTGATGCGACGCGTTTGCCGGACGGGCGGAGAGGGAAGCATGAAACTGGAAGCCGGAGTTCGTGAAAAAATCGAGCAGGTGTTTGCGCTGGCCGTGTCACAGGGGCGCCGCATGCTCTACGAGTTCGAAGTGTACGCGGTCCTGGAGGCGCTGGGCTTGTCCGCGCCCCGCTTCGCGTATGTGCGCGACATCCATGAGGTGGATGACGCGCTGCTCAAGCGGTTCAGCGGGCAGGCTGTCGTCAAGATTGTGTCTCCGGATCTCGCGCACAAGTCCAAATACGGCGGCGTGAAGCGCATCGATCACCTCGATCCGCTGTTCGTCCGGTTTGTGCTCCATCACATGCGGGAAGAGGTGCTCTCCCATTTCCCGCGCGACAGGCGGCCGGCCATCGACGGGTTTCTCATCGTCGAGACCATTCCGTTCACACAGGCGCTGGGGAATGAAATTCTCATCGGCGTCAAGGAGGACCCGTCCTTCGGCCCCGTGCTCACCCTGTCCAAGGGCGGCGATGACGCGGAGTTTTTCGCGGCCCATTATGATCCGGCCAATCTGCTGATTGCGCCCATTGCGGAAGAAGAGGCGCTGTCGCTGGTCCGGGGCACGAAGATCCGGCACCGGTATGAGCAGATGGGCCGCAAGGAAGCCTGCGGCCAAATCGCGCACGCCCTGTTCGAGATTGGCCGGCTGGCGGGCACCTACGCGTTCACGGCGGAGGGCGCGCCGCCCTACCACATCCGGTCCATGGACATCAACCCGTTTGTCTTTGCGGACACCGGCAGATTTGTCGCGGTGGACGGCTTCCTGGAGTTCGCCCTGGCCGGAGAGCGGCCGGCGGAGCTGGTTCCGCTGTCGCGTGCCGGCCTGGAGGGATTCTTTTCGCCCAAGGGCATCGTGGTGGCCGGTGTCTCCAGTGACGCGGGGCGCTACAGCCTGGCCCGAAGCATCGTACAGCTGCTGCGGGACATCGGCCGGGAGGACATCCACTGTGTGAACCCCAAGGGCGGCACCGCGGTTGTCGGCAAATACACCTGCCCGCTGTACCCGTCCATGGCGGACATTCCCGAACCGTACGATCTCGTGGTCTATGCGGCGCCGGCAAAGAACACGCTGGCCTTCCTGGAAACCGTGCCCAACGACAAGTCCGTGATTCTCATCTCCGGCATTCCGGCGGAAACCGGCTATCCGGAGTTCGCCGCGGAAATCCGCCGGCACCGCGCCCGCGGCCTGCGGTTTGTGGGGCCCAACTGCATGGGCATCTTCCTTGCGCCGGACGGGAGGCGTGCCGGTGTGAACACCCTGTTCATCGGGGAGGAACGGCTGCGCCTGTCCCATGGCCCCTCAAGCAACACCGCGCTGTTCACGCAAAGCGGCGCCATGGGCATCACGTCCATCGAGCGCACGCAGAACCTGCCCATCTTTAAAACCATTGTCAGCTTTGGCAACAAGGTGGATGTGGACATCCCGGACCTGATGAACCATTTCGCCGCAGACCCGGACATCCGGCTGATGGCGATGTACATCGAAGGCCTCAACGCGCATGAGGGCCGCCGGCTGTTTGAGGCGGCCAAGGCCATCGACAAACCGCTGATTGTCTACAAGGGCGGTCGGACGGAGGCGGGCGCGAAGGCGGCGGCCTCCCACACGGCCTCGATGTCCGGCAGCTATGACGTGTTCCGCGCCGGCTGCGTGCAGGCAGGCATCCTGCTGATGGAGGAGCTGACCGATTTCTACAACCTGATGAAGGTGTTCGCCATGCAGGCCGACACGCCGCCCAAGGGCAGCCATGTCGGCGGCATTGTCAACGCCGGGCTCGACGCCACCATGGGGGCAGACACCCTGGAATCGCTGTCCCAGGCGCAGCTGCACCCGGAGACAAGGGAACGGCTGGCCCGCATCAATACCCACGGACTGGTGGATCTCGGCACCTCGTTCCTGGACGTGACGCCCATGACCGATGACCGCATGTTTGTGGATTTTGTGGACGCGATTCTGTCGGATCCCGGTGTGGATTGCGCGTTTGTCGCGATTGTGCCGCATATCGAGAATCTCAAGACCACCGATGATGTGTGCCGGGAACCCGACGCGCTGGCGCCGATGCTGGTGGAGACGGTACGGCGGCACGGGAAGCCCGTCGTGGTGTCCATCAACTCGGGCAACCATTATCAGGAGCTGGTTCGGGTGTTCGAGGAGAACGGGCTGCCGGTGTATTCGGACATCCGCTCGGCCATCAAGGCGCTCGACGTGTTCACCGCCTGGCACATGCGCGCGGTGCAGTGCCGTCTTTAGTCTTCACGGCGTCTGAACTTGTGAAGACACACCTGCTCTATGGATTTCAGAAAACAATGGCCAAACTCGCCATTCTTTTCTGAAAAAGAGCAGGAAGTGTCTTCACGGCGTCTGGGCTTTACAGATGTTTCCTCTCTGTGGTAGAATGCAGAAAACATATCGGCAAACGCGATGACGGGGAAAAGTACCCAGACAAACCCTCCCAGGGAGAAGCGGTCCAGACTGAAAGCCGCTTTGAGGATACCTTTGGCGAAGTTCACCCCGGAGTGGTTCAGCGGAAAGAGGCATGGCCTCCGGTAGGTTGAAACGGAGCTTCCACCGTCACAGGGAAGAGGATATCGATTGGGTTGGCCGCCATGTGGCCGCGCCTGTTCCGTATCCGGCAAGTGCCCCGCCTCAGCGGGGAATCTGGGTGGTACCGCGGAGTCTTTCGTCCCTTGTTTGGGAGGAAAGGCTCTTTTTGATCGCGCTGAAGGAGGAAAAGGACATGATTGTGATTTTGAAACAGGGAATTGACAGGCAGCAGGTGGAGGACGTGTGCGCCTGGCTGGAGACGCAGTCAGTCAAGGCCAGCCCCATCTACGGCTCCGGCACGGTCATCATCGGGCTGGTCGGGGACACCTCGGGCATCGACATGGCCCAGGTGGAGATGCACGAGGCCGTTGAACGCGTCATGAAGGTGCAGGAACCGTACAAGAAGGCCAACCGCAAGTTCCACCCGGACGATTCGCTGGTGGGTGTGGGCGACCATCTGTTCGGCGACAACCGGGTGCTGGTCATTGCCGGGCCCTGCTCGGTGGAATCCGAGGAGCAGATTGTGACGCTGGCCGAACAGGTCAAGGCGGCGGGCGCAACGGCGCTGCGGGGCGGGGCGTTCAAACCCCGAACCTCTCCCTACGCGTTCCAGGGGCTGCGTGCCGAGGGGCTGATGTATCTGAAGAAGGCCCGTGAGAAAACCGGCCTGCCCATTGTGTCTGAGATCACCAATCTCACGTACCTGGACATGTTCATGGAGTATGTGGATGTGGTGCAGGTGGGTGCCCGCAACATGCAGAACTTTGAGATGCTCAAGGAGCTGGGACGTTCCGGCAAGGCGGTGCTGCTCAAGCGGGGCTTCGCCAATACGCTCGAGGAACTGCTGATGGCGGCCGAGTATGTGATGAGCATGGGCAATGAGCGCATCATCCTGTGCGAGCGCGGCATCCGCACCTTTGAAACCGCAACCAGGAACACGCTCGACGTTTCCGCTGTCCCCGTGCTCAAACGCCTGTCGCATCTGCCGGTGGTGGTGGATCCCAGTCACGCGGCCGGCATGGCCTGGCTGGTGGAACCGCTCTCGAAGGCGGCGGTGGCCGTCGGTGCGGACGGGCTGGAGGTTGAGGTGCACAACGATCCGGCACACGCGCTGTCGGACGGTCAGCAGTCCCTGACCCCGGAAGCCTTTGCCCAGCTGATGAAACGGCTGGCGCCGGTGGCGCAGGCGGTGGGGCGGACCCTGTGACGGATCGGCGCAACGCAAGGGAGACAGGAGGAACATGATGGAAGGAACCGAAGGACTGGCGCGGGAGATCGCGGCGTCGCTGGAGGCGTATCTGGAAACGCTGCGCAGGCAATGGGTTGCCACCGGCGCGGCAGTCATGGGTGGCAGCCGGGTGGCGGCCATGGATCGTTCCGCGCCCGGTGAAATGCCACTGCCGCCTTATGTGAAGCCGGCGCTCACCCCGCATTTGCAGAATCTCATCCGGCGTGTCAACGAGGTGATCCGCGAGCAGGCGTACACCGAACAGTTCGCCATGGATCCGGACTGGGCCTTCGGCCGCCGGGTGCTGCAGGCCAGGAGCCGCACCCTGTCCATCCGGTCGGTGGCCTTTCTCGGGAAAACGGGATCGCATTCGCATCGGAGCGCGCTGCTGCAATATCCGGATGCGGACATGCATCCGGTTGCCTCGTTTGCCGAGGCCTGCCGGATGGTGCTGGCCGGGGAGGTGGACGCGGCGGTGCTGCCCATCGACAACTCCACCGCGGGAACCATCGGGGATGTCTACGACCTGCTGCTGCGCCACGACCTGCATATTGTCAGGGGGGCGTCCCTGTCCATCCGCAATGTCCTGCTGGGCATTCCCGGCGCTTCCGTGGCGGATGTCCGGGAGGTGTGGACGCATCCCCAGCCCATTGTGCAGTGTGCCGGGTTCATCCGGGAAAAGGGGCTGCGCGCGGTGGCCATGGAGAGCACGGCGGTGGCCGCGGACGCGGTTTCAAAAGCCGGCGATCCGGCCGTGGCGGCCATCGGGTCAAGGGACGCGGCGCAGATGTATGGCCTGACCGTCCTGGCGGACGACATTGACGACGCGCCGACCAACCAAACCCGCTTTGTCACGGTGGCCCGTGAGTTTGTCATCCCGCCGCTGGCCACCCGGGCCAGCCTGGTGTTCACCCTGCCACATGAAAGCGGGGCGTTGTCCGGGGTGCTGTCCCGGCTGGCGGACTTCGGGCTGAACGTGGCCAAGATTCAGTCCCGGCCCATTCCGCACCATGCCTGGGAATACAGCTTCCATCTGGATTTCGAGAGCGGCGCGGACAATGTGAAGGCGCTCGAGGCACTGTACATGCTCGATCATGAACTGCCCTATCTGAAGCTGTTGGGATGGTATCCCGAGCAGCTTGGCACGATGGGGTAGCCGGGTTGTCGGGACAACAGAAACTTACTCGAAAACTGAAACCGCTCGAACACAGAAACCACACGAACACAGAAAACCACTCGAAAAAAACAGACCACCGGGACGCAATGCCCGGGGTCTGTTTTCACGTAACACAAGCGGATGACGGCGGTCAGTCCTCCGTGCCTTCTTCGGAGGGCTTCTCCTTGATGCGATCGAGCAGGACAACGATGATATAGAACAGGATGAGGGCGCTGAACACGCCCACCAGTCCCAAGCCGGACACTTCAAGTCCCAGGAGGACATCTTGCCAGTTTGTATTGAACATGGGAACCTACCTTTCCACAGGCCGTTGCCTGCTTGTTGTGCGGGTGGCGGGCCACCCGCGGGAATCCGTCCGGACCGGTTGCGCCGGACGGGTCATCAATGATGTCAATGCCGTCAAAACCGAATCAAAGGCCGATGATTCGGCCAATCAACACCAGAATCATGCTGCCGGCCACAACGGAACCCAGCTGGCCGGACACATTGGCGGCCACGGACTGCATGAGGATGAAGTTGGTGGGATCCTCGTCCTTGGCCATGCGCTGGATGACGCGGGAGGACATGGGGAAGGCGGAGATGCCGGCCGCGCCGACCATGGGATTGATTTTGTTTTTCAGGAACAGGTTGAGGAACTTGGCGAACAGCACGCCGCCCGCGGTGTCGAAGACGAAGGCGACCAGGCCCATCAGCATGATGAGCAGGGTTTCCCAGCGCAGGAAGGACGCGGCGCCCATGGTGGTGCCGATGGTGATGCCCAGCAGCAGGGTGACCAGATTGGCCAGACTGGTCTGCGCGGTCTCGGAGAGCCGGTTGAGCACGCCGCATTCGCGCAGCAGGTTGCCGAACATCAGCGCACCCACAAGCGCGACACTTTCCGGGGCGATGAAGCCGGCCACGGCGGTGATGAGAATGGGGAAGAGGATTTTTGCGGTCTTGGAAATTTTGCGCTGGTGGAAGTCCATCCGGATGAGCCGTTCGGACTTGGTGGTCAGCGCCTTGACAACCGGCGGCTGGATGATGGGCACCAGCGACATGTAGGAGTAGGCCGCGACCGTGATGGCCGCCACCATGCCGCGATCGAGCTTGAAGGCGTTGGCGACGAAGATGGAGGTGGGGCCGTCGGCCGCGCCGATGACGCCGATGGCGCCGGCTTCGGGCAGGTCGAAGCCCAGCAGCAGCGCCACCATCATGGTCGCGAAGATGCCGAACTGCGCGGCCGCGCCGAAGAAGAGCATCAGCGGGGTCTGGAACAGCGGCGCGAAGTCGATCATCGCGCCGACGGCGATGAAGATCAGCACGGGAAAGAGTTCGTTGGCGATGGTGTTTTCGTACAGGAATCCGAAGACGCCGTCCTCTCCGGTGATGGTGTTCAGCGGAATGTTTGCCAGAATGGCGCCGAACCCGATGGGCAGCAGCAGGGCCGGTTCGTAGTCCTTCTTGATGGCCAGCCAGATGAGCACGCCGCCAATGACGAACATGATGATCATGCCGCCAAGGGAAAGGCCCAATTGGGAGGCGGTGCCGGAATCCCCGGAAATCAGCGCCTGGAACAAATCGGTCAGTTGCGAGAGCATGATGTTTCCTCCTGTATCGCGGGGGGACATTGTGGGGGGAGATGTCATAAAACTTGCCAAAGGAAATAGTATCACATGGCGGGGGGGTTCGTCATCGGGTCGATTGTTCCAATCCGCCATCTGTGCCATAATCATGGGAGACCCGGACACATCCGGGCAGGGCGCACCAAGGAGGGCACATGCAGGGAATTCCCGGCAGTTTTGTGGCGTTCGATCTGGAAACCACCGGATTGAGGCCCGTTTACAATCAAATCATTGAAATCGGCGCGGTCAAGGTCATCGACGGACGCATCACGGAAACGTGGGAGCGGCTTGTCCATCCGGGCTGCCTCATTCCACCGGACATCACGCGGCTCACCGGCATCACCGACGACATGGTGCGCGGCGCGGGCATGGTGGAGCAGGTTCTGCCGGACTTTTTCGATTTTGTGGCCGACCTGCCCCTGGCCGCGCACAACATCCGGTTCGACATGGGCTTTTTGCAGGCGGATGCCCGTCGCATGGGCCATACCGTGGGAAATCCCTGTGTGGACACCGTCCCGATTGCCAGACACTGCTTCCCCGGTCTCATCAACCACAAGCTGGGCACTGTGGCGCGGCATCTCGGGGTGCTCGGGGACGCGGAGCACCGGGGCCTTGCGGACGCCACCGTGGTGGCCCGCATCATGCTGCACGCCCTCACGGGACCGCGTTGACGGGCACCCGGGGTCAGACCCCGGTGACGTACTGGGGTCTGACCCCCGGTGACATAAGGAGGAACCATGGGTATCCGTGAAATGCTGGAACAAACGGAACAGCGCACGCTCGGCGAGTTTGCCATGCTCAGCGCCCGCAGCCGGGGTCGGGAGATCCCAGAGCCGCCCTGCGAGATGCGGACCGCCTTTCAGCGTGACCGCGACCGCATCCTGTATGCCAAGGCGTTCCGCCGGCTCAAGCACAAAACCCAGGTGTTCATCTCTCCGGAGGGAGACCATTACCGAACGCGCCTCACCCACACCCTGGAGGTCTCCCAGATCGCCAGAACCATCGCCAGGAGCCTGCGGCTCAACGAGGATCTGGTGGAGGCCATATCGCTGGGGCACGATCTGGGGCACACGCCGTTCGGGCACGCGGGCGAGCGCGTGCTGGCCAACATCTGTCCGCTCGGGTTCCGGCACAACGAGCAGAGTGCCCGGGTCATTGAAATCCTGGAAAAGGATCGCAAGGGCCTGAACCTGACCTGGGAGGTCCGGAACGGCATCCGCTGCCACACCGGGCCGGAGCGGGCCGCCACCCTCGAGGGGCGGATTGTGAAGTTCGCGGACCGCATCGCCTACATCAATCACGACATCGAGGATGCCATTCTGGGCGGCGTCCTTTCCGAGGCCGACATTCCCAAATCCTGTGTGGACATACTCGGCGACACCTCCTCCACCCGCATCAACACCATGATCACCAGCCTGGTGCACGCCAGCGCGGGCAAAAACGAAATCCTCATGGCGCCGCAGGTGCAGGAGGCCACCGACAAGCTGCGGAGCTTCATGTTCGAGCGCGTGTATGTGGGGTCCATCGCCAAGAAGGAGGAGGCCAAGGCGGAACAGCTGGTTTCCATCATCTACGAGACGCTGGTGCGGCATCCCGAGCTGCTGCCGCGTGACGATTTTGCCGCGATTGCCAAAGAAGGCCTCCACCGCGTGGTCTGCGACTATGTCGCGGGCATGACCGATCCATTCGCGGTCCGCTTTTTCAGGGAACAATTTCTGCCAAAATCCTGGAATGGATAAAAAGGATATTCGCGTTGCGCGTCGAATATGCCTGTTGGGTTCATGAATGCCACGAACGCCCGGACCGGGTGGCGTGTGGGTTCATGAACCACGGGAACACCCGGATTGGCATGGAAAGGGCGCGGATTGCTGTATTCTGAGGAAATCATCGAAGAGGTTCGCATTCGCAACGACATCGTGGGCGTTGTGTCCGGATACGTGCACCTGGAGCGGCGGGGACGCCACCTCATGGGGCTTTGTCCGTTCCATGGCGAAAAAACACCTTCTTTTTCCGTTGATCCGACAAAACAGCTCTTCTACTGTTTTGGTTGTCAGCGGGGCGGGAATGTGTTCCATTTTCTCATGGGCATCGAAAATCTCGATTTCCCGGAGGCCCTGCGCCAGCTGGCCGATCGCGCGAACATCCAGCTCCCGGAATCCGAGGACGAGGGCGAACGCGAGCGCGCGCGGCTCAAAAAGGACATCATCAACCTCAACCGGGAGGCCGCGCGGTTTTTTTATGCCAGCCTGGCGGGGCCGCAGGGCCGGGAAGCCCAGCAGTACCTCATCCGGCGCGGGCTGGCGGAAAAGACCATCCGCGCGTTCGGCCTGGGGTTTGCGCCGGACAGCTGGGACGGGCTCATCCGCACCCTCCGGGAAAAGGGGGCCGCCGACACGCTCATCGAGCAGGCCGGCCTGAGCGTGCAGAGCCGCAACGGGCTCCTTGACCGGTTCCGGAACCGGGTCATGTTTCCCATTTTCGACATCCGCGGCAACATTGTCGCGTTTGGCGGACGGGTCATGGAAAAGCTGGAGCCCAAATACCTCAATTCGCCGGAAACGGCGCTGTACAGCAAAAGCAGGGAGCTGTACGCCATGAATTTCGCCCGCCACGCATCAAGCAAGCGCCTGGTGATGGTGGAGGGGTACATGGATGTGATTTCCCTGCATCAGGCGGGTGTGGACACCGCCATCGCCTCGCTGGGCACCGCGCTGACCCAGCAGCAGGTATGGGTGCTCAAGAAGTATGCGGAGGAGGTCATCCTGGCCTATGATGCCGACGCGGCCGGGCAGAACGCCATCCTGCGGGGCATCGAGCTGCTGGAGGCGGCGGATGTGCCGGTGCGGGTGCTGCAGATTCCCGATGGCAAGGATCCGGACGAATATGTCCGGACGCATGGTGCCGACAAGTTCCGCCACCTGATGGATCAGGCCATGTCCGTGCTCTCCTTTCGCCTGCTGCTCAAGCAGCGGGCCAATCCGGGGCAGGAGGTGGCGGATCGGGTGGCCCTGCTCACCGGCATGGCCGAGGTTTTGGCCTCGCACGAGAACGCGATAGAGCGCGAGATGAACATTGCGCGCATTGCCGGGGAGTACCACGTGTCCGCCGACGCGCTGCGCACGGAGGTGGACAAGCGGTTGCGGCGGCGGGATCGGTCGGCGGGCACCAACCGCGTCTCCCTGTCCGCACAGCGGCCAAGAGGCGTTGTGGACGGACCGGCGAGGAACCGGTACGACGAGGGGGAGCTGCTCCTGCTGTGCCTGCTGGCAAACGAGAACCGGCTGTTCGAGGAACTGCTGCTGCGGATGCCGCTGGAACAGTACCGCGGCGTGGTGTCGACACCGGTGGCGCACAAGCTGTATGAACGGCTGCAAACCCGCCGTGAGGCCACCCTGGCGGAGCTCGTGAACGATTTGCCGCCGGATGCGGCCTCGGCCATGATTCACATGGCGCAGACGCGCGGCATGGTGGACGACGCGGATCGGGCCGTGGCGGATTTGCTCAGGCGGCTTGAGCGGCTGGCGCTCGAAGACCGCAAGCAATGGATTTTGGAAAGCATCCGGTCTGAAACGGATGTGACACGCAGAAGTGAGTTGGGCGTGGAACTCAATCGGGTCATCACCCGCTTGTCAGAAGCAATAAAAGGGTAAATACAGACAGTGGTGCCATATCTTTGGGGTATGGACAAGGGGAGAGGAAGTATTTCATGGCGGAGACGACAAAAAAGCGCGCATCGACATCCAAAAAGGCGGCCCACAAGGAGCCCACGGTGGAACAGACCGCGGCGTTCGAGGCCGCGCTGGAGGCCGTGGCCAACAGCGGCCAGGCACAGGAGGAGGGCGGTTCGGCGCAGGCGCCCGAGGCGCAGGCCAGGGTGTCTGAAAAGCAGCCGCAGACAGGTGCCGCGGCATCCCGGGCGGCCGGCGGAAAAGGCGCGGCTGCCGGAAAAGACGCTGACGCTGGAAAAGATGCGGCCGCCGGAAAAGACGCTGACGCCGGAAAAGACGCGGCCGCCGAAACGACGGAAAAACCCGTGAAGAAAAAGGCGGACAAGAAAAAGCCCGCGGCGGGCAAGGACAAGCAGGCCAAACCGGAGACCGAAACGGGCGCGGAGGCTGCGCCGGCGGTCGACGGGCAGGTGCCGGCCGATCCCAAGACGGTGATGCTCAAGCTCATGGAAGAGGGAAAAGAGAAGGGGACGCTGACCTATCGGGAAATCGAGGAAGCGTTCGACCGGCTCGACATGACCCCCGACCAGATTGAGAAGATCTATGAGGCCTTCGAGAAAATCGGGATTGATGTGGTGCCGGAGGTCTCCGATGACGACACCGACACCCCTGTTCTCGACGAACCGGACATTGCCGGGGAGGATGAGCCGGAAACCATCGACATCTCCGTACCGGAGGGGGTCACCATTGACGACCCGGTCCGCATGTACCTCAAGGAAATCGGTAAGGTGCCGCTGTTGTCCAGCGAGGACGAAATCAGCCTTGCCCAGCGGATGGAGGAGGGCGACGAGGAAGCCAAGAAGCGTCTGGCCGAAGCCAACCTGCGCCTCGTGGTGTCCATTGCCAAGCGTTATGTGGGGCGCGGCATGCTGTTTCTCGACCTCATCCAGGAAGGCAACCTGGGCCTGATCAAGGCGGTGGAGAAGTTCAACTACCGCATGGGTTACAAGTTCAGCACCTATGCCACCTGGTGGATTCGTCAGGCCATCACCCGCGCCATCGCGGATCAGGCCCGCACCATCCGCATTCCGGTGCACATGGTGGAAACCATCAACAAGCTCATCCGGGTTTCCCGCCAGCTGCTGCAGGAGCTGGGACGCGATCCCCTGCCCGAGGAAATTGCCAAGGAAATGGGCATGACGGAGGAAAAGGTTCGTGAAATCATGAAGATTTCCCAGGAGCCGGTTTCCCTGGAAACGCCCATCGGCGAGGAGGAGGACAGCCATCTCGGTGACTTCATCCCCGATGACGACGCGCCGGCGCCGGCGGAGTCCGCCGCGTTCACCCTGCTCAAGGAACAGCTCATCGATGTGCTCGACACGCTGACCCCCCGCGAGGAAAAGGTGCTGCGGCTGCGGTTTGGTCTTGATGACGGCCGGGCGCGCACGCTGGAGGAGGTTGGCCGCGAGTTCAACGTCACGCGGGAACGCATCCGGCAGATTGAGGCGAAGGCGCTGCGCAAATTGCGCCACCCCAGCCGCTCCAAGAAATTGAAGGATTTTCTGGACTGAGACCATCCGTTGTTATTCGGACTGAGACCATTCATTGTTTTCCGGACTGAGACCATCCGTTGATCCGGGACACGTCAACCCCCGCCCCATTAGGGCGGGGGTTTTTTATGTCAATCAAGCGTTGTGTTGTTTTGACGTTCGGTTTCACCGGGCATACGCTGTCACCATGGCCTGTGAGGGAAGAAGGGGTGGCGGCATGGCATTGACGTTGATGCTGATCGATTCGGATGAGGCGTATCGCAAGAAGCTGCGCGCATGGACGCGGGTGCACCCGGAGCTTGGGATGACCCTTGTGGACAGGGCGGAGGCGCCGCAGGGCACGAAGGAAGGGGACCGTGCGGCATTGCCCGCGGACACCGTGCTGCTGCTTGGTGTGCGGCACGCGCCGCTTCCGGCCCAATGGCCGCCAAGCGGGTCGCGGCTGGTGCTGCTCGAGGAGAACGGCACGGTGGCCACGCTTCCCGGATGCGCCGCTTCCGGCGGAGAATGGCCAATTCTCAGAAAGTATCAGCCCGCCACCCAGTTTTTCCAGTCACTGCTGCAGGTGGCGGCCGAAAAGGGCTGGCACCTGCCCCATGTCCCCGACGCCGCGCGCTGCCGCATGACGGTGCTGCTTCATCCGGCGGGAAGCGTCCATCTGGCGCCCGTCCTGCCCGTGCTGGCCGCGCTGTGCGCCCGAAAGGCGGAGACGGCCATCCTCTCGTTGAATGCGGCCATGGAGACCGGGTTCTGGTACGCGGGAGACACCGGCGGCGGGCTCACCCGCATGGCCTACGAGGCGCAGCGCGCGCCCCGGATCGGCATGGAAGCATTGCGCAGGTGCCTGGTCCGGGACGAGGGAACAGGCGTTCACGTCCTTCACTCCGCCGAGCTCCCGGAGGACGCAGCGGCATTGCGGGCGGATACGGTGGCGGGCACGCTGCAGGCGTGCGGGGAGCTGGGAATGGAAATGCTGCTGGTGGACGGCGGGGACATGCTGTCCGCGCGCAATCTCCAGCTGGCGCTGGCGGCGGACCAGGTGTTGTTTGTGCTGCCGGCGGATCTGTACGGCGCGCACATGATGGCGCGCGTTGTCCAGCTTGACGGGAGGCTCAGGCGCACGGGATCCGGCTGCTGGCGGGACAATCAGCCGGTGCGGTGGCTTTTCACGGGAACGGACATGCCGGCCATCCGCTGCGCGCTGCCCGCGACCCATGCGGTCAAACCCTTGCCGCCCGCATATCCGGACGGACCGGTGTCGGACGGGTGGGAGGTTTCGGACGCGTTTCTGCGAAGCCTGCACGCCTTGGTGCCCTTTTGCGGGAGGTGTGCGTCATGATGACGGAACAGGCGTTTCGCGACTGGATACGACAGCTGCGCAAGGCGGCGGCCGGGTTGGCGGCGGCGGCGCAGTGGGAGGAAGACGCACCGCCGGCTGCGCGGCAGGGGTTGGCCGGCGAAGCCGCCGGCCTGGATGTGGAAAGCCTGCGGGACACGCGGCTGCGGGAAGACATCCAGGGGCTGATGCTCGCCCATCCGATGGCATGCGCCGCTTCCGCGGAGGAAAAGCACCAGGCGGTGGAGTCGGTGTTCAACGCCATGCGGCGGATGGACGTGCTCGAACCGCTGCTGCGCGATCCGGAGACCACCGAGATCATGGTCAACGGGCCGGATCATGTGTTTGTGGAGCGCCACGGCCGGCTTGAGCAGACCACGGTCCGGTTCGACAGTCCGGATCGGCTGATGGAACTGATTCAGCATCTGGCGGCACGGGTCAATCGAAACGTCAACGAATCCGAGCCCATTGTGGACGCGCGGCTGGCGGACGGCTCCCGGCTCAATGCCGTTCTGCCGCCGGTGGCGCTCGACGGGCCGCTGCTGACCATCCGGCGATTCCCGGAGAGGCCGCCGGGCATGGCCGAGCTCATTGCGTCCGGCTCGCTGACCGAGGAGGCGGCCAACTATCTTGGCGTTCTGGTGAAGGCGCGGTACAACCTGTTCATCTGCGGCGGCACCGGCAGCGGCAAAACCACCTTTCTCAATGTGCTTTCCGGGTTCATTCCGGACACGGAGCGCATTGTGACCCTGGAGGATTCCGCGGAGCTGAAGCTGGCGGGCATCCGGAACCTGGCCCGGCTCGAAACGCGAAACGCCAACATGGAAGGCCGCGGGGAAATCACGATGCAGCAGCTGATCCGCACATCGCTGCGCATGCGGCCGGATCGCATCATCGTGGGGGAGGTGCGCGGCGCGGAGGCATTCGACATGCTGCAGGCCATGAACACGGGGCACGACGGCTCCATGTCGACCGGGCATGCCAATTCTCCGGCCGACATGCTGTACCGGCTTGAAACCATGGTGTCCATGGCGGCCGCCATTCCGCTCGACGCCATTCGCCGGCAAATTGCGTCGGCGGTGGACATCATCATCTTTCTGCAAAGGCTGCGCGACCATTCCCGCCGCGTGGTTGAAATAGCGGAAGTCACCACCTGCGGCGCAGACGGGATCACGCTGGTGCCGCTGTTCCGGTTTCAGGAGGGTGGGACGGATACGGCGCCGGGGCAACCGGGCACAGAGACAGGCGGGCCGGGTACGGCGGCACATGCGGCTGGCGGACTGGCGTGTGTCAGGGTTATGGGCGACCTGAAGCGAACCGGGGCAACGCTTGCCCGCGTGGAGAAGCTGAGGCTGCGCGGGCTTGCGCTGCCGGAGACCGAGGTGGCTACGGGTGCGACTGTCGAACGGACGGCAGCCGTGCGTGTGCCGGTGGCATGAAGGAGGAAGCGGATGTCATCTTTCAACCTGCCCCACCCATGGCAAGGCACAAGTGCCGACCCGGCGGCCAGCTACTGGTCGCGCCCGTTGAACCTCACGGAAACCGTGCTGGCGGGATGTGTCGGCATGACGCTGGTGATGTTTGCCGCACAGGTGTTCTACGCGTCCTGGACGGCCATGCTGCTGTTCGCGCCGTTGGGGTTGCTGGCCATCCCCTGGTGGCGTCAAAAACGCGCGGACAAACGCCGGGAGCAATTCCTGATGCAATACCAGGACATGCTGTACTACCTGTCGTCCGCCATGTCCGCGGGCAAAACCACGGAATCCGCCTTTGCCGAAGTGTCCAGATATCTCATGGCGCAATACGGCGGCATGGAGACCGATCTGCTGCTGGAACTGAAGCGGCTTGCCGCCAAACTGGCCATGCGTGAGCCGGTGGAGCGCATTCTCGCGGACATGGCGGTGCGGACGGGGCTGGAGGATGTCAGGCAGCTGTCGGAGGTCATTGCCATTGGGCGGAGATCCGGCGGAAATCTTGTCGAAATTCTTCAGCAATCCATTCGGGTGTTGCGGGAAAAGATTGGCATCCGGCGCGAAATGGAAACGGCCTGGGCCTCCAAAAAGCTTGAGCAGCGCATTCTGTGCGTGTCGCCGGTGGCGCTGATCTTCATGCTCAGGAGCGGAACGGACAGCTTCATGGCCCCCATGTATGAAACCGCCGCCGGACGCCTCATCATGACCCTTGCGCTGCTGCTCATCGTTGCCGGGTACGCCATCGGCGCGCATATGATGCGGCAACCGGATGCCTGCCTGCGGCAACGGCCGGTGCCGGCTCCTTTGTCCGGGCCGACCGGGATCACGCCGCGGGAAGTGGGTCGGATGCCCGCCACAGACCCACGGACGGCAGCGGATGTCTCCGGGGTGCTGCGGCACCTGCTGCAATCTGCCGGTCATCTGCTGGCCAACCTTCTGCCGGCGCGTGTTCGCGCCTTTGAGCGGCGGCGCCTGATGCCGCGGGTGCTGCTGTTGCGCGGTCCGGCGGACGCGGGTACGGATTTTGAGCGGCATCTCGCGGACAAATGCCTGCATGCCTGTCTTGGGATGGGGCTGGGCGCCCTGCTGTGTCTGCTTGGACAGGCGCCGGGCTATCTGCCGCTCGGTCTGCCGGCCGGCGGGGTGCTGCTCTGGTTCCTGTCCGACCGCCAGCTCGAAACGGCTTACAAACAGCGTTGCGAACAGCTGGTGCTGGAGTTTCCCGGATTTGTCTGCCGGGTGGCGCTGCTCACCGGCGCCGGGCTGCATGTCCGGCAGGCCTTGTGCCGCATCGTTGCCGGCGCTTCCATGGCCCATGCGGTGCTGAACCGGGAAGTCGCGTCGGTGCTCTCGGAAATTGAGGGTGGACTGCCGGAGGCCCAGGCATGGACCGAGCTGGCGGAACGCTGCCGCATACGCGAGATCGCCTCGCTGTGCGGGGTGTTCATGCAACATGCCCGGCTGGGGCATGCCGGCCTGGCCGCCGAGCTCCGACAGATGGCATCTGACAGCTGGGACAACCGCAAACACGCGGCCCGGCGTCTGGGGGAGGAGGCGTCCTCGAAGCTGATGCTGCCGATGGCCATTCTGTTTGTGGCGGTTTTGATGGTCAGCGTCGCGCCGGCGTTCCTCTCCATGTCCATGGCATTCTGACCGGATACGGGCATAATTGGTACCGGCCGCTGCATGTCGTGGCCGAAGCGAAGGGGGGAAGGGCAGATGGACAAGCGCCAGCAGAGACGACGTGGGCAATGCGGCACCGCGGGCTCCGCAACCCTGGAGTATGCGCTGCTGATGCCCCTGATCCTTTTCATTGTGTTGATGGTGTGTCAGCTGCTGTTGCTGCTGCGCGACATGGCGGTGCTGGAAGCCGCGCTGTGGCGTTCCCTGAACATGGCCGCCGGCAGTTGGCATCGGATGTCGGCTTCATGCCCCGTTGTCACCGACACGCAGGCAGCGGCGACGACCAGCCCGCGTGACATGTATTGGGAGCTGAAAAGCGTGCTGGGCGCGGATCAAACGAAGTGCGACATCCTTGAGGCCGCCACGCACCAGTGGCTGCGTGAAGAACTGGAAACTGGCGGTGGGCACAAGGGAACCGCCATCGAATGCCTTCGGGTGGATGAACTGGCGGTTCGCGTGGATACGGGGAGGGGACTGCCGTTCGGGGTGATGCACGCGGAGGCGGTTGTGCCGGTGGGTGGTTTTGTTGGCCGGTGGGCACGGCGACTGTCATCCGGGAAGGGACTGTCGGTGACTGTCGACGCGGAAGTGCTGTTCGCGCAACCCCACGCGTTTGCCCAGGACATGGACTGGGCACTGCAACTGCTGGCGGATTCTCCGATGGGCAAGGCGGAGAGCCCCATGACTGAAAAGGGAAAAGACTTCATCGCCACCATTCACGGCGTGCTGTCGGGTTCAAAACAAGGAGGATGACATGGTGAAACGCGGGTTGGAGCCAAGGCGAAAGGAGGCGGCGCATCGTGACGGCATGCGCCATGGGAGCGTCACCATCTTTCTGTGTGTGCTGCTCTCCATACTTGTGCCCTTGACGCTCATTCTCACGGATTTGGTGCGACTCCGCATCGCCCGGGTGAAGGTGGACAACGCGGTCCGTCTGGCCGCCGAATCCATTTTGGCGGATTATGAGCGGCCCTTGCGCGACCAATATGGTGTGCTTGGGGTTTCACCCCGGTCAGGATCGGTTGAGGAAGCGGCGCTGCTGTCCATGCTGCGCGACAATCTGGAGCCGGTTCCGCAAGACGGATACGCCGATCCGTTTGGCCTGCGCGTGCAATCCGGACAGGTGTCGATGGGTGGTCCCCTGAATGCCCCCGACGCGCTCGCCCCGCAGCTTGCGGAGTACATGCGGTATCGCGCGCCGGTCAGCCTGGCTGCAGGATGGCTGGAAAAGCTGCGCTCCCTGGCGGGCGCGTCGCGACAGGTGGCATGTGTTGAGGCTGAAATGGCACTGGAGCGCACGCGCGCGTTGGCAAGGGAGAACCTTGTGTACTTGTTTTTTCTCAAGGAAACGCGGTTGGATCGTTTTGGCCGTGACGCGGCAG
Source organism: Bacillota bacterium (assembly GCA_023459915.1). Lineage (GTDB taxonomy): Bacteria > Bacillota > Clostridia > DSM-8532 > DSM-8532 > JAEWSN01. The sequence continues at coordinate 26,053 of JAEWSN010000170.1, forward strand.
GTGATTCATTGGCGGCTTCAACCGAATCCGTGATGAAAAACCAGACGGAACGGGTGGAACAGGGGGTTTCGGCATATCGGGAAAGTGCCGCGGCGCTGGCGGAGAACCTGCCCCGTTATCGGGCCAAGCAGCAGAGCCTGTCGCTGGCCGCAGCGTCCGTGTCACATGCGGAGGATGTGCTGTCCCAGGCCAATGCGGTGCTTGCCGAGGCGAAAAGCGCTTGGGAACTGGCCGGCAGCGCGGAGACATCGTCGGCGGGTTCGGATGGCGCCACCACACCGGCGGATTCAGAGGGATTTACATCTTCGGCGGACTCGGATGGCGCCACCACGTCGGCGGAATCGGATGGCGCCACCACACCGGCGGAGTCGGCCGCGGAGGCGGCCGCGCATGCCAAATACCTGGCGGCCATGACGTCGGTTTCCATCGCGGAATCCGCGCTGGCAAGCGAAACGCGTGCCCATGGGCAGGAACAGGCCGCGTTCTCCGCCTGGTGTGAAACCCAGTGGCAGCCCGTCGCCAATACCGCCAGCCAGGCCCTGCGCCAAATCGGGGAAGGGTTGGCGGAGCTGCTGGCGGCACACCAGTCGCTGTCGGGCCATCTGTTCCGGCAGGGACTGTATCTTGAAAAAGCATGCTTTCTTGCAACCGGTCTGACTGGAACGCTGGCGGAGGTGGCAGCGCAGACCGCCGATGCGGCACTGCTTGCCGAAAGTGTTTCCGGGCAGCAGTCCGGCGGCGCGCTCTCGGCGAGTGCCAGCAAAAAGCCGTCATATCCTGACGAACAGGAGATGGATCGCGCGCGACAGTTTCTCGCAGGGTTCCGGGAGCGGGTGGCGGTGCTGGCACGTGCGTCGTCGGAGCGCGGGCAAGCGGTGGAGAACGCGCTTGTGTCCATGACACAGATGACAGGCGCGTTTGATGCAATGGCCCGGGACCCGGCAGGACCGGCACGGGTGCCCGAACTGCCGGAATCTGTTTGCCAGCCCGTCCTTCCCGGAACATCGCTTGGCGCATCCCCGGACCTGAAAGTGGATTTCAGTCAGGCATGGCTGGCCGAAACGGGACACAAGACCATTGACATGGGGCAGCCGCCATCCGAACAGGAGCGCGCGGCTTATTGGGACTGGTTTGCCGGATGGTCCGGCGAACCGGTGGATTCAGCGGATGGCGCGCCGGAAACACAGGATGCCAACCGGAAGGAATCGGCGAAAACCCTTCGGGCCATTCGGGAGGCGGCAGGCGTCACCTCGGAAGGGGTTCGAAAAGGGGAGGAAAACGCCGAGGGAGGTGTCATCCCTGAATCCATCCGGGATGCGCTGCCCAGTGCCATGCTGGCCCGGGCCATGTCCCGGACGGACAACCATCCGCTGGCGCAGGCGCGCACGGGCAACCGGCAGCTGGATGAAACCCATGCCAACGATTTCACCCAGGCCATGGGCAGGATGGCGGGGCTCGCCGGCACCTTTGACCAGTTGCTTTCGCAATCATCGGACGCGCTGCTGCGGGTTTTGTGGGAGGATGCGTACATGCTGGCGGCATTCACCAATGCAACCACCCCTGCCGGGGGGATTCCCGGAGACATCGCGTGGGGCCGCAAGCTGGACGGAAATGTCTTCAAAAAGGGAGAAGTGGAGTACATTCTGTTTGGGCAAATGGAGGAAGGCAAGAATCTGCTGATCATGAAGGGGGCGCTGTTCGGGACGCGGCTGGCCCTGAACCTGCTGCACATTCACGCGTCCGCGGCAAAGCGCGCGGCCACGCTCTCCCTCGCGACAACCCTTGCCGGATGGACGGCGTTTGGCATTCCCGCTGTGCAGCACTTTCTGATGCTTGCCTGGGCCGCCGCGGAGTCCTGCACGGATGTGGATCGGCTCCTCAAGGGAATGCCGGTGCCCGTCATCAAGACAGACGCAAACTGGTTCCTTTCCGTTGGCAGTCTGCGTCAGGAGCTGGTTCAGAACCTGGTGCTCGACCCGTTGAAGGGCCGTGTGGCAGGCGCCGCCGGCGCGGCAATCGGCAAAGCCGATCAGGCGGTTCGCGAGACAGTGGGGGGATGGATTGACGCGGCTGTGGATGGCGCGTTCGCGCCATTGGAAATCGAATGCGCGGACTTTGGCTCGGCAATGGCCGATCAGCTTTCATCGGGCACTGCCGACCTGCCTGCCGCGGTTTCCGGCGCGGTGACGGCCTTTGTCGCGTCCCTGCCCCAATCGGATCCGCAAGCCATGCTGGATCAGGGATTCTCCCAGGCGCTGGCAGCGTTTGCCGATTCGTTGCGGACCGTGTCCGCCACGTATCTCCAGGAGGCGGGAGTGGCGAAGGTGGTGTCGTTGCGGGAACAAGTCAAGGTCTTCATGAAATCGCAGGTGTTTGCCTCCGCATGTTATGCCAATCTGGTGGAATACGCCAAAACGACGGCCATGGGGCTGACGAACCGGGTGTTCGAGGACGTGTCAAAAGAGGCGGACAAGCTGTTTGGCCCGGCTGTTTCAACAGAAGGCTTCCGGGCCGACATCACCGCGCGCATGGCGACGATGGATTATCAGGAATATCTGGCGCTGTTCCTGTTGCTGGTGCCCCCGGAGACCAAGACGGCCAGGGCGGCGGATCTGATGCAGCTCAATCTGCAGCGCGCGCTGCAGGATGCGTCTTTCCGGATGGCGGATCACTGCACGCAGATCCGGGTGGAGGCGACCGTGGTGATGTCTTTCTGGTTTCTGCCCGATGATTTGGGCGGCACACAGCCGCTGAACGTCATCCAGGCAGCCTGGGAAACGGGGTATTGACATGGGACACACATCGCCGGAGAGCCACCGTTTGGTGACGCGGACAGACAGGCGTTTCAGAGGATCCCACAGAGAGCCGCGTTGCAGGGAGTCGCGTTGCAGAGAGCCGCGTTTAGGTGGCTGGTACAAAGGACGCAGGACGGCAGGGCAGCTGACCATCGAAGCGGCGGTGACGCTGCCCGCCTTCCTATTTGCCCTGCTCGCCCTGGCCTCCCTGGTCAGCTATCCGATGACCTGTTTGCGGATTGAGCGGGCGATGACAGATGCGGCGCAGCTTGTCAGCTTGTCCGGACATGCGCTTGACATGACAGGATGCGGAGCCATGGGCACCGCATGGGAGAACGCCGCGCACGGGGGCACGGTCATCGGGGAGCCGCAGCTCACGGAGGTGGAGACGCTTCTGGAACAACTGGGCATGACAACGGATCAGAACAATCCTGTGCAACAGTTGCTTGGGCTGGTTCGCCAATTCAGCCGATCCTTCGCTTCAGAAGCGGGAGAACTGGTTGTAGAAGCGGTGCAGGCAGGGGTTGCGCAGCTTGTCGGCGAACTGGTGACCTGGCGGGTGGGTGCGCTGGCAGACGGAACCCGTGATGGGTATCATGCGCGGGATCCTTGGGCGGCACTTGGGGTGGTGGGCGGTGCCGACGGCGTCGATTTCAGCCGGACCACCTTGCAGCTGTCGTCGGGAGATTTGATGGTTGTGGCACGGTACCGGCTCCGACCGGTCAGGGGCTTCGGGCTGTTGCCGGCCATCCCCTGCCAGAGCCGTGTCCGTGTCAGGATCTGGGGGGCAGGGATGGGCCCGGTGCTGCGCGAACCGTTGTTCTTCCCGACGGGCGACGCACAGGCGGCGCAGGCGGCAGAGAGCCTGTGGAACCATGGCAGTGGCGCGACTCCCGCTTGGAATCGCGGGTTGCTGATTGAGCAGCGGGAAATCGATAAAATCGCGCGGGGAACAAGGTTTGGGGGAGACTGGTTTGTCGGCTCGGACACCATGCAGGCGGGATACGACGCATTGTCGGGCTCCGTCAACTCAAACCAGGTGCAGGTTTGGCAGGTCATGAGCCTGAATCCGATGCTCCCTTCCTATGACGGCCAGCCATCCGAAATTCGGCGCGCTATCCGCAGGCAGCTCGCGGCCATGCCCCCGCGTGGCGGCTTGGTGTCACATCCGGGTGACGGCACCCAACGAACGGTGCTTGTCAGACGAATTGTGCTCGTGGTGCCACAGAACACGCCCGAAACGATGGACGCGTTGATCGCGGACATGGCGATGGGACTGGCGGCGGAAGGTGCCGTGATTGAATTGGTCAGAGGGTACGGAAATTATGGAGATGATGGGGTTCCTGCCAGGATTGACACCGGTGCCTCGGGTGGATGAAAAATCAGGGAATGGACGGAGGGTTTGATGATGTCGGAGCAACCGAATGTGATGACGGCGCTGGGGCTGGAGCGGCCTGTTTTTTCGCAAATGGCCGGACAAGCCGTTTTTCAGGTGGATGTGGCGCAAACGCAGGGCATCCTTTCCTACCAGTGGCACATGCTTCAGGAGAACAGGCCCGCGGGGCTGTTGCCGCTGTCTTGTTATGAAGAGGCCGGCCAGGTGCGACTGTGCTGGCGTGTCACAGCCCTCCAGCCGCTGGCGGTGATGTTCGCGGGCCGGAGCTGGTCGGTCGGGGAGGTGATTGGGCTGATTCGGCAGCTGTATCAAATCCTTGTGCAGATGGATGTGTTGCTGCTCGACGCGGAACGGCTGCTGCTCGACAACCGCTACATTCTGGTGGATCCCGGGCGCATGGCGCTTCATCTGGCGTACTGCCCCCTGATGGAAGCCGTGGAAAACCCCGACGCAATCCGACAGCTGTTGTTGCGCTGGCTCACCGCCGATTGTCAGCTGAACGGAAATGACAGGATGGACAGATTGTCCGCGCTGCTCCTGATGCTGCGCGACCCTTCCTTTCACTGGCGCCGGCTGTCGGAGTTGTTTGGTGGTATCGGGTCGGGGGATGGGGGCAATGCGTCCTGTGATTTGGCGGACACATACGATGTTGCGGGACTGCAGACGATATCATCTGCCACACCACCGGCCTCCTCACAAACCGCATCAGACACAGGATCACATGCTGGAACCACTATCCGCAATGCCTATGGGGTCAACTCCGGGGACAAGACGCCGGGAAAGCCCATTGCTTCCTTTACCCGTAAGGGATCCCGCACGGAAGAGGGGGCGGAACCCGGATGGCGGCCTGATTTGTGGCGCATCATTCCTGTGCAGCTGATACTGGTTGTCAGCGTGGTGGCAGTGTACTCCGGCGGTATCCTGACGGCATACGGGCCGGACGGTACCATGGCGCGCGCGGGCATGGCGCTGCTTGCCGTGGCACTGGAGTTCTGGGCGTTTGCCACGGGGAAGCAGCGTCCCAAGCCTGCCCCTGTGGGTCCCGTTTCCGCGGCACCCCGCCCAAGCAATGGGCTTGCAGCCGCTCAGGCACCTCCCTGCGGAACCGGTGTGACCAGAGCGGCCGCAACGCCGTCATTTCCGTCCCATGAACCGGACAACACGGCATGGCACACGGAATTCCCGTCCCATGAACCGGACAACACGGCATGGCACACAGAATTCCCGTCGCGCGAACCGGATGTCATATCGCAGGCGGCTCCGATAATATCGCAACAGGAAGCGTGGATGGAAGAAACCTGCCTGCTTGCCGGAAAAGCCGGTCCCTGTCTGCGGTATGAACCGCAAGACGCGCCGCCGCAATGCATCACGGTTTCAAAAACGCCTTTCCTGATTGGACGCATGCGCGATCAGGTGGATGGCTGGCTGGCGCATCCCACAGTGGGAAAGCTTCATGCGGAAATCCGGCTTGAGAAAGGGATGCACACCCTGGTGGACCTGAATTCCAGAAACGGCACCCGGGTCAACGGACGGCCACTCACGCCGTATGAACCCTGCGCGCTCCACCCCAATGATCAGATTCTGATTTCGGGGGAAACACTGGTTTTTCTGGAACAGGCGCAATCATGATATAATGAGCCATGGAAGCGTCGCCGGGCGGGGCTTCCCAATTGTGCACGGATGGAGGGCGTATCGATGGACGGGCGTTCTGACACGGAGCATCCAGAACAGAAGCAAGCGCAAGCGAAAAGAAACGGCCCCAAAGCCAGCCGGCCGGAGCTGCTGGAACTGTCGCTTTTCTGCCATCAGGTGTCCCTGGTTCTGAAATCCGGCATTCATCCCATCGAGGGCATTCCGCTGATTGCCTCGGAAGTGGCCAATCCGGCATTGAAGCAGGCGCTTGAGGATGCGGGAGAAGCCGTTGTCAAGGGCACACCGCTGCATCAGGCGCTGTCACAGACAGATGTTTTTCCGCCTTATCTGGTTGCGATGACCCGTCTGGGAGAGTCCTCCGGGATGCTCGAACAGGTCATGGAACGCTTGAGCGCGTTCTACGAAAAGGAAGATCGCCTGCGCAAGCGCATCCGCAGCGCGCTGACGTATCCGCTGCTGCTTCTGGCGCTGATGCTGGGCGTCATCATCCTGCTCGTTTCACAGGTGCTGCCAATGTTTGCGGCCATTCTTTCCTCACTTGGCGGAGAATTGCCGGGGGCCACCCGCGCGATGCTGGGTGCCGGCACCTTCTTTGGGCAGTGGGGCTGGGTGCTGCTGCTGGCGCTGGTCGTGGTTGCCGCACTGATGTATTTCCGGACAAGAACGGAAAAGGGGCGGTTCGCCTGGGATGCGCGGAAACTGAAACTCCCGCTGGTTGGCAAGCTGTTTGTCAAGTCGGCGGCCGCCCGGTTCAGCGCGGGGCTTTCCGTTGTGCTGCAAAGCGGCATGGAATTGCAGGAAGGGCTCTCGCAGGTGGAAGCACTCGCAGACAACAGGAAGGTCCGGGCCATGATTGCCGAGGTGACCCGACAGGTCGGAGCCGGAGCGGATTTGGGAACGGCGCTCGGCACGGTTGCCCTTTTCCCGCCGCTGTTCACGCGGATGATGCAGATTGGCCAGCGGACAGGCGAACTCGATCGCATGATGGAGAAAATCGCCTCCCTGTATGAAACGGAAGTGGATCAATCCGCACAGCAACTGTCCAACACCATCGAACCGGTGCTGATTCTCATCCTGTCCGTTGTCATCGGTGTGGTGCTGCTGGCCGTCATGCTGCCGCTGATCAACATCATGGGAACCATCGGCTGACCCTGCATCCGCGAGGCAGCACGGATGCAGTGACCTGATGACAAATCAAGTCTTGGATGGCCTGAAGGGAGGGGCGCCGGCATGAAACGCGCAGACACAAATCTGTCAACCCAGCTTGTCTTGTTGGCAGTGGTGCTGGTGCTGCTGCTGGCGGCTGTTTTTGGCATGCGCAGCTTCTGGCGCGATGCCAACCCGGACAGGACGGAGGCGGTTGTGCAGGCCATCCGCAAGGCGTCTGTGCAATGCTACGCGCTCGAGGGTAGCTATCCGCCGGATGTCGCATATCTGGCGGAGCATTATGGGCTCGCGATCGACATGGAAAAATACGCGGTTCGATACGAGGTGTTCGCCTCAAACATCATGCCGGAAATCGAGGTGCATGAGCGATGACGCGGTTGGGACGCCGAACGGCGGGAAAAACACAGACGGAAGTGCTGGCGGTGTTTTTGCTGCTCCTGTTGATGGGGGTCAGCGTGTTCACCCTGGCTTCCTCCGGCGTTGCGGCTTATCAGCGTTCGGAGCGTGCGCGTTCGGTGCAGGGAGAGCTGCGTGTGGCCATGTCCTTCCTGCAGATGAAGGTGCGGCAGTCCGATCGCGCCGGCGGCATTTATCTGGCGCCGAATCCCGTCAATGGAACCACCGCGCTGGTGCTGGCCGAAGACATTGAAGGGGTATCGTATGAAACCTGGATTTATCATGACGAAGGCCATGTGAAGGAAGCGCTCATCCTGGCGGGAGAACCGTTCGACAACACGATGGCCTTTGATGTGGCACAGGTCGGCGAACTGACGCTGAACACCAACGCGCTGGGCACCGGACTGCTGATTCGCGCGGCGTCAGAGGATGAAAATGGACGGACATACCAGGCGCAAACCAGCCTGGCGATTCGCAGCGGGGGTGTCCGATGAGTTTTGGCGCCAAGACCCGCGCAAGGCTCGCGGGATTCTCCCTCATTGAAATGCTGATAGCCGTAACCGTGCTGGCCTTGCTCGGCACGGTTGTGATTCAGGTGTTCCTGACAGCGGATCGGATGAACCGGCAGGCGCTGGTGCTCGATCGCGCGGTTTCTCTGAGCGCGGATGTGGTGGAACGGCTCAAGGCGGGCATTCCCGAGCAGGATGTGGACAGGGGGTTCCTGACGCAGCTGTTCCCCGAATCGTTGATTGATGCCACGGACACCGGCTGGCAGGTGGAAATGCTGCTCGATGACAGCCTGGTGTCCCTGCCGCCGCAGACCATTGTACGTGCCTCCCATCTCATGTTGCTGACCATTTCCGAGGATCCCCAGACGGACGGCTTGTCCAGCCTGGTTCATGTGGCCATACACGAGGCCGGTGATCCGCGGGCAATCCCGCGTGCGGGAGCGCCTTCCGGTCCATCGGAATCCGAAGAAACCTGGAAGGCCGAACCGCTGTTCGACTTGGATGCGGCCATTGCGGCTGGGTGTGACACCGGGGAGGTGACGCCATGACGCGGCAATCAACCGTCCCTTCCTGTCGTATGGCTCGCAGACCGCGTGGCGCGTCCTCCATCCTGGTTCTGATGGTGTTGTTGCTGCTGGTGTTTCTTGCCGTGCTGACATTTGTCACCACGGGGGCCAACCTGCGGTTGGCGAAGAAAAACGCGGAGACCATCCAATCCTGGTATCGGATGGACGCGGCAGGCGAACAGGCCGCCGCAAAAATCCTGCACGCGTTGCGCTACACGGATGAACAGGCGCAGGCCTGGCTGGATGGGAACGGGTTCCTTCAGCCCGGCCAGGAAGTGTTGCCGGAGAACATCCGGCAGCAGATCCGGGATCAGTGGATTCAGCTTGTGACGGATGACGAGCGTCAGGCTTTTCGGGAGGCCATCGCAGCGCCGGTTGGCACGATGTTTGCCGAACAGGCGGTTCGCCGCCTTTCCCTGCCCGGGGTGGAAGTCGTTCCGGCCGATCCGCAGATCCTTTTCCCTGCAGGCGCACTGAATGTGCCGGCTGCCGCCGACACCGCGCTGTTCTTCCGCTTGCGGATGGAAGATCCGGAACAAATGTCAGCCGGTTCGCTGCAGGCGGTGTTGGTATACCTGCCCCCCGAAAGCCCCGGACAACAGAGCCATGTGCAGGTGCTGTCGTGGCGGCTGGTGCAGGAACCATTTGCGTATACAAACGGAATCACGTTGTGGGAAGGGATTGTCGAATGAATTTGCCAGGTATCGAGGGAAGCAAGCAGCTTCCTGTCAGCGACATGCTGAAAAAGGCCAAGGACCTCCAGGCTTCCGACCTGCAATTGACCGTGGGAGTACCCCCCATCATCAAGGTCAATGGCGCGTGGATGACGCTCGGTCGGGAAATCCTCATGCCGGAGGACACGGAGCGGCTTGTCAGGGAACTGTTTCCCACGCAGGCGCAGTTGACGCGTTATCTGGAAGAGGGAGACTTTGATTTCTCCGTGTCCATTCCGCGCAGCGGCCGGTTCCGGGTCAACGCGTTCCTGCAGCGCGGCTCCATGGCCGCGGCGGTCCGGCTGGTTCACGCGGAGCTGCCGGATCCCATTGAACTGGGCATCCCGCAGGCAGTCATGGACATGCACCAGTACAACAAGGGGCTGGTGCTGGTCACCGGACCCACGGGCAGCGGGAAATCCACCACCTTGTCCTGCCTCATCGATCGCATCAACAAAACCAGAAACGGGCATATCCTGACCCTGGAAGAACCCATTGAATATCTGCACCGCCACAACCACTGCATTGTGAACCAGCGGGAAATTGGAGAGGATACCCGGGATTACGCGCGCGCGCTGCGATCCGCGCTGCGGGAATCACCGGATGTGATTCTGCTGGGCGAGATGCGCGACCTCGAAACCATGTCCATCGCCATGACGGCCGCGGAAACGGGCCATCTGGTTTTTTCCACACTCCATACGGTGGGAGCGTCCAAGACCATCGACCGCATCATTGATGTGTTTCCGCCGGGACAGCAGCAGCAGATTCGCATCCAGCTGTCCACGGTGCTTCAAGCCGTGGTGAGCCAGCAGCTGATCCCGTCGGCGGCCCGGGGCCGGGTGCCCGCGTTCGAGATCATGAAGATGAACAACGCCATGCGGAATCTCATCCGGGAAGCCAAAACGTATCAGATGGACACCGCCATTGCCACAGGCAAGACCACCGGCATGGTGTCCATGGACGGGAGCCTTGCCGAATTGGTCGGGGATGGCCTCATCACACGGGAGGACGCGTTTGCGTACTGTGTGAACCCGGAAGTCCTGACCCGCCTGCTTGCCGGGCAGGAGAAACACTGATGCGGCATGTTTGGCAGGGTTGGCTTGTATCCAATGGTGGACTGCAAATCCCGAAATTTCTCGATCAGGTGGCGTGGCTGGAGGGAACCTTCAGGCAGCGACGCATGACATTGCGCCCGGTGCTCAACCACCAGTTGTCGGCGGCGGTTGTCGACAACCGGCCGGCGGTGGTGTTCGAGGGCGCGTGTCTGGATGCCCAGTCCCACGGATTGCCGGATTTTGTCCTGTTCTGGGACAAGGATGTCCGGCTGGCCCGGATGCTGGAACGGATGGGGCTGCGCCTGTTCAACACAGCGGAAACAATCGCCGTGTGTGATGACAAGAGCGCCACCCATCTGGCCTTGTCCGGCATGGGCATTCCGTTGCCGGATACGGTGGTGGCGCCCATGAATTTCCCCGGCCGCATACCAATACAGGACGATTTTGTCGTTCACGCGGAAGCCGTGCTGGGATACCCGATGGTTGTCAAGGAATCGTTTGGATCCTTTGGCGATCAGGTATATCTTGCCTCGAACCGGGAGGAGTTGCTCGCGCTGCATGCCCGCCTGGAAGCGACTCCCCATCTGGCACAGCGATACATCCGGACAAGCAATGGACGGGATGTGCGGCTTCAGGTGGTGGGAGACCGTGTGGTGGCGGCCATGCTGCGGCAGTCGGCGACAGATTTCCGCGCCAACGTCTCTGCGGGGGGGCACATGTCCCCATTCAGTCCCCCGGCATCCTTTGTGGATCTTGCCGTCAGGGCGGCCCGGGCGGTTGGCGCCGATTTTGCCGGTGTGGACCTGCTGTTTGGCGCGGGGGAGCAGCCGATGGTCTGCGAAGTGAACTCGAACGCGCACATGCGCAACATCGAGCAATGCACCGGGGTGGATGTTCCTGCGGCCATTGCGGATCACATCGCGCATTGCCTGGAAGCGGAACGCGCAGGCAACGTAAAATAGCGCTTGGACCTGCCTTGAACCAAGCATGGAAACCAGGCACGGAACCCAGGCATGGAACCCAGGCATGGAACACAGGAACGGAACCCATTGCGTCTCTTAGGGAGGATTGTGTGACAACAGGAAAAACCGGCTGGCTGATATACCGGCAAGCGGATTTGACAGTGAATCGGGTGTTTGCCAACAGACTGATCGCAGCGGCAGCGGCCCATGGGCTTCAGCTGCGGCTGGTGGTGCATGAGACCTTGCAGTTCGGTGTGGCCCCGGATGGGTTGTATGCGCGCGTTCCGGGTTTCCCCGAGACACCGGATTTCGCCATACAGCGTGCGGTGGATCCCTTTTTGGCCATGCATCTCGAAGCGATGGGCATTCGCGTGTTCAACCGGGCGGCCATCAGTGCCATGTGCAACGACAAGGCCTGGACCCATCAGGCGGTCAGCCGGCTTGCGGTGCCCATGCTCCCCACCGCGTTCACCGATACGCCCGGCATGCCGGCGCTGGCGCCCTCGCTGACATGGCCCGCAGTCATCAAGGCAGTGGGGGGGAGAAGCGGCAAGCAGGTGCACCTGGCGGCGGACAGGGAGGCGTATGAGCGGCTGTGCGGGGAATTGCCGGCCGGCCGGTACATCGTTCAGCCCCTCGGCGGCGTGCCCGGGGTTGATGTGCGGGTGTTTGTCATTGGCGGCCGCATTGTCGCGGCCATTCGCCGCGAGGCGGCCGCGACGGGGCAGGGTGGTTTCCGGGCGAATTTCTCCATGGGGGGTCAGGCCTCGGTCCATCTCCTGACCGAAATGCAGCGGGCGCTTGTGACACGGATTGCGGAAGCGTTTCCCTTCGACTACGTGGGCATCGATTTCCTGCTGGATGAACAACAGGCGTTCCTGTTCAATGAGATCGAGGACGCGGTGGGAAGCCGCACGCTGAGCATCTGCACGGATATCGACATCGCGGATCTGTTCCTTGCGCACGTTCGCGCGTGTCTGGAGGCACGTCCCGGGGCGTGAAAAAGGCTGCCTCCGGTGGAGACAGCCTTCTTGTTGGAACCATTGGGTCATGAACAGGTTTTACTTCTTCTTGGAAGCTTTCTTCTCCTTGACATTGACCTTTTCCTTCAGGTCCTTGCCGGCACGGAAAGCGGGCGCTTTGGAAGCGGGAATCTTGATTTTGGCTTTGGTCTGCGGGTTGACGCCTGTACGGGCGGCACGTGCCTTCACTTCAAATGTGCCGAACCCAACCAGCGTGACCTTTTCTCCCTTCGCCAGGGATTCCTCGACGCTCTCAACGAAACTGTTCAGGGCTGCTTCCGCGTCTTTCTTGCTCAGTTCGGTTTTCTGTGCGATACTCTGGACCAAATCGGCCTTATTCATGGCTGTTTCCCCTTTCAAATGGTTTTGTGGGAACGATTTCAGGACTATTCTACCACAAAACGGATGGATTACCATATCAAAAATCGCTTTTTTGGGGGTTTTTTTGTGAAAACAGGCTGATTTTGCGGAGAAAGGGCCAACGCCCGGACAGCACATCATGGGAATCCTGTTTACAAAACACTTTTTTGCACAAGTCACCAAGGGGGTCAGACCCCACAAGCTGATTGGGGTCTGACCCCTTGCGCCACGCAGCGGCACCACCAAGCCACTTGGCGATTCAAGAGTGGCGTAATACAATGGAGAAAAGATTCCGCGCACGCCCAGGAGGTTTTCATGAAGGCCAGGCTGTTAGCACTCGATCAGGGGACCACAAGCTCCAGAGCGGTTTTGTACACCACGGACGGGGAGACACTGGCAATCCGCAGCCGCCCGCTGACCCAGCACTACCCGCGTCCGGGGTGGGTGGAGCAGGATGCGGAAGAGATTCTCGCCTCGCAGCTCGACGCCGTGCGGGAGGTGCTGTCCGTCACGGGAACCGAGGCCGCGGATGTTGCGGCCATCGGCATTACGAACCAGCGGGAAACGGTGGTCGTTTGGGATCGAAAAATAGGAAAGCCCGTTCACAACGCCATTGTATGGCAATGCCGCCGCACGTCGGATCTCTGCAACCGCTGGCGGGACGAGGGCATTGAACCGATGCTGCGCGAGAAAACCGGGTTGCTGGCAGATGCCTATTTCTCCGGCACCAAAATCCATTGGCTGCTCGAGCACGTGCCGGGGCTTGCCGCGCGCGCGCAACGGGGAGAATTGCTGGCCGGCACCATTGACAGCTGGCTGGTGTGGCATCTCACGGGTGGCAAGACTCATGTCACCGATTGCTCCAACGCGTCGCGCACCCTGCTGTACAACATCCACACCCACCGGTGGGACGAGGAGCTCCTGTCCCTGATGGGCGTTCCGGCGTCCATGATGCCGCGTGTGGTGCCCTCTTCGGGACGTGTGGGAGAGACGGACCCTGCGCTGTTCGGCGCGGCGATTCCCATCTGCGGCATGGCGGGAGACCAGCAGGCGGCCCTGTACGGGCAGGGCTGCCGTCTGCCGGGCAGTGTCAAGAACACCTATGGCACCGGCTGCTTCATCCTGATGAACACCGGAAACACACCGGTGAAATCGCAGAACCGGTTGTTGACAACCATTGCATGGGATTTGGGAAAAGGTCCGGTCTATGCGCTCGAAGGCAGCATTTTCAACGCGGGATCGGCCATCCAGTGGCTTCGGGACAGCCTGCAGCTCATCGCCAGCGCGCCGGAGGCGGATCGACTGGCGGAAAGCGTTCCCGATGCCGGCGGCGCGTTTTTTGTGCCCGCGTTCACCGGTCTGGGCGCGCCGCACTGGGACATGTATGCCCGCGGCGCGATATTCGGGCTGACCCGTGGCACCACAAGGGCCCACATGGCAAGGGCCGTGCTGGAATCCATCGCATACCAGTCGCGGGATGTGTTCGACGCCATGGTGCAGGATGCGCACCAGCCCATCCGCCAGCTTCGCGTGGATGGCGGCGCCAGCAACAGTGATGTGCTGATGCAGTTTCAGGCGGATCTCATCGGGCAGGAGGTGCTCCGCCCCCTCAACATCGAAACAACCGCGGCCGGCGCGGCCGCGCTGGCCGGTCTTGCGGCCGGGGTGATGTCCGCGGACGCGGAAGCACCCGGATGTGCGGTGGGGCGTGTGTTCCACCCGGCCATGGACAAAAAGGAGGCTTCCCGGTTACAGGAAGCCTGGCACAAGGCTGTGAAGCGCGCCATGAATTGGGAGGTGCCAAGCTGAAGGGCTTGAACGGGGACCGGCTGCTTGCCGGCCGGGCACCGTCACACCCGTGATTCGTTGTGTCATGAACCGGCCATCCTGTTCCGTCACACCATGAATCGGGTGACGTGACCTGCCGTTTCGTGATTCGTCACTCGATGAGCCGGACTCCGTACAGACCGTAGTCCTCCTGGTCGGCGGAGGTTTCACCGGAGGTGACGCTGCGCACGAAGGTGCCGTGGACCACGCTGTCTTTCCCCGAGCCATCCACACCGGTGAGAAAGAAGGAGGCGAAGCCTGTGATGGTCACGGTGGATCGGCCATTCACGTCGAGTGAGTCCACAATGACAATGGTGATGAGCCGGGGGCAATCGGGCTCGAACGACTCGGGTGTACAATGCGGGTTATGGGTGCAATCCTCGAGCAGTGTGGTCACGCCGGTTTCCGTGGGTCCGCTCATGTTTCCGGGTTCGGTGTCTATCTGGTCGCCGACCATGAGCCGGCCGTCAAAACCCTCCACGATGTTGTTCAGATAGGTTTTCGCGCCGGCGCCGCCGAGCTCAATCGCGCCGTAGTTGCCGGTCAACCCGTCTCCGCCGCCTTCCTTGAGCGTGTATTCGGCACCGATGACGAGCGGGATGTCCGCGATGGCAAACGGCCGGATGCCGCTGTTGACACCCATGACAGGCAGCACGCTGCCGGTGGCGCTGGCGCGTGCCATGCCGCCCTCGATGCCGATGAGCCGGGCAAATCCGTATGGAACGGGCTTTTCTGCGGAAAGCGACAGCGTTTTGGTGCTGTCATCGATTTGAATGTCATAGGTGACTTCCGGAAAGCCGTTCTTTTCAAGATAACTGGCGGCCATCAGGGATTCTGTTCCCGGGCGCTCCACATAGGCGCGGGCGGCGGCCAGTGTCGCCGCGTCCACCGCGTGGTTCAAACGCGCCTTTTCAATCGACAGCAAACCGATATCGGTGACCAGGGCGGCCGACAGTGCCAGTACGGTCAGCGATACCGCAAAAAAGACCATGGACATGCCGTGCTCGCTCCGCGCCATGGGGCGAAAAAGCCGGAACGCTTTCGCCACGCGGGACAGACGCCCTCCGGAAACAACGGCCGAAGCCGGCGCATGCTGTTTTCCATTCCCTGTATGCCGGTTCATGTATGCCATATCGGACCAACCTTTCCCATCTCGTTTCCTGGACAGACCCCCATTCACCCCAACAGACGAAATGGCTGCGGCGGGAGGATGGAATGTCCCAATCCCATCATGCCACAATCCGCGTGTGTTTGGGACGCGCCGGGGTCATGGCCGGATGGGACTCCGGTCCCGTTTCTGTCCGAACCGGTTGCGATGCCCTATGGCTGTGTTCGGCAAGGTATACATTCCGTGACCCTGACGGTATAATGGAACTGCGTTTCGCCGAACCGGGCGGAACCTGTCCGCGCAGCCCGGATTGCACGTGCATGCACCCAATCCGGAAGCGTGAACCTTTCAAGGCAGGAGTGAATCATGAAGGAACAAAAGAACCGCGGAACCCGGCGCGCCCAACCCGGCAAGGCTTCGGTGCTGCTGCTGGCGGCGCTGGTCCTTGTCGCGGGAGCCCTGGCGCCGGCAGGCAGCGTCTTTTCCGGTACAACACAAGCCCGGGCGCTCACCCTCGCGGAAACCATCCGGGTCGGCATTTACCATGGCAGAGACAATGTGGGCACGGTGTCGCTGCAGTCCAACACGGGGCTGTCGGTATCCGTCGCCATGCCGGACGGCACAAGGCTGTCCCTCCATGAACAGATGGACGCCGCGCCGGTCATTGTGCGCAAGGATGCCTGGTTTGTCCTGTCGCCGGATGGCACCGCACAGGAATACACGCCTTCCGCGGGCATGCCCTTTGCCGGTGTGGCATCCGGCCCCATCCATTTGCGCATCGGGGAGCTGTTCCCGGATGCCGTGACGGCCGCTGCGGCCGCCGCGCAATACCGACAGGCCGGTGTGCCGGCATATCCGGCGTATGAGGATGGCTGGCAGGTCTGGACGGGGATGTACCCGGACACGGAAACCGCGACCGCGGCCAAGCAATCGGTGGCCGACCTGTTGGGAACCTCCGCCATTGCGGTGCTCCCGGCCACCAACGCCAGGCTGTTTTTGCTCAACGCGTCTCTGGATGTGCTGTGCCTGTATGGGGGAACAAATGGCGGCCTTCGCGTCACGGCCCTGCAGGAGGCGGATCTGCTGCTTGTGAATGGACGCAGGTACCGCGGCGAGATGGAATTCCGGCGCTATGCGGACAGCGATCTCACGGCCATCAACATTCTGGGGATTGAACCGTATCTGTACGGCGTGGTGCCGGGAGAAATCGAGGCGCTTGCGCCCACGGAGGCCATCAAGGCGCAGGCGGTCGCGGCGCGCACCTACGCGCTGAACAACATCGGCCGGTATGCCAAATGGGGCTTCGATCTCACGGACACCACCGAATCCCAGGTGTACCACGGGTACGAGGGCGAGAAGGTGCAGACCAACCTGGCCGTGGACGCGACACGGGGCCAGAAGGCCCTGTATCAGGGCGAATTGGCCAGCCTGTTCTACTTCAGCTCCAGTGGCGGCAGAACCGAGGACAACGCGAATGTGTGGGGCACGCCGCTGCCATACCTGCGAAGCGTGGAAGACCCGTACGAGGCAAAGACTTCCTACAACTACTATTGGCAAAAGGTGCTGTCCGCCGCGGACGTGGAGCGCTATCTGACGGCTGCCGGCGTGAATCTCGGCCGTGTCAGCGGCATGTCGATTGTGGAGACCTCCCTGTCGGGTCGTGTGGTGAAGCTGCGCATCACCGGCACGGAAAGCAGCATGACCTTCCAGCGCGAAGCCTGCCGCACCATCTTTGAGCTGCCCAGCCAGCTGTATGCGCTGGGCGGCTCGGACAGCCTGTCCATCATGGGCGCCGATGGCAGCGTCACCAAGCAGAATCCCGGAGGGCTGACGGCGGTCGGCGCGTCCGGCACGGGAACCATCGCGACGGGCGTCGCCGCGGTTGCCATCGGCGCCGATGGCGCGCTTTCGTACACCGGCACCGCGGCCGGCGACATGTTCGTGTTGACCGGACGGGGCTGGGGCCACGGCGTGGGCATGAGCCAGGAGGGCGCAAAGGGCTTTGCCAGAAACGGGTACACCTACACCCAGATTCTGCAGCACTATTTTCCCGGTGTGACCATTGAATGAACCGGAACATCACGATTTGTTCCGATGGGGAGTATGTATGAAAAAGAAAGACTGGCTGGGCTGGGGTGCGCTCCTGGTGGTGCTGCTGGGCCTTGATCAATGGACAAAACTGTTTTTTTCCGCGAATCGCGCGGATTTTCAGGAGCGGGAGATCATTCCCGACTTTTTTTATCTCACCTACCTGGAAAACCGTGGGGCCGCCTTCAGCCTGCTGCAGAATTTCCGCTGGGGATTCGTGGTGATCACGGTAATCGCCCTGGCGGTCATGGCGCGGTTTTTCCTGATGTACAAAACGCCCATCGCCAGGCTCTCGCTGGTGTTTCTGATGGCCGGCGCGGCCGGAAACCTCATAGACCGTGCCTGGCAGGGCTTTGTGGTGGACTTTTTGCATTTTTATCCCTTCGGGTACGACTTTCCCGTATTCAATGTCGCGGATGTCTGCATCAATGTCGGCGCGGCGCTGATGGTCATCTGGCTGCTGTTCATGTACAGGGAACCGGAGGCTGCCGATGCGAAAAAAACGTGAACAGCCTTCGGAGCCGAACAACCCCGCGCCCATGATGGCGCGGGAGAAGGAGACCGGATTGGTTGAAATATCGGAATGGATGGATGAAAACGACCTGCCGGCGGAGATTCCCTCGGCGGAGGTCACACGCGTCTGGTCCGGACAGTGCCAAACAGACGGTGAGCGGCTGGACAGCTGGCTGTCCGGCACATTGCCCGAACTGTCCAGAAGCCGGGTGGCGCAGCTGCTCGGCCAGGGACTCGGCACAGTGGACGGCAAGCCGGCGAAGCCCGGCCTGAAGCTGCGGCAGGGTCAGCAGGTGGTGTTGACCATTCCCGGGCTCGTCCCGCTGGACGTGGTGCCCCAGGACATCCCGATCCGGATTGTGTATGAGGATGACGACATCCTGGTCGTCGACAAACCCAAAGGGTTGGTGGTGCACCCCGCACCGGGGCATCCCGACGGCACGCTGGTCAACGCGCTGATGTTCCATTGCAGGGACAGGCTGTCCAACATCAACGGTGTGATCCGCCCGGGGATTGTCCACCGGATTGATCGCGACACCTCCGGCCTGCTGGTGGTGGCCAAGACCAACCTGGCGCACCAGCGCCTGTCCGACGACCTCCGCCGGCACGATGTGGTCAGAACCTATCTGGCGGTTGTGGACGGGCGGGTGAAGCAGGACGAGGGAACCATCAGCCTACCCATCGGCAGACATCCGGTGGATCGCAAGCGGATGTCCGTCCACACCCGGAGCGGCCGGGATGCCGTGACGCATTACCGGGTGCTGACGCCGTATCACGCGCATACACTGGTGGAATGCCGGCTCGAGACGGGGCGGACACATCAAATCCGGGTCCACATGGCCAGCCTCGGGAATCCGGTCACCGGCGATCCCGTTTACGGCAAGGCATGCCGGCTCATGAACACGCAGGGACAGGCGCTGCACGCGTTCCGGCTTGAACTGACCCATCCCGTCACGGGGGAACGGATGTCTTTCGAGACGCCGTACCCGGACTGGCTTGTCACGCTGTTGCAACGGTTGTGACGACACAGGTGACACAAGCCGCGGCCACGGTGTATAATGGCCATTGGCCCTTGTTGCGCGGACAGGCACTGTCAGCGCATCCGGGCAAAGTGTGCAAGAGGTGTGGACATGAAAACTGAACATGTGGCCTTTATCCTGGACAGTGTGCCCGATGAAACCGTCGTGGCGGCCGTCACCGAGGCGCTGACCCGGATGAATGGTGTTTTTGAGGTGTTTGTGGATGCCGACAGCCGCCGCATTGCCGTGGAATACGACGCGGAGCGGATGGATCTGGCGGTGCTGCGCGGCACCATCGAGGATGTGGGCTGCCGGGTGCGCTGAGAATGCGGCTCCGGGCTTCCGTCTGCGAAAGCAGCGCGGAGCCGGACTGCCAACTGTGCAGAGAACGCGGAACCGGACTCCCGGTTGCGCTTGCAAAGCGGCTCCGGGCTTCCGGGTGCCGGAACCGTCATGGAGGAGAATTGGATTGAACCTGTTGGGAAACCTTGTCTGGCTTATATTTGGGGGTCTTGTGGCCGCGGTGCTGTGGGTGCTGGCCGGCTTGTTGTCGTGCCTCACCATTGTGGGCATCCCCTTTGGGTTTCAATGCTTCAAGATCGCCGGGTTCGTCCTGATGCCGTTCGGCCGGGAAGTGGAAATCGGCCGGTTCGGTGTGGGCGGCCTCATTGGCAACATCCTGTGGATTTTGTTGCTGGGATGGGAGTTGGCGGTCACGCACGCGGTACTGGGCGTGCTGCTGTCCATCACCCTGATTGGCATTCCATTTGGCCGGCAGCATTTCAAGATGGCCGGGCTGGCACTGGTTCCTTTTGGCGCGCGGGTTCGTCCGGCGGCCTGGCAGTAGGAGGAGATGAATGGTTGGTGTGATGGGCGGAACCTTCGACCCCATACATGACGGGCATTTGCGGCTTGCCGAGCACATCGCCGAGGAGTATTCCCTGCAGGCGGTTGTGTTCATGCCGGCCGGCACGCCGCCGCACAAGGCCGGTCAGCGCATCCTCTCCGCCGCCCACCGCCTGGAAATGACACGCCTGGCCATCATGGACAATCCGCGGTTCAGGCTTTCAGACCTGGAGTGCAAACGGGAAGGCTATTCCTATACGGTCGACACGCTGGAACGCCTCCATCAGTCCGGCTCCGGCCCCCTGGCCCTGCTGCTGGGCGCGGATTCGGTGGTGCAGATGCACCAGTGGTATCAGCCTGCGGACATTTTGCGGCAGGCCATGGTCATCGCCGCGCCAAGACCGGATACCGACATGGTGCGCCTTCAGGCGGCCATCCAGGTGCTGAAGGCGGATTTCGGCGGAGACATCCGCGTGTCCACCGCCACCGCCATGCCGCACGCGTCCACCGAAATCCGCGCGCTCGCCGCCCGGGGACGAAGCATCCGGTACCTGGTGCCGGAACCGGTGCGCAGGTATATCGAGGAGAACAGGCTGTATCAATCCTCGGGGGAGGATGTGCCATGAAAGAGACGCTGGCGGAAATCCGCGCGTACATCAAGGGGAAGCTCAAGCCCGAACGGTATCGCCATTCCATCGGTGTGATGGAGACGGCGCGCGAGCTCGCGGTCCGGTATGGGGAGGATCCCATGCGGGCCCAGCTGGCCGGCATTTTGCACGATTGCGGCAAACAGTACGGTCACGAGGAATCCCTGCGGCTGATGGATGCCATCGGGTATGTGCCCAACGAGGTGGAGCGGTTCAGCCCCACGCTGCTGCATGGCCGCATCGGCGCCCTGCTCGCGCGGGAGCGTTTTGCCATCGGGGACGACGGGATCTTGTCCGCCATCGCGTGCCACACCACAGGCAAGGTCGGCATGGACCTGCTCGACAAAATCATCTATGTGGCAGACTATATCGAGCCCAACCGTGACGGCGACTGGGTGTATCCCATGCGGACCATGGCGTTCCGCGATTTGGACGGCTGTCTCATCCTGTGTGCGGACAGCACCCTGACCTATGAGATGAAAAAGGGGAACCCCATCCATCCCGACACCCTCCGCATGCGCAACGCGATGCTGATTGCGCGGAAAGGAGCCGCAGATGCTCCATGAGCTGATGAGGCAGTTTGCGCCGGCCGCCCTTGGCGGGCAGATGCTGCGGCTGCTGGTGGCGGGCATCCTTGCCGGCGTGATTGGTTATGAACGGGAGTTTTCCTCCCGCAAGCCCGCCGGGTTTCGCACCCACATTCTGGTGGGCCTTGGTTCCGCGCTTGTGATGATGACCTCGGAATTTGCGGCACAGTCCTTTCCCGACGCCAATCTGGATCCCACGCGCATCGGCGCGCAGGTGGTCAGCGGCATCGGCTTTCTGGGCGCGGGCGCCATTCTGCGTTCCGGCTTTTCGGTCAAGGGGCTCACCACGGCGGCCAGCCTCTGGGCGGTGGCCTGTGTCGGCATAGCCAGCGGCATCGGGTACTACGCGGGAGCCGCGCTGGCCACCCTGCTGGTTTTTCTGGTGCTTACCCTGCTCAAGGTGCTCGAGGACAAGCTGGCGCTGAAAGTCAATCACGCGGAGCTTCAAATCGAGGCCCGGAGCGGATGTGTGGTCATCGGAGAGATTCAGAAGATTTTCACCCGGATGGCCTGTACCATCCGGGAACTCCATGTCGAGGATGACGGCGCGGACAACATCCAGCAAATCCGGTGTGTCTTCGAAATGGGAAAGGGCTTTGGGGAACGGTCGCGCATCGGGGAGCTCACCGCGGAGATTCAGCGGATTGAGGGCGTTCAGCGCGTGTACACATGAAGGAGGCGGGCATGGCACAACAAGCAGGCGTGGACACGCCGTTGACAGAACCGGCACAGCCGCAGGACGTGAATACGCCGCTGGCAGGCATTTCACAGACAGACCGGCCGCAACGCGAGGAATGCAACCCGTCGCAAGCGGAATCCGCAGCGCAGACAGAATCCGCATCGCAGGCGGAAACAGCGCCTGCCAAGCGGGGATTCTTCCGCGAGCTGGTGGAATGGGTGCTGTACATCGTGGCGGCCTTTGTGCTGGCCTCGCTGATTCAAAGCGAGGTGTTCGCGCTGACCGAGGTCAACATGAGTTCCATGGAATCCACCCTGCTGCCGCAGGACAAGCTGGTGATGAACAAGCTGGCCTACCGTTTCGGTGAGCCGGACCGGGGCGACATCCTCATTTTCCTCAAGGATGAGCCAACCGACGGCTTTGTGCGCCGCATGTCCGTCTATCTCAGCGACGTGACGATGAAGTTCCAGGGAGAATTTCGCCGCAACCGGCTCATCAAGCGCGTCATCGCGCTGCCCGGCGAGACGGTGGAAATCCGGAACAACCAGGTGTTTGTCAACGGGGAACTGCTGGACGAGCCCTATGCCCGGGTGGATCCGGACGCGGGCGAGGTGGTCAACGGTGAACTTGCGTTGATGACCATTCCGGAAAACATGATTTTCGTCATGGGCGACAATCGCGGGAAAAGTCTGGACAGCCGCAGTTTCGGGTGCATCTCGCTCGATACGGTGGAGGGCCGGGCCGTGCTGCGGGTGGCGCCGATTGCGGCCTTTGGAAAACTGTAAAGGAGAACGGGGAATGGGGAAAACGCTGATTGAGCTGAAGGATTTGACCAAATCCTATGGCGGCAACACGGTTGTCGACCGGGTGAATCTCACCATTCGTGAAAACGAGTTCGTGACACTGCTTGGCCCGAGTGGTTGTGGCAAGACAACCACGCTGCGCATGATCGGCGGCTTCGAGGAGCCCGATTCGGGAAAAATCCTGTTCGACGGGCAGGATCTGGTGCCCGTGCCGCCCTACCGGCGCAACATCAACACCGTGTTCCAGCGGTATGCCCTGTTTCCCCACCTGAACGTGTTCGAGAACATCGCGTTCGGCCTGCACATCAAGAAGCTGCCCAAGGAGGACATCCGCGCCCGCGTCGCGAAGATGCTCAAGCTCGTTGACCTGGAAGGGTTTGAAAAACGCAATGTGGATTCGCTCAGCGGCGGACAGCAGCAGCGGGTCGCGATTGCGCGCGCGCTGGTGAACCAGCCCAAGGTGCTCCTGCTCGACGAGCCGCTGGGCGCGCTGGATTTGAAACTGCGCAAGGAGATGCAGATAGAGCTGCTGGACATGCAGCGCTCGGTGGGCATCACCTTCATCTACGTCACCCACGACCAGGAGGAGGCCCTCACCATGTCCGACACGGTGGTGGTCATGAACCAGGGCGTCATCCAGCAGATCGGCACGCCTGTGGACATCTACAACGAGCCGGTGAACCGCTTTGTGGCGGATTTCATCGGGGAGAGCAACATCATCGAGGCGGTGATGCCGCGCGACCGGGAAGTGGTGTTCGACGGCGTTTCCTTCCCCTGCGTGGACGAGGGCTTTGCCCCCAACGAGGAAGTGGATCTGGTGATTCGTCCCGAGGACATCCGCATCACGACCAATCCGGACGAGGGACAGCTGCAGGGCACGGTCACATCTGTCGTGTTCAAGGGCGTTCACTATGAGATGCTGATCGAGACGGATCATCGTGAGTTTTTGGTGCAGCGGACCGTCTCCTTCCCGGAGGGAAGCCGGGTGGGCATGGTGGTGCAGCCGGCCGACATCCAGGTCATGAAGCGGGGAGGGGCGTAGATGAAGGCTCGCATGCGTCTATTGTCCCTGCCATACGGTGCCTGGCTGGTTGTGTTCGTCACCCTGCCGCTGGTGCTGGTGTTGCTGTACGGCATCACCAGCGGAGACATCCACGATGTGTCCACCTGGCGGTTCACGCTGGAAAACTTCGCCCGCTTCGGCGAGCCGATTTACATCAAGGTCATGGTGGACTCCCTGTGGCTGGCGGTTGTCAGCACGCTGGTGTGCCTGGTGCTGGGCTACCCGGTGGCCATGATCATCGCCCGAACCAACCTGCGGTACCGGAACCTGCTGCTGATGCTGTTTTTGGTGCCGATGTGGATGAACTTCCTGCTGCGCACCTACGCCTGGATGTCGCTGCTGTCTCCCAACGGCCTCATCAACCGGTTTTTGGAGGCACTGAGCCTGCCGAAGCTCACCATCATGCCCGGCCAGGGCGCGGTGCTGCTGGGCATGGTCTACAATTTCCTGCCGTTCATGGTGCTGCCCATCTACACCTCGCTGTCCAAGCTGGATGTGAACCTGCTGCAGGCTGCCGCGGATTTGGGCGCGAACCGGTTTCTCACGTTCTGGAAAGTGATATTCCCGTTGTCCATTCCGGGCATTGTCTCCGGCATCACCATGGTGTTCATGCCGGCCGTCAGCACCTTTGTCATCTCCTCGCTGCTCGGCGGCAGCAAAACCGTGCTCATCGGCGATGTGATAGAGCAGCAGTTCACCTATGAGCGCAACTGGCATTTCGGCTCGTCCCTGTCCATCATCCTGATGGTGGTGATTCTGCTGTCCATGGCCGTGATGTCACGGATAGACCGCAACGCGGGCGGAAGCGGAGGTGAGGCGACATGATGCGGTTCATCAAACAGGCATACCTCGGCATCATCTTTCTGTTCCTGTATGCGCCCATCATTGTGCTGATCGCGTTTTCCTTCAACAACTCCAAATCGCGCAGCCAGTGGGGCGGGTTCACCTTCAAATGGTATCTGGAGATGATTGGCGACCGGCAGATTCAGGAGGCCCTGACCTACACGGTCATCATCGCCGTCGCCTCCACGCTCCTCTCCACCATTTTCGGGACGGTGTCCGCCATCGGCATCCACAATCTCCGCCGGGGGTCAAAGGCGGCCTATCTGAACCTGAACAACCTGCCGGTGCTCAACCCGGACATCATCACGGGTGTGGCCCTGATGACCCTGTTCATCTTCACGGGATTGCCGCTGGGGCCGGTCACCATGCTGCTGGCGCACATTGTGTTCAGCACCCCGTACGTCATTCTGGCCGTGCTGCCCAAGCTGCGGCAGATGAACCGGTTCACGGCCGAGGCCGCCATGGATCTCGGTGCCACGCCGGCGATGGCCCTGCGCAAGGTGATTCTGCCGGAAATCGCCCCGGGCATTGTCAGCGGGGCGCTGATGGCGTTCACCATGTCCATCGACGACTTTGTCATCAGCTTCTTCACCGCGGGAACCGAGGCCACCAACCTGTCCATCCTCATCTATTCCATGGCCAAGCGGGGCGTGAAGCCTTCCATCAACGCATTGAGCACCGTGATGTTCCTGACGGTGCTGATATTGCTGCTGATCATCAACCACAAGAGTGAAAAAGGAGAGGAATTGCTGCTATGAAAAGAAAACCCATTGCCCTGCTGGTGCTGCTGATGCTGGCACTGCTGCTGCCCACCCTTTCGGGCTGCGGTGACAAGGTCACCCTCAACGTGTTCAACTGGGGGGAGTACATCGACGAGGACCTCATCGACAAGTTCGAGGAGGAAACCGGCATCTCCGTCAACTACAAAACCTATGACACCAACGAAACCCTGCTGGCCAAAATGGAAGCCGGCGGCAGCAGCTTCGACGTGGTGTTTCCCTCGGACTACGCCATTTCTGAAATGATCAAGCGCGACATGCTGCAGCCGCTCGACTATGCCAACATTCCCAACTTCAAGTATATTGACGAGAGCACCAAGAACCAGGCGTATGACCCCGGCAACAAGTATTCCATCCCGTATTTCTGGGGCACCATCGGCATCCTGTACAACAAGGAAATGGTGACCGAGCCGATTGAGAGCTGGGACATCCTCTGGGATGAGCAGTACAAGGGCATGATTCTGATGAAGAAGGACGTCCGCGATTCCATGGGCGTGGCGCTCAAACGACTGGGCTATTCGGTGAACAGCACGGACGAGGCCGAGCTGCGGGAGGCCAAGGACAGCCTGGTGGCCCAGAAGGAGCTCATCAACGGCTATTACGGTGACGAAATCAAGGACATGATCGCCAATGGCGACGCGGCCATGGGCGTCACCTACTCGGGCGACCCGATGGATCTGTACTGGGACGAGTCGGCGGATTTCAGCTACATCGGCTACGCCATACCCAAGGAGGGAACCAACCTGTGGTATGACGCCATGGTCATTCCCAAGAGCTCACAGCACAAGAAGGAGGCTGAGGCCTTCATCGACTTCATGCTCGAACCGGAGAACGCATTTCAGAACTCCAACGCCGTGGGCTACACCACACCGAATGTCGAGGCGCTGGCCCGCATGAAGGAAGAGAATCCCGAGATTTTTGAGATGGACGCGTATTGGCCGTCCCAGGAAACGCTCGCCAAGAGCGAGGTCTATGTGGATCTCGGCGAGTTCAAGACCCTGTACAACCAGCTGTGGATGGAAGCGCGCGTGGAGTGATTGCGCGCCGCGCAGCCGTGTCCAAGGATGGCGCGGCGGAAGTTTTTTTCGGGGTCATGGCGTCTGTCCACCGCATAAGGAGAGGAGCCTCACGTGACGTTTTCCCTCACACAGGCAATCCGTGACGCGCTGGCACGGGAGAAGCTGGGGTTTCACATGCCGGGACATGCCGGCGGCCTCGGGCTTCCGGACTGGCTGCCGCGCGCGGCCGGCCTGCTGGACACCACCGAGCTGCCGCACACCGACAATCTCGCGCAGCCCGAAACCATGCTGCGGGCGGCCCAGAAACGGGCCGCCCGCCTTTTTGGCGCCGCCCGGACGCATTTTCTGGTCAACGGCGCCACCGGCGGCATCCTCGCGATGGTGCAAGCCACGGTTGGTCCCGGTGACGTGCTGCTGGTGGGGCGGGATTGTCATCGGTCCGTCCTTGCTGCGGTGCGGCTGGCCGGCGCGACGCCGTTGTTTGTGAATGCGGCGCGCGGGCTGGCCGAGACTGCGCCAACCCTGCCGGTCGGCCCGTCCGCACAGGACTGGTTGCAGGCGGTGGCGGCGCATCCCGAAGCGCGCGCGCTCCTGATCACCAGACCCAATTATTACGGTGCCGCCGTGGACCTGGTGGAAATTGTCCGCGCCGCACACGCGCGGGAGATGCGGGTGCTGGTGGATGAGGCGCATGGCGCGCATTTTGTCGCATCAAATCTCTTCCCGGAACCCGCATTGGCCTGCGGTGCCGATTTGGTGGTGCAGAGCCTGCACAAGACCTTGCCGGCTCCCTCGCAGACCGCCCTGCTCCATGAATCCGCCGGCTGGCCGGGCCCGCGTCCGGGACTGCCTGTTGCCACCGTGGCCGAGGCGGTGGGCCAATTCCAGACCTCCAGCCCGTCCTGGATGCTGCTGGCCTTGATGGACGAAGCGGTGGGGTGGTTGGAATCCAGCGGGGCGGATGCGTACCGAAAGCTCCTGGGATCAATGGAACAACTGCGCATGCCGGCGGATAACCCGCCTGGGTTGACCGTGTTGGGTGAAGCGCAGGTGCCAACTGGATTTCGCAAGGACCCCACCCGGCTGGTGCTTCACGCGCGGCAGCAGGGAACCCTGTTGTCAAACCTGTTGTGGCAGGAATATGGCATCGCGGTGGAAATGGCGGATCCGGAACATGTGGTCCTCATCACAACGCCATTTCACACCGAAGAGGATTTTCAATACCTGTCCACCGCGCTGGCCGGGGTGATGCCGGGCTTGCGGCAGGATGTCGCATCGCCACCCGAACCAGCCTTGTCACCCAAACCAGTATTGCCGCCGGAACCAATCCTGCCGCCGGAACAGGTGTTACCATTGGCACAGGCGCTTTGCCGGCCGCGGGAGCGCGTGCCCCTGACCGGGGCCGTCGGCAGAATTGCCGCCGCGCCGGTGGTGCCCTATCCGCCCGGCATCGCGGCCATTGTCCCCGGCGAACGGTATGACGCGGCGCTGGTGGCGTCCCTATGCCGGCTGCGGGCTGCCGGGGTGTCACTCAACGGCATGGATGGCGACGCGGTTTGGTGTGTGCGCGAACCGGACGAAACATGAGTCTTCCGGCAACCCGCTGCCGCACACCAACCCGCTGCCGCACAGCTCATGTTTTCCTGTATACTGAATAGGCATGAAAAGTCCGCCTGCCTTCCGCCGCTTGGCGGAATGGGCGCGCTGTTCACGATTTGCATGGGAGAGGGAACGGATGTCGCAACAGCAGTCGCAAAACAATCAAATGGAATACGGCAAGCGGGGCCTGTTTGTCAGCTTTGAAGGCAATGACGGCTCTGGAAAAACCACGCAGATACAACGGCTGACGGCCTGGCTCCAGTCCCATGGCCGTGAGGTGTTGCTGCTGCGCGAACCCGGCGGTACCCGGATTGGCGAAAAAATCCGGGAGATGCTGCTCGACAAGGCGCACCACGAAATGGCGGCGGTGACGGAGATGCTGCTGTACGCCGCATCCCGCGCACAGCTGGTGCACACCGTCATTCGCCCGGCCGTGGAGGCGGGGGCGATTGTGATTTGTGACCGGTTTGTGGATTCAAGCTATGCTTATCAGGGATTCGGCCGGCAACTGGGGCTTCAGACGGTTCGAAACGCCAACGCGCCGGCCATAGGGGACCTGATGCCGCATCGCACGTATTTTCTGGATTTGGATGCCGACCTGTCGATGGCGCGCCGGCAGGCCTCCGGTCTGGAAACGGATCGGCTCGAAAACGAGGCCATGGCGTTTCACCGCCGGGCATACGAGGGATATCTGGAACTGTGCGCGCTCGAGCCGGAACGGATTTGCCGGGTGCCCGTGATGGACGGGGATACGCAGCGCACGCCCGAGGATGTGGCTGCGCAAATCCAGAAAGACCTGTTGCCGCTGTTGACCTGAACGCCAGTGGTTCGATTGCCCGCTGGCCGGATACCGCTGACCGGATACCACTGACCGGATACCACAGTCCGGATAACTTTGCCCGAATCGTCACGGACCAGATATCGCTGAAATGGTCGCAATGCTGGCATGCCAATGATTTGCCGATATATCATGTGAGACATGGGACGCAGGATATGCAGGTGGAAAGGGGTGTCCAATGGCAATTCGCATAGAAGGAACGGGGAACCGCAGAACAACACCCCATCCCCTCACGCCGGAGGGTGGTGGGGCACATCAGCCGGTTCAGGAATCCAGTGGCGCCGCGTTCAGCTCGCAGCTCCGACAGTCCTTCGGGCAATCCCAGGAGGAACGGCTCACGAAGATGGCCATGGAGATTGAGGCGCAGGGCAAGCGGCTTTCCGGCCGTGTGGACATTGGGGAGTTGAAGGCGTACAAGCGGCTCGTCGCGGATTTTCTCGAAGAGGCGGTGAACGGGTTCGGCAAATTCTCCAAGGAGAGTTTTCTGGATCGGCGTGGCCGGCATCGCGTGTATGCAACGGTGAAGACCATCAACGAGAAGCTGGAAACACTGACACAGGAAGTGCTCAAGGCCGAGAAGGACAATTTGGCCATTGCTGGCCGCATTGAGGACATTCGGGGGCTGGTGCTCGATTTGCTGCTGTAGCGTGGCAGTTTTTTTGTGCAGCATGTTGGCAGCCATTCATTCCTTTATGACGCTGTTATATAATCATGGAAGAGAGATGGGGAAATGGGTGAGTTGACTCGTATCGATGGCATGAAGATCAAAATGTATCCATTCGATACGCAAAAACACAAAGAGCCACATTTTCATGTTATTTTGGCAAATGGGAAATCTGTTTCTGTATCAATTGCAGATGGCAGTGTCCTCGAGGGCAAGTTGGAAAGAAGAGATAAAGAGCTGGTTATGGGCTGGATGTTCATACACAGAGAAGAACTATGGGATCGTTGGAATAAAGCTGTGGCGGGAAATTTCATTGAGAAGATTCCGACCCGTGAGATATAAAGATTGGAGGTTTCTATGCAGAGCCCAAGGGTTACGGCGGCCAGAAGAATAGAGCAACGCAAACTGGCAATTACATTTGAAAATGGAGAGACCCGTATATTCGATATGCTTCCGTACTTGAGTTTTCCTGTGTTCAAACCCTTGACGGATGAAGACGAATTTACGTCGTTTTCAATTGTTGACGGAACCATTGAATGGTCGTGTGGAGCAGATCTTAGCCCGGATACTTTCTATATGGAGAGTCAACCCCTTGACTCCAAGGCCGTTATGTAAAATAGACCGCGAACTTGCTGATCTGTTTTGCCAAATGGCTACGACTGCGAATAGCGCATCTTCAAAAGACGGGTTGCGACTGCAGGCTGTCAGGGTTTACGGGAGAGAAATGGCGTGACGGGATTTGCCGATATTGTGGGACAGGAACGACTGAAGGAACGCCTGGCGGGCATGCTCGCCGAGGGCGTTCCCGGTCATGCCTATGTGTTCACCGGCGCGCAGGGAATGGGCAAGCGGACGCTGGCCAACGCGTTCGGTGCAGGCTGGATCTGCGAGGCGGAAGCGACCAATGGGGTCAGACCCCCTGTTCCGTGCGGGCAGTGCCGGGGATGCCGCCTGTATGCCTCCGGCACGAACCCGGACGTATACCGCGTGGTGCCGGATGGAAAGAAAATTGCCATCGAGGCGATTCGCGACATGCAGGGAAGATTGTCTGAAAAGGCCATGTTCGGTCGGCGGCTCTGTCTCATCGAGGAGGCGGAGAAGATGAACGAGGCGGCACAGAACGCCCTGCTCAAAACGCTGGAGGAACCGCCGGAACAGACGTTGCTGCTGCTGACGACTTCCGGGTTCGACGCGCTGATGGCCACCATCCGATCCCGCCTGGTCCGCCTGCCGCTCGATGGCTATACCCACGAGGAGCTCAACCGCATCATTGCCGGGAATGGGGCGGGAGTCGCGGACGCTTTTCTGGCTGCATTCTCCCAGGGGATTCCCGGCAGGGCCATGGATTTGCTGCAAAGCCAAACCCTTGCCAGGCACCGGGAACTGGTGCTGGGCTTGTTGCCGCAGGGCAGGCCGGTGCCGGGAGAATCCGGGGTTTCCACGCTGTGGGAGTATCTGGGCGGGCAGCGTGAGGCGTTTGCGGAAGTCGCGGATTTGCTGCAGGGTCTCCTGCGCGATTTGCTGGCGGTTCACGAGGGCGCGACGGGTCGGTTGATTAACACCGACAAAACCGATACAATGAGAAAGGTTGTGCAATCCCGGTCACGGGAGGACTGGATCAACGCCATCGAACAGGTGGATGTCATCCGCCAGTCCGTGCGCGAGAACCTGAACTACCAGCTTGCAGTGGACGCGCTCGGCGCGACCCTGATGCCGCTGTTCGCGTGAACTGCAGATGTGTCCGTGCAACGGCAACCGTGAAGATGGTGACTATGAAGGTGGTCACCGTGAAGACGGCAACCGTGAAGACGGTAACCTGTGCTGTTGTGTCAAGGCGTTCCATAAGGAGGAAGAATGGCCATTGTAGTGGGCGTCCGGTTTCGGACTGCCGGAAAGATATACGATTTCAGCCCGGAGGGGGAAACCTACCAGAAGGGCGATCATGTCATTGTGGAGACCGCGCGCGGTGTGGAATGCGGCGAGGTGCAGACCGGCAACCACGAGGTACCTGACACCGCGGTGGTTCAGCCGCTGAAGCCGGTGTCCCGGCGGGCCACGGCAGACGATGTGGCGCGAAACGAGGCCAACCGCCGCAAGGAGAAGGAAGCCCGGGAGATCTGTCTGGAGCGGATTCGCCGCCACAATCTGGAGATGAAGCTCATCGATGTCGAATACACCTTCGACAATTCCAAAATCCTGTTCTATTTCACCGCGGACGGCCGGGTCGATTTCCGGGATCTTGTGAAGGATCTCGCCTCCGTTTTCCGCACCCGCATTGAGCTGCGGCAAATCGGTGTGCGCGATGAAGCCAAGATGATGGGCGCCATCGGCACCTGCGGCCGGGAATTGTGCTGTTCCACATTCCTGTCGGAGTTTCATCCGGTGTCCATCAAGATGGCCAAGGAGCAGTCGCTTTCGCTCAATCCCACCAAAATATCCGGTACCTGCGGCCGCCTGATGTGCTGTCTCAAGTATGAAAATGAAGCCTACGAATACCTGCACAAGCGTTCGCCGCGCATCGACGCCATTGTCTCCACGCCCCAGGGGCAGGGAACGGTGGTGGGTGTGAACCTGCTGCGCGAATCTGTCCGGGTGCGGCTCGACACCGAAACCGGCAACGAGCTGCTGGAAGTCAAGGTGGACGATCTGGAGATCATCAAGGACGGCGGCAAGCGCCATGGCGGCGATCGCGCCGCGCCGCGCCGCGAATCCAACCAGTCCCGGGACGCAAAGCCGGCAGACGACGCCAATGGCGCGCCGGCCGCGAACGAGGATGGCGGCCGGAACCGGCGCGACCGGGGACGTTCCGGTCGCGATGGCGGCAGAAACCGTGACCGCCGCCGCAATGGGGAACAGGAGAACGGTGACGCGGCTTCAACCATGTCCGCGACATCACCAGCACCCGCGACCCAAACGTCGGCCCCTGCAGCACAAGCTGCCGCGCCGGCGCCAACGCCGATGGCAGCCCCCACGGAAGCATCTGCAGCAGCCTCTGCGGCAGCTCCTGCGACAGCCTCTGCAGCAGCCCCTGCGACAGTCCTCGAAGCAGCACCGCTGATAGACTGGAATGATGCGGTGATTGAGGAGCCTCCGGAAACTTCTGCGGAATGAGTTCCCGAGCATATGCGAATTAGCAAATAATACCAAATATGCTTTGATTTGTATTGACAGAGACCCCCACATGGGATACCATGATCAGCGGAGACAATATCCACGCTTACCCACCATCAGGAGGAACACGAAATGGCATACGTAATCAACGACGATTGCATCAACTGTGGCGCTTGCGAACCGGAATGCCCGGTCAGCTGCATCACGGCCGGAGACACGAAGTACGTCATCGACGAAGACGCCTGCATCGATTGCGGCGCTTGCGCGAGTGTCTGCCCGGTTGGCGCCCCCAACCCCAAGTAAGCTTGCGGAAGAGAGAAAAACCGCCGTACGGCGGTTTTTTTCTATATACGGCAGAAATGACGGCGCTTGCGCCAAGAGGATGTCATGCCCTACAATCCACATCCAGACAACTGCATGCAAGGCGCCTGTTCGCCCGCAGCCGGCGAAACGCCGCATTCCTGCCGGTGGACCATGGGGCTGGTGCCCGTCCATCCGGATGAGACGCTGGAATGGCTCACACCGGACGGCATGGCGGTGATTCAGAAGAAACAGGGATTCCGCTTTGGTACGGACGCGCTGGCGCTCGCGCGGTTCGCGCTTTCTCACCTGCGTCGGGGAAACGGAAAGAAGCCATTGGCCAGCGTGTTGGATCTCGGCACCGGCAGCGGCATCCTGCCCCTGCTGCTCGCCCGCGACACTCCGGCCACGCAGGTGACCGGCATTGAGATTCAGCCGGAGATGGCCAACATGGCCAGCCGATCCGTCATCGGGAACACGCTTTCCCACAGGATATGCATTGTCGAAGGAGATCTCAAATCCGCGGGGAGCCTCATCGGCCGCGGTTCACAGGATTTGGTGCTGTCCAACCCGCCCTATCAGCCCATCGGTGCCGCGCTGCGCAGCGGGCGGGAGGGGGTGGATGCCGCCAGGCACGAGGTGTTCTGCACCCTGGCCGATGTGGTGGCGCAGGCTTCGGCCTGTCTGCGGCCCGGCGGCGCGTTCTGCCTTGTCCACAAGCCCGAGCGGCTCACCGAGCTGATGCTGCTGCTGAACCGGGAGGGGCTGGAGCCCAAGCAACTGCAGTTTTTGCACCCGCACGCGGGCAAGCCGCCGTCGCTGATGCTGGTGCGCGCGCTGCGCGGCGGCCGGCGGGGGCTTCATGTGCTGCCGCCCCTGTTGCGGGAACCGCAGAAAGGAACAACACATGGCCATTGCGATTGAACTGCCGCTGACCAGGGCGGCGTTGAAGACCCTCAAGGCGGGAGACGAGGTGCTGCTCAGCGGCGTGCTGTACACCGGACGCGACGCGGCGCACAAGCGCATGATCGCCTGTCTGGACGCAGGTGAGCCCCTGCCGGTGGACCTGCGGGATCAGGTCATCTATTATGTCGGGCCATGCCCCGCGCCGCCCGGGAAGCCCATCGGTTCGGCCGGACCGACCACCAGCGGCCGCATGGACGCGTACACGCCCCGGTTGCTCGATCTCGGCCTGGCCGGCATGATTGGCAAGGGGCTGCGCGATGACGCCGTCAAGGAGGCCATTGTCCGCAACGGCGCCGTGTATTTCGGCGCGATAGGCGGCGCGGCCGCCCTGATTGCCCAGCGTGTGGCGCAGGCCGAGGTGGTGGCGTTTCACGATTTGGGAACCGAGGCCATCCACCGGCTGGTCGTGAAGGACTTCCCCGTGTTTGTGGTCATCGACGCCGACGGAAACGATCTGTACGAAACGGGAAGAGCCGCCGCGGCGGCAGCCCTGAAAGGAAACACATGAAGCATGAAGCATGGCACCATCTGTTCGGAACAGCCCGGGTGGTGATTTTCGCCGGCCACTACGGCAGCGGCAAATCCGAGATATCGGTCCAATACGCCCGCCTGATGGCCGAAACCGGCCGCCGGGTGCTGCTGGCGGACATGGACATTGTCAATCCCTTCTTCAGAAGCCTGGATGCGCGGACGCTGCTCGAAGCCGAGGGTGTCCATGTGGTGGCGCCGCTGTTCGCGAACACAAATGTGGATGTGCCGGCGCTTGTGCCGGAAATCACCAGCGCGCTGCACAATCCGGACACCCTGGTGGTGCTGGATGTGGGCGGGGATGGAGACGGCGCGCGGGTGCTGGGCCGCTACCACCGCGATCTGAAAGCGGACGAGCTGGCGATGGTGTTCATTTTCAACGCGTCCCGGCCGCTCACCAGAACCGCGGAGACCGCCGCGGTGCAGATGCAGGAGATTGCGTTTGCGTCCCGGCAGCGGTTCACGCACATCCTCAACAATACACATCTGCTGGACGAAACCACGGACGCGCTGGTGGCGCAGGGGGAGCGTGAGGCGCAGGCGCTGGCGGAGAAGACCGGGGTGCCGCTGGCCGGCACTGTGGTGGCCGTGGATGAGCCGGGGTCTGACCCCATGAGTGGACTGGGGTCTGACCCCTTCGATCGCCTGATGGCCGACGCCTTGCCGCTGCGCCGCACGCTGGGTGTCCACTTCGGTTGACAGGGGCCCCCCTGGGACATAGAATTGTTTGGACGGACTTTTTCCCGAATGGGACGGACTTATTCCCGTAAAGGAGCAAAAACATGGCAAAAGTGACATTTCAAGTGGAGCGCTGCAAGAACTGCGGTTTGTGCATCAGCGTCTGTCCCAAGAAAATCATCCATGTGGACAGGGATTTTCTGAACGCCAAAGGGTATCATCCGGCCCGGGTGACGGAAATGGACAAATGCATCGGCTGCGCGTTCTGCGCCACCATCTGCCCGGATTGCGTCATTGTGGTCGAGAAGTAAGGAGGGTTCCCCCATGGGAGAAAAACTGCTGATGAAGGGGAATGAGGTGATTGCGGAAGCCGCGTTGCGCGCGGGTTGCCGCCATTACTTCGGCTATCCCATCACCCCGCAGACCGAAATTGCCCATTACATGGCCAAGCGCATGCCCCAGGAGGGCGGCGTGTTTCTGCAGGCGGAGAGTGAAGTGTCCGCCATCAACATGGTCTATGGCGCCTCTTCCGCGGGTCGCCGGGTCATGACCTCGTCGTCCAGTCCGGGCGTCAGCCTCAAGCAGGAGGGCATTTCCTACCTGGCCGGCGCGCGCCTGCCGGCGGTCATCGTCAACATCATGCGCGCGGGCCCGGGCCTTGGCGGCATCCAGCCGGCGCAGGGAGACTATTTCCAGGCGGTCAAGGGCGGCGGCCATGGCGACTACCGGCTCATCACACTCGCGCCGGCCTCGGTTCAGGAGCTGTACGAGCTCACCGTGGACGCGTTCAACCTCGCGGACAAGTACCGCAACGTGGTGATGCTGCTCGGCGACGGCATGCTGGGCCAGATGATGGAAGTGGTGCGGTTCCGGGACGAGGAGCCCGTTGTGCTCGAGGAAAAGCCCTGGGCCACCGTGGGCACCGACATGAAGCGCGAGCACAACACCACGGCTTCCATCCACCTCGATCCGGCCGTGCTGGAGCGGTGGAACGAGGAGCGACAGGGTCAGTACCGCGTCATGGAAGAAATGGAGCAGCGGTACGAGCTGATGAACACGGACGGCGCCGATGTGGTGCTGGTTGCGTACGGGTCTGTGGCCCGCATCGCGAAGAACGTCATCAAGGCGGCGGAAAAGGAAGGCATCAAGCTGGGGCTGTTGCGGCCCATCACGCTCTGGCCGTTCCCCACAAAGGCGTTCGAGCAGGTATTGCCGCAGACGAAGGCTTTCCTGGTGGTGGAAATGAGCGCCGGACAGATGCTGGAAGATGTGCGGCTCACCGTTGAGGGCCGTCGCCCGGTGTTCTTCCACGGACGCATGGGTGGCATGATTCCCACCGTCACGGACATCATGGCGAAGGTTCGCGAAATCATCGGATGAGGATGACCCGTCAAGGGAATACGAGATCATCGGATGAGGAAGACCTGAAAAGGTTCGCGAAATCATCGGGTGAGGATGACCTGACAAGGAGGCGATTTTCATGGCGATTGTAGCGCAAAGACCGCACGCGTTGCGGGATATTCCGCTTCATTACTGCCCCGGCTGCACCCATGGCATTTCCCACCGGCTGGTGGCGGAGGTGCTGGACGAGCTGGGCATTGAGGGAGAAACCATCGGCGTCTCGTCGGTGGGCTGCTCCTACAACAATTACGACTATTTCAACTGTGACATGGTGCAGGCCGCCCACGGGCGCGCGCCCGCGGTTGCGACCGGCATCAAGCGCAGCCTGCCGAATCGTGTTGTGTTCACCTACCAGGGCGACGGCGATCTCGCCGCCATCGGCACCGCGGAAATTGTGCATGCCGCGGCCCGTGGGGAGAACATCACGGTGGTGTTCATCAACAACACCATCTACGGCATGACCTCCGGCCAGATGGCGCCGACCACCCTGCTGGGCCAGGTGACCACCACCTCGCCGGGCGGCCGCAACGCCAAGGACCACGGCAACCCCATCCGCGTCAGCGAAATGCTGGCCACGCTCGATGGCCCCGCGTATATTGAGCGCGTGTCCCTGCACGACATCAAGCACATCCGCCAGGCAAAGGCGGCGCTGAAGAAGGCGTTCCGGCTGCAAAAGGAGGGGAAGGGCTTCACCATGGTGGAGCTGCTCTCCACCTGTCCCACCAACTGGGGACTGGATCCCATCGAATCCATGCAGCGGGTGGCCAACGAGCTGATTCCGCACTACCCGCTCGGCGTGTTTGTGGACTGTGAGAAGGAGGGTTGACCATGCACCACGAAATCATCATTGCCGGATTTGGTGGTCAGGGCATCCTGTCCGCCGGCCGCCTGCTCGCCTACGCGGGCATGCTCGACGGACGCGAGGTCTCCTGGCTTCCCTCGTATGGGCCGGAAATGCGTGGCGGCACCGCCAACAGCATGATTGTCATTTCCGACGAACCGGTCGCGTCGCCCATTTTTCAGGCCTGCACCTCGCTGCTGGTCATGAACAACCCGTCCATGGCCAAGTTCGAGGGCCAGGTGGAGCCGGGCGGCGTCATTGTCTATGACAGCGCCATCATCACGGTGAAGCCCAAGCGTACGGATGTGAAGGCCTTCGGCATTCCTGCCACCATGATGGCTTCGGAGATGAACGAGCTGACGTATTCCAATGTGTTCCTGCTGGGCAAGCTCATCGGCGAAACCGGCTGCGTCACCCGCGAAAGCTTTGAACAGGCGCTCTACGGCGTGCTGCCCAAGCGCAAGCACGGCATGATTCCAGAAGAAATGCTGGTGCTCGACCGCGGCATGGCGTATGCTGCGGTGTGAGCAACAATATAACGCCAATAAGAGATGGCCCACGTTGTGTATCAAGACGTGGGTCATCTTTTTTTGTGCGCGCGACGGTGCGCGCGAGATGGTAATTTGTACCGCATTAGGTTACAAAAATCGTATTCCTTTCCACACTTTCAAGTCTTGCAAACAACAATCATGCTAATTCAGGATTGTGAGGTCTCAATCCCCAGCGCATGTGCCACCGCGCGGTTCCGCTTCAGGAACAGCAGCAGCGGAAGTCCCAACAGGAAGCAGGCACCGGCCTCGCCCAGTGCAAACCAGCCGAGGGAAAGAACATACGGCAGGCTGCGGTCGAACAGGAACCAGATGTAGCTGCCCACCACCAGCGTGTTTACAATGACCGGCGGCAGCGGCGCGAGCCAGATTCGGCGGCGCACCAGCCAGGTGAGCCAGGCGGCCAGCAGGGTGGCCAGGCTGCCGAAGACAATGTCCACCCAGCCGAATCCGCCCAGGATGTTCGAGAGCAGGCAGCCGATGAACAGGCCCGGAATGGCGGCCGGCATCACGGCGGGCAGAACGGTGAGCGCTTCGGAGACACGGAATTGCACAATGCCGAACGAGATGGGTTGGAGCAGCAGCGTCAGTGCCGCGTAGATGGCCGCGATCAGCGCGCCTTGAACCAGATTGCGTGTGGAAGATTTCATGATTCCTTTCCAGGGCAAAACCCCGCCGGCTTTGGTCTGGCGTTGCCGGAAACGCCATAGTTTTGGTTGGCACCGGTGTTGCCGTGTGCCTGCCAGGAGTTTGCGAACTGGCAGCCTGCCCGCCCTTGGTTCTGTCATTGCCCGCCCATGTGGGTGGGTGGCGGAACAAGGGGAAAACAGACTTGACCATTCTAAGGGATGACGGGGAAAACCGCAAGACCGGTTTGTTGTACTCGCACAAATACAAGCATATACTGGAGATGGAAGAATCTGGTTCCATGAGCGCGCATCATCTGCGGATGCGCGTCATGGCCGGACAAGGAGTGAACCGATGGAACTGTTCAGTTTTGTGGAAGGAATTGCGACGCTTCAAATCGTTTTGTTTGCCGTCGGCATGCTGCTGCTTGTGGTGGAAGCGTTCAACCCCGGATTCGGGATTGCCGGCGGACTCGGCCTTGCGCTGATGGTTGTCGGGATCATCCTCACCGCGAGAAACGCATTTGAAGCCATGGTCATGGTGGTGCTGCTGCTTTTGCTTTTGGCGCTGCTGCTTTTTCTTGTTTTGCGCTCCGCCAGGGGCGGCATGCTGTACCGCGGGCTCATCCTGAAGGCTGCAGCCACCCGGCAGGAGGGATTTGCCGCGGTGCCGGAGGACACAACACTGGTAGGCAAGGAGGGGGTTGTACTCACACAACATCGCCCCGCCGGAACCGGTGAGATAGACGGCCAGCGCATGGACATTGTTTCAGAAGGCGCGTTCATCGCGACGGGAACACGCATCCGGGTGGTGCGAGTGGAAGAGCGTCGCATTGTGGTGGCGCCGATTCGACAAGCAACTTGACGGCCTGCGGGAGATGAGGTTGGTCCGGTTCCCGAATCGAAGGCTTGTCTGCGAATGAATGACTGTCATTGATAAGGTTGGTCCGGTGCCTGAAACCGGATGTCTGGAAGGAGTATTCATTTATGGGCGGAGAGCTGATTGGATATGCGCTTATCGTCGGGGCGGTCATTGTCGCCCTGTCCCTGTTTTTCAGTTTTGTCCCGGTTGGGCTGTGGATATCGGCCGCGGCGGCGGCTGTCAAGGTCGGGTTGTTCAATCTCGTCGGCATGCGGCTGCGCCGCGTTGTGCCCACGCGGGTGGTCAATCCGCTGATCAAGGCCGTCAAGGCCGGATTGGATGTGAACATCAACCAGCTGGAGGCCCACTTTCTTGCCGGCGGCAATGTGGACAAGGTGGTCAACGCGCTCATTGCCGCGCAGCGCGCAAACATCCCGCTTGTGTTCGAGCGGGCGGCCGCCATCGATCTCGCCGGCCGGGATGTGCTCGAAGCCGTGCAGATGAGCGTCAATCCCAAGGTCATTGAAACCCCGCTTGTGCCGGCGAGCAGACCATCATCGCCCGTGTCGGGGAGGGTATTGTCACCACCATCGGTTCGGCCCAGACGCACAAGGATGTGCTGGAGAATCCGGATCGCATCTCCAAGACCGTGCTCGACAAGGGTCTGGATGCCGGCACGGCATTTGAAATCCTCTCCATCGACATCGCGGATGTGGATGTGGGCAGGAACATCGGGGCCCAGCTGCAGACGGATCAGGCGGAAGCGGACAAGCGGATTGCCCAGGCCAAGGCGGAGGAACGCCGCGCCATGGCGGTTGCCCGGGAACAGGAAATGAAGGCGGCCGTCGTGGAAATGCGCGCCAAGGTGGTCGAAGCCGAGGCGGAGGTGCCGCGGGCCATGGCTCAGGCTTTCCGTGAGGGACACTTGGGTGTCATGGACTACTACAACATGCAGAACGTGATTTCGGACACACAGATGCGCAGCACCATTGCGGGAACCGGAAAGCCGGAAACCGCGTCGCCGGAAGGCAAGTGAGGAAGCGCCGGAAGGCCGGTAAAACCAGGCCGAATTGAAGGGAGACATTGTGTATGTCTGAACCCGTTGTGCCAGCAAATACGCCCCAGAGTGTGACCCCGCCCCGTGCCCCACGGCCGAATCGCGCCCCGGCAAGGGCGAAAAAGGCGGAGCCCGCCGGACGCTCCCTGTCGGAACGGTTGCTGGATTTGTCCAGGGACCGCATGGTGGACGGCATCATTCTGTCGGAGGTGTTGGGAAAACCGGTCTCGATGCGTCGCAGAACGCGCCGGTAAGGTGTCATGCCTTTTGTTTCGTGGCATAGTTTGTGTCACAGCTTGTGTCACAGCTTGTTGCACAGTTTGTGGCATGGTTTGTGGCATGGCTTGTGGCATGGCGCTTGGGCGCATGATAGGGTTCTGTTTTGACAAATGGACAGGTTGATCTGTGAGGAGGCTTCTTCCGCTGCGAGTTGTGGCGGGGGGAGCCTTTTCGTTTATGAACGGCCCGTATGGGCTGGGACATGATTCCTTCCCGGGAGACAGGCGCAACTGTGCTATAATGAGGGTGGTTTTGGGATGGCTTCGGCTCCAGAAGCGGGGTTTCGGGTCGCGGCCGGGAAGGGGTAAACCATGGAACGACAGGTTGCCTGGGAAGAACTGACCCTTCGGGTTCAATCACCCAATCTGTTGCGGTTCAGCCTTGCGGTGGAGGCCATCATGCGCGCGCTGGCCCTGAAGCAGAACGAGGAACCCGACCAATGGGGCCTGGCCGGCCTGCTCCACGCCATTGATGTGGAGCGCACGCGCGACGAACCCGCGCTCCGGGGCGTGCTTGCAACAGAAATTCTGGAGAATCTCGAAGCGGATCCCACCATCATCCACGCCGTGGCGTCCAGCCATGACGAGACACGCAGGCCAAGGCGCCGGGCCATCGACAAGGCGCTGCCCATCGCGCGGGTGGCGGCGGATCTGCTGCTGGGCGCCGCGCTCGATCACCCTGAAAAATGCCTGGGGGTTCTCTCCGTGGAGGGACTGCTCAAGCGCCATGAGGCATTGCGGGCCGAGGGCGACAAGAAGCGCCGCGTCATGGAGACCGCGGATGCCCTGGGGTTGTCCGTGCCGCAGATCTATGAGCTGTCACTCGGGGCCATGATGGCCATTGAGGATGAACTGGGGCTGTAACGCGCTTATGGCCCGGTGTTTTCATCATGGCGCGACCTGGAAGGAGTACCGGATGAGCAACAAGGCTGATCTGTCAGACAAACCGCAGGGACGGTTTTCCGCCAACCCGCGTGGGTTTGGGTTCATTGTGCCGCAGACGGGCGGTGAGGATTTATATGTGTCCCCGGAAGACACCCTGGGGGCCATGAACGGGGATACCGTCCATTACAAGCCCATCCGGAGCTCCGGCGGCGGGCGGAGCCGGTCTTTTTCCGATGACCGGGAACGCCGGGAGGCCGTGGTCATCGGCATCGCCGAACGCGCGCACCAGCGGGTGGTCGGCACCTTCACGGCCCTGAAAAAGGGCGGGTTCGTGACGCCGGACGACCGCAAGCTGCCGGAGGATGTCCGCATCCCCGAGGGATTCACCATGAACGCGCTCGATGGCCAGAAGGTGGTGGTGTCCCTCACCCGCTGGCCGGACGGCACGCGCGCCGCGGAGGGGGAAGTGCTGGTGGTGCTTGGTTCGCAGACGGATCCGGACGTGCATGTGCTCTCCGTGCTGTGGCAGAACGAAATCCCCATCGACTTTTCCGAGGCGGCGCTGGTGCAGGCGGCAAAGCTGCCGGAAGTGCCAAATCCGGAAGACTTCGGGGGCCGTCGGGATCTGCGGAATCTCCTGATGGTCACCATCGACGGCGAGGACGCGCGCGATCTCGATGACGCGGTGTCCCTGGAACGGCTGGCGGACGGCACGCTGCGGCTGGGCGTCCATATCGCGGATGTCACGCATTATGTGCGGGAGGGCACCCCGCTGGATCAG
The DNA here is from genome assembly GCA_023459915.1 of Bacillota bacterium. Classification (GTDB taxonomy): domain Bacteria; phylum Bacillota; class Clostridia; order DSM-8532; family DSM-8532; genus JAEWSN01. The sequence goes on from JAEWSN010000170.1 coordinate 68,431, forward strand.
GACGCGTTCGAACGCGGCACCAGTGTCTATCTGCCGGATCGTGTCATCCCCATGCTGCCGGAGGCGCTTTCCAACGGCCTTTGCAGCCTCACGGCGCGGGTGCCGCGGCTGGCGTTCACCGTCACGATGGATGTGAACCCGGCCGGCGAGGTGGTGGGTCACGATCTGTTTGAAAGCGTGCTGCTCATTGACGAGCGGATGACGTACACAGCGGTTCGGGCATTGCTCGAGGACAACGGCGGGACGCGCGGGGACAACGACGGGACGCGCGGGGACAACGACGGGACGCGCGAGGACAACGATGGGACGCGCGAGGACAATGATGGGCCGCTTCAGGCGCGGTACGCCAATGTGCTGCCCATGCTGCGCGATTTGGCGGAGCTGGCAGCGCGCCGGCGCGCCCTGCGCAAAAAACGCGGATCCATAGATTTTGCGTTCGACGAGGCGAAGATCGTCACCGACGGGGACGGCCATCCCGTGGACATTGTGCGGGTGGTTCCCAATGTGGCCACCAACCTCATCGAGGAATGCATGCTGCTGTGCAACGAAACGGTGTCCGAGCATTTCACGAAGCTGGGCATCCCGTTTGTCTACCGGGTGCATGAGGACCCGGACCCGGAGAAGATACAGACGCTTCGGGCGCTGCTGGCGCAGTTCGGCTACCGGCTGCCGCATCCCGAGGAGGTGCACCCGCAGGATCTGCAGGGCATTCTGGAGCAAATCAAGGGCAAGCCCGAGGAGAAGACCGTGGGCATGATGATGCTGCGGTCCCTGCAAAAGGCGCGGTACAGCCAGGAGCACATTTGGCATTTTGGACTGGCGGCGCCGTATTACTCGCATTTCACCTCGCCCATCCGGCGGTATCCGGATTTGCAGATTCACCGCATCATGAAGGACACCCTGCACGGTGTCATGGACGACAAGCGGCGCGCGCACTACCGAGCGCTGCTGCCGGAGGCCGCCAAGCACTGCTCGGAGCGCGAACGCGCGGCCGACGAGGCGGAACGCACCTGCACCGACCGGATGAAGGCCGAATACATGCAGGCCCATCTGGGCGAGACCTTTGATGGCATTGTGTCCGGGGTCACCGGGTTCGGGCTGTTCGTGGAGCTTGCCAACACCGTGGAGGGGCTGGTGAAGCTCGCCGCGCTCGATGACGACTACTATGCGTTCAACGAGCGGGACATGACCCTTGTGGGCGAACACACCCGCAAAACCTGGCGCATCGGGGACAGCATGAAGGTGCTGGTGGCCGGCGCGTCGCCGGATGCCGGACAGATCGATTTCGTGCCGGCGGACGGCCGGCTTGCTCGTCTGTTTGCCGATTCGGGGTCAGACCCCAAAAGCCTGACGCGATGGGGGTCAGACCCCAAGACATTTTCGCGCGGGGGTCGTATGGATGACCGGAATGCGCAAAATGGTTCCCGGGGAGGAAGGGGATCCGGTTCCGGCAACGCCCATCACCGCGGTGGCGCGGGCAAAAGTGCCGGAAAAGGATTCAAGCCGCCGAAAGGCAAATCCGGGAAGAGTTCCGGGAAGAACTCCGGGAAGAAGTCCGGGAAGCGTGCCGGGAAGAAATCGGGCGGGAAGGCTTGAAGATAGACCCTGTATGACTTCACGCAAGTCAAGCGCTGGACTTTGCATGACTTCAGGCAAGTCAAGAGATAGACCTGTCAATGCGTTGCATTTGCAGGAGAGCGGAAGGAGCGACACATGATGACCTGGTGGGCGGCGCAGCCGCTGATGAAACAGTT
>JAEWSN010000171.1 GCA_023459915.1 Bacillota bacterium
AGGCTCATGCCGAAAAGGGGTCTGACCCCATAAATCATGGTGTAGCTCAGCACCAGGTTGATGCCGTTGATGGCCACGTTGATTTTCATCGGGGACTTGGTGTCCCCCGCGCCGCGCAATACGCCAAACGCAATGGTGGAGAGGCATATCAGGGGATATGTCCAGACCGTGATGTTGAAATACAGGAACGCGTTTTCGAGCACGGCTGGTTCGGCCGTTGCGTAGATGGTTCGCAGCAAGGGCTGGCGGACGAACCACATGAGAATGGTAACCGCCACAGAGAGCACAATCCCGGAGAACAGCGACTGTTGGATGGCATTGTTGGCATCCCTGGTCTTTCCCTGCCCGGTCAGTTGCGCCACCACCACGGTGCCGCCAACCGCGAGCGCGGAGAAAAACGCGATGAAGATGAAGTGGATGGAGTCCACCATCCCAATGGCGGAAACGGCCTCTTCTCCAATCCGGCTGGCCATGATGGTATTCACCACGCCAAGCGACATCAGGAACGCCTGCTCCAGCAGAACCGGGAGCGTCATTTTCCAGACATCGCGCCGTATCCAGCGCTCCGGGAAGTGCGCGGATAGCCTTGTGAATGGCTGTCCCGTCTTGTTGCGATCCTTTGAATGTGCCATGCTGTGCTCCTTCTGATGCCGGTTCAGCCAGAAAAGGACGCGAGCGTACCAACGAACGCATCCCACGGCAAAACCGGCCCATCCAGTTTACGCCCATTTCACCTTGCGGGACAATGGCCGATTCGAACCGAAGAGCCGAACAATTTCAAGACAATTTGAAGACAATTTGAAGAACCGGAATTGTTGTCATCCGCGCTTGGAGAGTTCTATCTCGTTCTTGAGCGCTTCCTTGATGAGATCCACCAACGGACGATTCTTCGAGTACAGGCACACGTCCTGGTCCGAACCGGTCACCTCACCGGTCAGAACTTCCTTTGAGTCTGCGATGAGGCGGATTTGCCCCTTGCTTTTGTGAATGGTGTAGACTTCCGCACCCGCCATCTGAACCGGTTCGGACGTAATGATGACCATGCGCAACCCGCGCCGGATGGCCTCCGCCACCTCCTGCTGCACCAGTGGGAGATCCGTCACCATGGCTGACAGGTACACCCGCTCCCGCGCACTGGCGATCATGTAGCGCATTTTGCCCAGAATATTGGCGCTGCCGGACAGCGTGACATATCCTTCCGGCGGGCTCTCCTGCTTGGGTGCCTCAGACCGGATTTTTTCGAAAATGTCTTTCATTTCGCGATCCTTGATTTGGCAGTATTCCGACGGCTGAACCGCGATGAACCGCTGGGGGTTGCCCTCGATGATGCGCGCGCCGCCTTTGTCCGCCAGCGCCGACAGCGCCTGATACACATTGGCGCGCGGAATGCCCGTGGACTTGGCCAGCTCGTAGCCCGTGACCTCGCCTTCCCGGCAAAGCGCCACATACAATTCCGACTCATGCCGGGTCAATCCGGTTTTCATCAATGCGTCAATCAGGTTCATGCCGACCCCTTTGCCAGCGATTCGCTTGGCGCATTCACCATTTCGTCTGCAAACCGGGCGCCGTGACGCCGCTGGTGCGAATGCAACAGCATGTCAGGCCACCGTCGTTGCGAATGCACCCAGATGTCTGACCACCGTCGTTGCGAATGCGAATACGTAGTGCTCACAGCATACCGCATTTGCCCCCGCGAGGCAAGTTGTGAGCAGGATGGGGTCTGACCCCACTCGATGTCTGTTTGGCGTCAACATGGGGTCAGACCCCACTCAAGGTCAGCTTGGGGTCTGACCCCGCTCGAGACACAGTCCCCGTGCTGGTAGGAAATGCCCGTTCAATGCGTTCCCAAGCCCTGCAAATCATCGGTTGCACGACGGTTCGCGTAGAAAACCACTGCGTCCCCCTCCCGCAAATCCCAGCCGGATTGCTGCACCCGATACCCCTCCAGCAACCAGCCATTGCCCAGTTCCAGAACATCTGACGGCAGAACGGACCAGGATGCAGGATCCACCGTGCGCTCGGCCGCACTGACGCTTCCGCCGCTTTCCGCACCGGCAGTACCGCCACCAGCACCACTACCAGTACCACCAGCACCACCAGCACCACTATTGCCACTGCCAGCAGCACCAACAGCGCTGCCGGCATCCGTCTCATTCCCAGCAGCCCTGCCACTGTAGTTCAGCACCGGATGCGCAAAATCCCCGTTCCGAATCAACTCGATGTCCCGGAAGTTCACAACAAGATATCCATCCTTCAGGAACACAGGATGATGCGACGCGAGGGGTCCATACTGGGACAAATCGGTTCCAGCGGGAACAATCAGTGTGTCGGCCGGCAAGGACCACTCGCCAAACCACCGTTGCATGGACGCGTACGCCAGCGTTGACAAGTCTGCCGCACCGACTGGAACCGTGGGGTCTGACCCCATTGATAACGTGGGACCGCGGTACAATCGGACGGAGGGTGTCAGCATGATCCGCCATGGCCGATACATGTCCGATGGCGCTTGAACCTGCTTCAAATAGGCTTGCGCATACGCCTCTGCGGTCGCGAAGCCCGGAACGCCACCCCACAAACGCCAATTCGCCCGCGCCGCGGCAAGAATGTCCTCCGCGGACAGGTTCTGCCACTTCAAATCGAGGCCGCCCTTTGTCACAAGCACATCTTCCGCGCTGCCGACGCGGATCAGGGGATCGGTTGGCGTGGCATAGTACAGATCCACTTCCTGCCGGTTCTGACCGTTCTTGTCGACGAAATGGAACGTGGGATGGATGCGGATTGCGTCTCCGGCACCATGAAAAGGCCCAATGGTCTTCAGCTCAAAGTATACGCGATACCCAAGCTTCACTGCACGTTCCAGATATCCCGGCTCATCGTTCTT
>JAEWSN010000172.1 GCA_023459915.1 Bacillota bacterium
ATACAGCATGGGACGGTGGAACGCGCAGGTGAGCGTGAGCAACGGCAACCAGGCCCCTTCCGCCTCAAGTCCGGCGTAGGTGAAGCCGAAAGCCTCCACATGGGCTGTACGACCGCATTCAAACCAGACGGCATATACGGAATGATGGACAATACCCATTTGATCGGTTTCCGCGTACCGGACGGGAAACTCGGTGGTGGTCACGCCTTGGACCACAGCCATCCCTTGATTCGCCGTCAGTGCCTCAGACATGTTGCGCCCCCTTTCGATCTCCGTCACAGTGCCAGAATGCGGCTGATGTCCACCAGCTCCTGATCCATTTCCTTCTTCATGGCCAGCGCCTCGGTGATGTCCAGATCCACCACCTTGCCGTTCTGTACCGCCACAATGCGGTTGTACCGGCCGGCGTGAAGCGCCTCGATGGCAAAGACCCCCATGCGGCTGCCCATGACGCGATCCTGTAGGGTGGGTGTGCCGCCGCGCTGGATATGCCCCAGAATGGTGGCCCTGGTGATGATGTCCGTCTTTTCCTCAATGTACTTGGCTATTTCAACCGCACCGCCAACACCCTCGGCCACAATGACGAGATAGTGCTTCTTGCCGCGGTTGCGGCCGTCGATGATGGGTTTGATGATGTCCTGATCGATGTCGAAGGCGTTTTCCGGAAGCACCACCGCCTCGGCGCCGCCGGCGATGCCGCAGTTGATGGCAATCCAGCCGGCCTTGCGGCCCATCACTTCCAATACGCTGCAACGCTCGTGGGAGTATGAGGTGTCCCGGATTTTGTCGATCGCATCCAGAACGGTGTTCATGGCGGTGTCGTAGCCGATGGTGTATTCCGTGCAGCTGATGTCGTTGTCGATGGTGCCGGGAATGCCGACCACCTTCATGCCGAGATCCGCCAAATCGCGCGCGCCGCGGTAGGAGCCGTCGCCACCGATGACCACCAGCGCGTCCATCTCGTACACATCCGCCATGCGCATGGCCTTCTCAAGCCCCGCCTTGGTGTTGAACTCCGCGGAACGGGCGGTCTGCAACACAGTGCCGCCACGCTGGATGATGTCGCCGACCGAACGCAGGTTCATCTCCTCGATGTCTCCGTGCAGCAGCCCCTCATATCCCTTGTGGATGCCCAGCATCCGGTAGCCATGGTAGATGCCGGCCCGGACGACGGCACGCACGGCCGCGTTCATGCCCGGCGCGTCACCGCCGCTGGTCAGCACGCCAATGGATCGCAATTCTGCCATATGGGTGTCCTCCTGTTCTCCTGCAGGCACCGGACGGAGTGATTCGGCCTCCGGTGCGGATGGTAAAACAAAGCCCGCGCATCCCACGACGAGACAGACCGGTTGGTTGTCGCACGAGTGGCGGGCTGCAAGGGCCTTGTCACGCTAAAAACCCTTTTCGATGATGATGTTGTGTGCTTCCTCCACATCCGTTTCGGGAACGGATACCTCCAGATAATCGTTGGAGCTTTCGCTCTTTCCAGCCGCCTGAACACGTACAATCATCCCCGCCTGTTCCAGCGCGGATTGCAATTCGGTTGCCTTGTCACGATTCTGGGCCATGTAAACCACTGTCCACATTGCGATACATGCCCTTCCTGCCGGTTGTTCCACCTGGGCGGACAACCGGCATGATTCTCCATTGCACCTGCTTCTCCTGACCGGACACAGTGTCCGCGCGGCCTGTCATACCGCCGCGCATGGCCATGGCTGCAGATGATTCGGTGCGAATCAACCCTCGTCCATGATACCCGATTTGCCTGAAAATCGCAAGCACGGCGGGTTTCTATGGCACGCAGGCCCGCGGTCCGCCGCCTGCCGGCGCCGGCGTTCCAAGAGACTCCAGCTTGAGGTTCGTCTCCCCGACCAGTCTGACCAACGCCCGGTACAACACCGGGCCACCGTCCACGCGCAAACGCCTGGAAGGCGCCTTCGACCCGTTCTCGTAGAGATGGAGCGGCACCGGTCCGTCAAAAAGCGCAAGCAGGGCCTCCACCGCGGCCCGATCCGCCTCCGGCAGCGTGTCGGGAATCCGCAGCTTCATCCGGAGATCCGCTTCCGGCGCAAGCGGCGGATGCATGCCTGAACCGGTAACCGGCGCGATGACCATGCCCGGCCCACAGGCAACCGGCACCTGACCGGGCGCGCCGGGGTCAGACCCCATCGCCCCCGACCCCGCTACGTTCGGTCGGGGCGGGGCGGCCGGGCCAGGCGGTGCGGCCTGGCGGAACCCGCGGGCGCCGCCATTGCGCGCGCGCACCGGCAGCCCGGGAAGCGGTCCGTCCGGAATCAGTTCCAGGAAGCGATCCGCCAGGATTTTCGGCTCCTCGTCCTCCTTGACGCTTGCCCGTCCCTCCACCCAGAGCGCGGCGTCCTTCGCGAGCATGGGCCCCTGCTTTTCGAGCACATTGGGAAACACGATCACCTCGAACTGGCCGTACAAATCCTCCATCGTCAGGAACGCCATCATCTTGTTGCTGCGCGTGCTGATGGTTTTCATTTCCGTGACCAGGCCCGCCGCAATCAGGGGCTGGCCGTCGGCCATCTCCGTGGGGGAAAGCGTCTCCTCGGTCACAGGCTGGAAATCCTTCGATGTCACGGTGGCATGGCGCAGCACCAGGTCGGCCACGCTGTCGAGCGGGTGCCCGGTGAGATACAGGCCGAGCATCTCCTTCTCCATGGCCATCATCAGCTTGGGATCGTACTCCGGGATGTTCGGCCAGGCCACCGTGGTGCCCGTGTCCGCGTGCGGCGGCCCACCGGGTTGTGCGCCGGCAGCGGCCTGTCCGGCGTCGAAGAGCGAGAACTGGCCTTCGAGCATCGTCCGGCGGGTCTGGTTCACCGAGTCGATGATGAACTCGTATTGCGCCATCAGCCGGGCGCGGTAAATGCCGAATGTGTCGAACGCGCCGCAGCGGATGAGGCTTTCCACCGTCTTCTTGTTGAGATCCCGTCCGGCCAGTCGCTCGCAGAAATCCACAAAATCCCGGAACGGGCCGTTCTTGTCGCGTTCCGTCACCAGCGCCTGAACCAGATTGTTGCCCACATTCCGAACCGCGGTGAGCCCGAACCGGATGTTCCCGCCCACGGGCTGGAAGGTCTCCCGGCTCTCGTTGACATCGGGCGGCAGGATGCGGATGCCCATGCGGCGCGCCTCGAGAATATACTCCGACACCTTGGTGAGACTGCCCACGAAGCTGTTCATCAACGCCGCCATGAACGCGACCGGGTGATACAGGCGCAGCCAGGCGGTCTGGTACCCCACCACCGCGTAGGCGGCGGCATGGGACTTGTTGAACGCGTAGGACGCGAAGTCCATCATCTCGTCGAACAGCTGGTCCGCGCAGCGCTCGTCCATGCCGTTGCGCAGGGCGCCCGGAATGAGCACCTTTCCGGTCTCATCGGTCTGCCCGTAGATGAAATTGCGCCGTTCGGCGTCCATGACCTCCTTCTTCTTCTTGGACATGGCGCGGCGCACCAGATCGGACCGGCCCAGCGAATATCCCGCGATGTCGCGGACAATCTGCATCACCTGCTCCTGATAAATCATGCAGCCGTAGGTGACGTTGAGGATGGGCTCCAGCAGCGGATGGGCATAGGTGATCAGCTCCGGGCTGTTTTTGGAGCGGATGTAGCGCGGAATCTGGTCCATCGGTCCCGGCCGGTACAGCGATATGCCGGCAATGATGTCCTCAAGCGTGGTGGGCTGCAGCTCCTTCATGAAGCTGGTCATGCCCTGGCTTTCCAGCTGGAACACCCCACCGGTTTCGCCGCGGCCAATCATGGCATAGACGGCCGGATCGTCATCCGGGATATGGTCGATGTCGATGATCCTGCCGGTTTCACGCGCCGCCATCACCACCGTGTCCCGGATGACGGTCAGGGTGCGCAGCGCCAGAAAATCCATCTTCAAAAGGCCCAGTTCCTCGATGGTGGTCATGGGGAACTGCGTGGAAATGAGGTCGCCATTGCGGTACAGCGGCACAAAATTGGTGATGGGCTCTCCCGCAATCACCACACCCGCCGCGTGGGTGGACGCGTGCCGGGGCATGCCCTCCAGGGTTTTGGCCGTGTCGAGCAGTTCCCGGACCCGGGGATCCTCCTCGTACAGCCGGGCCAAGTCCTTGCTCATGCCCAGCGCGTCCTCGATGGTCAGGTGTTTGCCCGGCATCATGGGAATCAGCTTGGCCACGCGGTCCACATCGCCGTACGGCATGGCCAGCGCCCGGCCCACACCGCGGACCGCCGCCCGCGCGGCGAGGGTGCCGAACGTGATGATCTGCGCCACCCGATCCGACCCGTATTTGGCCACGACATAATCGATGACCTCCTGCCGGCGCTCGTAGCAGAAATCGATGTCGATGTCGGGCATGCTGATGCGCTCGGGGTTGAGAAACCGCTCGAAAATGAGGTTGTAGCGGATGGGATCCACATTCGTGATGGCCAGGCAGTACGACACGATGCTGCCGGCGGCCGAACCGCGCCCAGGCCCCACCATGATGCCCTGTTCCCGCGCGTGGCGGATGAAATCCCAGACGATGAGGAAGTAGTCCACATACCCCATCTGGCTGATGACGGACAATTCAAACCGGACACGCTCCCGATGGGCATCATCGGTGCCATACCGTTTTGTGTACCCTTCCCATGTCAGCCGCTCAAGCATGGCTTCCGGAGTGTCCGGCGCCGGGACGGGGAAAGACGGCAGATGCAGCTGGCCGAACTGGAACGCCACCTGGCAGCGTTCCGCGATCCGCATGGTGTTTCGCAGCGCCTCCGGCACATCTTTGAAATGCAGGCGCATCTCCTCGGCCGATTTCAGGTACAGCTCGTCGGTATTGATCTGCAGCCGGTCTTCGTCCTCCACGGTTTTGCCGGTCTGGATGCAGATCAGGATTTCCTGCGCGCGCGCGTCCGCCCGGTGGATGTAATGCACGTCGTTGGTCGCGACCAGCGGAATGCCGGTTTCCTCCGAAAGCGCCACCAGCGCGCGGTTCACCTCCAGTTGCTCGGGAAGCCCGTTGTGCTGCAGCTCCAGATAGAAGTTTCCCCTGCCCATGATGGCGTCCAGCCGCAGCGCGAGCGCCCTGGCACCCGCCATGTCCCCATTGAGAATGGCGTTTGGAATGTCGCCGGCCAGACAGGCGGACATGGCGATGAGCCCCTCGTGGCACGCCTCGAGCAGCGCGTAATCAATGCGCGGCTTGTAGTAAAAACCGTCGACAAAACCCTGGGACACCAGCTTCATGAGATTCCTGTAGCCGGTGTCATTCTGCGCCAGCAGCACCAGATGCCCCTGATCGGCATCCGTCCGCGGATCGCGGTCGAAGCGGGAACGGGCGGCCGTGTATACCTCACAGCCAATGATGGGCGTGATGCCGGCTGCCCGGCAGGCCTTGTAGAAATCCACGACGCCATATAGCACGCCGTGGTCCGTGATGGCCAGATGGGTCATGCCCAGTTCCTTCGCCCGCGCCACCAGCGGCCCCACACGCGCGGCGCCGTCGAGCAGGCTGAATTCGGTATGCACATGCAAATGGGTGAACGGGATCCGTTCGTCTTGCGTCATCATGCATTCATGATACCATGATTCCAGTGTCCGAATGGCATGATTTCGTGCCATTGGAGCATCGGAACCATCCCCTCTGCGAGGCGCCTGCGCCGTCAGGGCCGGCAGACAATTTCCCCTTCCGGCGCAATCAGGGCATGGATTGTTGCGTCGTGCGCCTCACGGGGCAAGGCATCCACGATCTGCCACGGAAAAACCGGCGCAAAGGTGGGAAGGGACGGACACCCGGCCAAAAACCGGTCATAATAACCCTTTCCACGACCAAGCCGGGTCCCGGTGCGATCGAACGCGGCCCCGGGAATCAGCATCAAATCCATCTCCTGACAGGAAACCACCGGCAGAACGGGCTTGGGTTCGCGCAGGCCGAATGGCCCCGGCACCAGCTCCTCTTCAATCCGTGTCACCTCATGAAACACCAGGGTGGGATTCCCCGCCCCGTCCACATCACAGCGCGGATAGCACAACCTTCCCCCGCTCTTGCGCCACGCGGTCAGGAACGGGCGGATGTCCGGTTCATCCAGGCGGGGATGAAACGCGGCCAGCATGCTTGGCGGCCGTGTGCCGCCTATCCTGGCGGCGAGTCTTGCGCAGATGACCTGCGACAACGCCTCCCGCTCCTGCGGGGAGACTGCGGCAAACAGGGTTCTGATCATGATCCGCCAGGCCTTTTTCTCCATCATGGGCACATGCCTCCGTATAGGAAAAGGGATGGCTCCGAAGAGACATCCCCTTTTCGTCTGTCATGACCTGGTACTTCGCGATTTTGACAACCGTGCGGACAAATGCGCGACGGTGCCCGCAAGGCAAACACCGTGCGACATTTGTTTGCACTGTTGAAACGAAGACAAAGTACCGGTGGCTGCAAAGGTTCGAGTCAGTTGACCTTCGCGCCGCACTTGGGGCAGAAGGCGGTTTCGTTGGAGATTTCCGCGCCACAGCTGGGACATTTGGACGCGTTCTTGATCTCGAGCACTTTCTGCTGGAGCTCGGCAATTCTGCCTTCCGCTTCCTGCAGCTGGGTGCACCATTCTCCAAAGCCTTGATCGTTGCCCATCTTGAAGTTCGCAAACACCTGCTCGCCGATCTTGGCGAACATGTCTTTCATCTTGTCCTTCTCGCCGCTGATCTGGGAGTTGAGCTTGGTGATCTCGATTGCGTCCTTGCCCTTTTCCGCCACGCTTTTGCCGAGTTTCTTCACATCGTCAAAAAATGCCATTGGATTGTCCTCCCTGTTTATTATTCTGGTTCACCTTCAGCATAGCCCAAAATGTGCCGGGATGCAACGGAAAACCATTTCCACCAAACAATACGCAAGGCCGGCCAGGTTGTCTCCGATGTCCGCGCAGGTTGTCGCCGCCATCCGGTTCCCATCGGTATTTATCCACGGCCGGCAACGAATAAACGGTCTGGAACAGATTTTACCGCGGATTTTCGGCATCGGCCGTCGTCAAGCGCTCACAAACAGGGGCGACGAATCATCGCGCCGGCCGGAACCGGCGCGGAGAGCACCGCAAACACCGGCATCTGGGGATGCGGCGCGGCATCGATTCCAACGCCCGCCTCGTCCCGCATGTCCAGAACTTCCAGTGGCACCGCCGGCCCGATGGGACACAGGCATTCGAGCTTGTCGGTCTGCCGGAAGTGGTTGCGCTGTTCCAGCCGCACACGCCAGCCGGGAACGGTGCAGCCTTCGGCCGTCTGCACGGCAACGGGTTCGCAAACCGCGTCCTCCGGCACCACCGCGACAAAATCCGCCGTGCGGTCATAGCCGCCGCGATCTGTCCGCTGCGCCGTTTCTCCAGGTTGTCCAAAGAGAAAGCCGGTGGTGAAGCCGCGGTTGCTGACGGACGCGAGTTCCCGATCCCAGCGAACCAGATCCGCTTCGTCCCAGGTGCCCGCCCAGGCGGCGTCAATGGCCTCCCGATAGGCCTTGACCACGGTGGCCGCGTAAAACGCGCTTTTCATGCGGCCTTCAATCTTGAAGCTGCCAATGCCGGCAGCCATGAGCGCCGGCAGGTGCCGAATGAGACACAGATCCCTGGAGTTGTACAGATAGGTGCCGCGTTCATCCTGTTCCACAGGGAACACCTCCCCGTCGCGCCTGGCCTCCGAAATCCTGTACGACCAGCGGCAGGGTTGGGCGCAATCCCCGCGGTTCGCGTCCCGGCCTGTCATGGTGAGGCTCATGAAGCAGCGGCCCGAATAGGCCATGCACATGGCGCCGTGCACAAAGGCTTCCAGTTCCAGTGTCTGCGGGGTGTTGGCGCGCATCAGTCCCATTTCGGCAAGCGAAAGCTCCCGGGCCAGCACAATCCGTTTTACGCCGACATCATGCCAGAACCGGGCGGACAGATGATTGGTGGTGTTGGCCTGCGTGCTGAGGTGGATGGGCATCCGGGGCCAGTTTGCGCGGATAAGGGAGACAATGCCGGGGTCCGCCACAATGCAGGCGTCCGGGCCAAGGTCCAGCGCCTGGTCCAGATAGGCCGGCAAATCGGCCACATCCCCGGCATGCGCCAGCAGATTGACCGCCAGATACACCTTCCTGCCCAGCCGGTGGGCATACGCGATGCCCTCGGCCATCTCCGCCAGTGTGAAGTTGCCGGCGCCGGCGCGCAGTCCGAACCGGTCTCCGGCAAGATACACGGCATCCGCGCCAAAGCGCAGGGCCGCGCGCAGCTTCTCCGGGTTGCCGGCGGGCGCGAGCAGCTCCGGCTTCTCCGGCTTCGCAGGGCTGCCGGCGGGCGCGAGCAGTTCCAGCAGCTCCGGCTTCTCCGGCTTCGCAGGGCTGCCGGCGGGCGTCGCTCCTCCTGTCAGCCCCTCCGGGAGCGGTTCCTCCGCCTTGCCGGCCGGCATCCGCCCTTCGGGGTTCCGGTCTGTCATGCTCATTGTCCGCTGACCCCATATTTCGACTGATCGTTCAAATGCCCCTGATAGGTTTCATTGTAGATGTTGGTGCCATCCGGGGTTGCAAAGAAGAACAGGTATGCCGTCTCTTCCGGATACAGGGCCGCCTCGATGGCCTCGCGCCGCGGCGAGCAGATGGGTCCCGGCGGCAAACCCGGGTGCAGATAGGTGTTGTAGGGACTCTCTATCTCCAAATCCTGGTACAGCACCGTGGTGGTGCGGCCCTCGCCGGCCATGACACGCGCGTACTGGATGGTGGTGTCCGATTGCAGCAGGGTCATGTCTGTACTGTTGAGCCGGTTGTGGAAGACCGAGGAGATTTTCTTCAGATCCTCCGGATACAGCGCCTCCATCTCTATCAGGGATGCCAGCGCAACCACCTCGTCCGTGGTCATGCCCAGCTCGGCCGCGCGTTCGCGATCCTTGTCGGTGTACACCCGGTTGAACTCGTCGAGCAGGCGCAGCACAAGGGTCTCCTCGTCCCAGCCGGCATCGAGCTTGTAGGTGTCCGGATACAGGTAGCCCTCCAGCGGATAGGTGCGATCGTCGGTGACGGTCAGCTCCTCCTGGAAGGGGAATTGGGTGAGGTGCATGCGGCACAACCGCAGGAATTTCTCCTTGATGACGCCTTCCTGTTCCGACAGGTAATCGGCCAGCTCCACCACCGTGAGCCCCTCGGGAATCCGGATGTCCACCGACGGATTCTGCAGCGGCTCGCCGGTGAGACGCAGCATCAGCGCGTATTCATTCATGTCCTTGGTGACGATGTAACGACCGGCCTTGTACAGCCCGTCGAAGCCGACAAACTTGGAAATGAGACGGAACCGCGTGGGATCCACCTTGTAACCGGCTTCCTTGAGCAGTTGCGCAATTTGATCCGTGCTCGATCCATAGGGAATGGTGAACTCGGGTCCGCCGCTGTCCTGCGGGATGGCGGTGGCCTGTGCCGCGCCTTCGGTGATGTAGTTGTATCCCACACGGGAAAAGGACATGACGGCGACCAGGCAGATCAGGATGAACAGCAGCAGCTTCAGGAAAAAGAAGCTGCGGCGTTTTCGCCGAACCGGTGTGCTGGCCGGCGCGACCGGTCGCCGCGCCGTTTGCGTTCTGTTTCCCTGCACGATTGTCTCCTCGCTCCCCAGCGTTCCACCTCACGGTTGAACGCCTTATCCCTGCGTTCCGCCTTCCGTTGGAACGTCTTATCCCTGCGCTCCAGCCCGCCGTGCGGGTCACGGGGTGCGTGACCCGGCGGCTGAGACTATGGAACAGATTGTCAAACCTTCTTTTCACGGCTTTTGAGCTTGGCCCGCATATCCGAATCGAGCATTTTCTTGCGGATGCGGATGGATTTGGGGGTCACCTCCACCAGCTCGTCGTCCCCGATGAACTCCATGCATTGCTCCAGACTCAGGTTCAGCGGCGGGGTGAGCCGCAGGGACTCATCCGAACCGGAGGCGCGCATGTTGGTCACCTGCTTCCTCTTGCAGACATTGATGGTGATGTCCTCGCCGCGGGCGCTCTCGCCCACCACCATGCCCTCGTAGACCGGCACGCCGGGGCCGATGAACAGGGTGCCCCGATCCTGCGCGTTGTACAGCCCGTAGGTCACGGATTCGCCGGTTTCCCAGGCGCACAGCGAACCCCGCAGGCGGCTGCGGATTTCACCCTTCCACGGCTCGTAGCCATGGAACACATGGTTGAGCGTGCCGTTGCCGCGGGTGTCTGTCATGAACTCGGTGCGGTACCCGATGAGTCCGCGTGAGGGAATCATGAAATCGAGCCTGGTGTAGCCCATGGAGGCGGCATGCATGTTGGTCATCTCCGCCTTGCGCGTGCCCAGCTTTTCCATGATGCTGCCCACGTATTCGTCGGGCACGTCGACCACCAGGTGTTCCATCGGTTCGTACGTCTCCCCGTTCTGCTGGATGGTGATGACCTCCGGGCGTGAAATCTGGAACTCATATCCCTGGCGGCGCATCGTCTCGATGAGGATGGACAGGTGGAGCTCGCCGCGGCCGGACACCTTGAAGCAGTCCGCCGATTCGGTCTCCTCCACGCGCATGGACACATTGGTCTCGACCTCGCGCATCAGGCGGTCGCGCAGGTGGCGGCTGGTGACATACTGGCCCTCACGCCCCGCGAACGGGCTGTTGTTGACCATGAACTCCATGGAGATGGTGGGTTCGTCGATGTCCACGAAGGGGATGGCTTCGGGATGATCCCGGTCGCACAGGGTCTCGCCGATGGTGATGTCGGGGATGCCCGACACACAGATGATCTCCCCGATGGTGGCCTCCTGGATGTCTACGCGGCGAAGCCCTGAAAATGTCTGAAGCACACTGACCTTGACATTGGCCTGTGTGCCGTCGCGCTTCATCAGCAGCGCCTGCTGGTCGCGCCGGATGGTGCCGCGCTCCACGCGACCCACCGCGATGCGGCCGATGAAATTGTCGTACTCCAGCGCGGAGACCAGGAATTGCAGCGGCGCATTCGGCTTGCCCTCGGGTGCCGGCACATGCTTGATGATGGCGTCGAACAGCGGCTCCATGTTTTCCGCCGGCTCACCGACTTCCTTCATGGCGTATCCATCGCGCGCGGACGCGTAGATGACAGGGAAATCGAGTGCGTCGTCGTCCGCGCCCAGCTCCACAAACAGATCGAAGATTTCATTGATGACGTCGTCCGGGCGCGCGTCCTTGCGGTCGATCTTGTTGACCACCACGATGGGCTTGAGATGCAGCGCCAGCGCCTTGCGCAGCACAAAACGGGTCTGCGGCATGGCGCCCTCGAAGGCGTCTGCGAGCAGCAGCACGCCATCCACCATTTTCAGGACGCGCTCCACCTCCCCGCCGAAATCCGCGTGGCCGGGGGTATCCACGATATTGATGCGATAGTCCTTGTATTGGACGGATGTATTCTTGGAGAGGATGGTGATGCCTTTTTCACGTTCGAGGTCATTCGAGTCCATGACCCGTTCGGTCAGTTTTTCATTGGCGCGGAATACGCCGCTCTGGCGAAGCAGCATGTCGACCAGCGTGGTCTTCCCGTGGTCGACGTGCGCGATGATGGCGACATTTCTGATGTTTTCCCTGATGCTGTTCACATTCGCTCCTTGTTGCGGGCGGCACATGGGCCGCCGGGGAAGTCCGCGGACGGACAAGGTGTTCCGGCCCGTTACCATGCGAATGGACTGCTTGCAGACCCGCGCCGCAACGGTTGCCGGATGGGGCCAACCGGCCCTGACGCTTCATTTTACCGGACAAGGGTACGGGTGTCAAATCCCCGGAACAGGACGCATGGATGACCCGAGCCACCGCCTTCAGATCCGCAGCAGCAGGTGCCGCAGGGGGAGCAGCCGGCGCAACCCAATCTCCCGGACAATCTGGCCCTTGAGCTCCCTGGCCATGCTCCGCACCAGGCGGACTTCCGCCGCGGTGGGATCGCCCGCGCCATACCGCACCTTCGAGAAAAGTGCCGACAGGGCCCGGAAGGAGCTTTCCGGGAAATAGTATTCACTGTCCACGCGGCGGGAGAACTCAGGCAGGGATTCCCCCTCGCCCAGTGTCACGCCGGCCAGGGCCAGCCAGTCGAGCATGCGCAGGTAGCGGTACACCACCTGGCGGCGCGGCGGGGTGCGGCCGTGGCGCAACGCCTCCACCAGGCGGGAAGCGCTGTCGACCAACAGCACCAGCAGTGCCAGTGAGCCGAGTATCAGCAACACCAGGGTTCCCGGCGCCAGCGGCTCCCGAGTCTCCACCGGCGCGACTGGGCCCGGATCGTAGTCACCGAGCTCGCGGTTCTGGCCATACATGCGCATCAGCTCCTCGAGATCCGGCATGTAGGGGGAATCCATGTATTCGGACATGTCCACCGCGTTCTGGGCCAGGAAGTCCGTGGTGCCGGCAAATCCCGGGGTCGGCTCGAAGGAGAGCCAGCCGAACCCCTCGAAATAGACCTCCGTCCAGGCGTGGGCATAACGGTTGGTCACCCGGTAGAAATCCTCATCCTCGTTCTTTTCCGGCAGCACATAGCCTTCCACATATCGCGCGGGGATATCCAGGGTGCGCAGCAGCACCGCCATCGCGGTCGCATAGGAGGTGCAGTAGCCGCTCTGCTGTTCGAACAGGAACCAATCGGTGAAATCACGGTCCTCCGGCAGGCGGGGCATCACCAGTGTGTAGGGATACAGCTCGCGCAGCGCGTCACGGACGGCGATTGCCTTTTCATAGTTCGAATCCAGGCCCGCCGTGAGATCCCGCGCGAACTGCCGGGTCCTGTCTGTCACGGTGACCGGCAGCGTGGTGTACTTGCGGTGCAGCTCGGCGGCACGCATCTCCAGGGACTGGAGTTGCTGATAAATCGGGGTGTCAAACGGATTGCCGTGCTGGATGACATATGTGGACAAGGCCGCCATATCCGGCTGCGATATGTTTTCAGTCTCCATCATGTTGGAAACAACGAGCGCCGACGCGGCCGATACCGTTGCGTCGGCCTCCGTCGCGTCTTGCGTGAAGAGGCCCCCCCATTCCGCCATGCCGACAAGCTGGTTCCACGCCGCAACATAGGCTCTTGCCGCATCGTCATAAAGACCCTTCCGGGACAGGGGCAGCAGATTTTTCAGAATTTCGTCGCCATACATGGGCTGGCGGTAGGCCAGGGAATACTGGCTCCCGGAGCCCAGAAAGGCCGGCGCGAGCATGATGCCGCGGTTGTTCTGTGTCACGGGCTGCACCCCGCCCTGTGCGTTGCGGATGGGCAGCTCCGTTTTGAGCGGCGCGAACAGGGTGCGCGTGGTCATGCTGCGGTAGGTGATGTCCATCCGTAGGCTGGGAAACAGCAGGTCGGTGAGTTCTCCGGCCGCGAGTTTCTGTGCGAGCATCCGCTGGGACGCATCCGCAAAGACGGCCCGCCGGGGGATTTCCGGGAACAGCCTGTCGGTGGGGGATCCGGAGGCTTCCACCGGTTCCGGCATCCCATGGATGAGATCCGGCGGAACCAGCTTGTAAACGGTACCCATTTCATCGAGATCGCGCGCGCTTTCCGGATATCCGTCATCCACATAATCAAACCCGGGATCCGCCAGCATCCAGGAAACGCCGGTATAGTTCTGATACGCCGCGCCGCGCAGATAGGCCCGGCGATCCGCCCGAACCTCCATCACAAATGTATTCGACTGGCGCACACGACCGCCCAACAGATTTTCCCGACCCGCAAACCCCGTGGCCGACAGGCTGAAAAATTCGGTGTCCGTATGCGTGAACTGCGCCTCGAACCGCGCGTACAGGTCGCTGACCTGCTGTTCAAGCCAGGCCCACCGCAGGGCGGTGTCCGGCTTCTGGAAGGGCAGGGTCAGCACCAGCGCCAGCAGGGCCACCGGCAACGCCTGGAACATGATGCGGCCCGTACCCGTTTCCGGGTTGTCCACCGCCTCCCGGCGGCGGCGATCGTGAACGCTGCCGGCATAGGCGCTCACCGCCAGCGGCACGAACAACAGAAACGGCACCAGCGCGCTGTCTCCGGACATTTCATAGGAGAGCAGGATGCAGGCCATCCCATAGCCGACCAGCGGCAGGAAGCGGAATCGCCGTTCATGGAACGCCCAGACCCAGATCGTGGTCAGCGCGGTCAGCATCAGGATGATGGGCGTCTGAAACATTTCGTGCCTGGTCCCGACCAGGGGCTCGAACCAATACAGCTTCTCGAATGCCTGGAAAAATCCGGTGCCCCAGACCATGAGCGCCTTGTGCGCCTCGCCCCTGTCGAGCAGCAGAAACAGCAGAAACAGCGCCGCCGGCACCAACAGCACCATGCCGGTGATCCGGCCGGGCTTCGACCCGGTGAGCAGCCGCAGCACCACATACATGGCCAGGGCGGGCAGCGCGTACTCCCGGAAAGAGACAGGCGATAGCAGGATGTTCGAGAGCGCGGCCATCATCACCCAGATGAACAGGATGGAAAAAAGCGCGCGCAGCAGGAGATCAACCCATTTTTTCATCTGTTTCACCAGCGCGCCCCCCTTCCGTCTCCGGTCTCGCGGCCGGTCTTTCCTGTTCGGTCCGCCCCGTGTCCATGGCGTTCGCGGCATTCACCGTGTCCACGGTGTTTGCGGTGTCCACGGTGTTCGCGGCGTCCACGGTGTTCGCGGCGTCCACGGGCTCCACGGTGTTCACAGCGTCCATGGATTCCATGGTGTCCGCGGCATTCATGGGTTCCACGGTCAGGCGATGGACACGGATTCCGTGTCTGTCCATCTGTTCGGCGATGCTCCTGTCCGGCGCGCCCGCGGACAGATTTTGCGTGTCCGTCCCCGGCGGCAGCAGGTAAAAGAGCTCCAGATCGAACCCACGGTGGCGCAGGGCGATGGCTTTTTCAATCAACTCGTTGGTGAGGCGGACGGTGAACAGGAAGACCAGACTGCGGTGGCGGCCGGTATCCAGAAAATTGTCGAGCAGCTCCTCAAAACGGCCTTCCTGATTGAACTTCACTTCCGACAGCAGTTCGTACGCCTTCTGAAAATCGCCCGGCGTGATGGCACGCAGCACCACCGGCTCCTCGCGCCAGAAGCACAGGCGCACCGGCAGGGACTGCGCCAGCAGATACTGGGTCTGGGAAACGCATTCCTCGATGAGACCGTCCTCAAGCAGCAGGGTCCGGCCGGTCTGTTCGGGGGCCGCCGTGACATCAAGCACCAGCAGGATGTCGTTGTCGAGCTCGTTGCGCATGTCACGAACCATGGGGGTGCCGACCTTCGCGGTGAGCTTCCAGTGCACCTTGCGCAGGCTGTCGCCCGGCACATACTGCCGGATGTCCACGAGCTCGTCATTTCCGGGTTCAAACAGCCCCGCCAGCTCATTGCCCTCCGAAACCATGGCGGCCGGCACGCGGCGATGCGCCTGCAGCCGCACCCGGGGCTTCACCAGAATGCTCTTGCGTTCCAGCGGACGGTGCCGCAGAAAAAACAGTCCCAGGAAATCCCTGAACACAATGCTGTCCACGCCGACGCTGTAGCGGCCCCGGTATGGCAGCGGCATGCCATATTCATAGGTTTTTTTCGCAAAGGGGTGCAGCGAGAGGTGAAGGCTTTTCATGTCACGGCAGAGAATTTGCCCCTCAAGATACATCGAGATGGCCACATAGGGAATCGGCAACGGACTCTCGTTGGCCAGGATCAGCTGGTACATGGCATTCTCGCCCTTGACGAAAATCCGCTCGTTGAGGGCTTCGCTGATGCGGAAGGTGAACAGGTTCACCAGCAGCGCAATCAGCGACACCACGGGCAGCAGGGCCACCAGATAGAGCATGGTGTACGAAAGGAACCCGGAATAAAACCACGTGTAGAAAAAGCAGGCCAGCAACAGGACGCCCCAGCGCAGCCAGTTTCGCCACAGCAGTTTCTTTTCCTTCGCCGGGAGTGTCCCTCCCGGATCGATCACGCCCATGTGTCCCCCATGTGACGGTACCAGGTACCGTCATGAAACTGTAACATATTACAGCAATGTTGCGGTACCAGGTACCTATTTCGTCACGGGAATGCGGCGGTGCGAAACAATCTCCGCGATCACCTGCTCGGCCGTGACACGCCGGATGCGCGCCTCCTGCCGCAGGGTGAGCCGGTGGGACAGCACCGGCACCGCCAGATCACGGATGTCCTCGGGCACCACATAGTCCCGGCCTTCATAGCAGGCCGCCGCCTGCGCGGCCCGGAACAGGCTCAGCGAGGCACGCGGGCTGCACCCGAGCATCACATGCTCATGACTGCGGGTGGCGCTGATGATATCCACGATGTATCCGGCCAGACTCTGGTCCACCCGAACCGTCCGGATGGTCTGCTTGAGCGCGAGCAGCTGTTCGCTGTCGGCCACGGGCATGAGGGTGGCCAGCGGACTCTTCTCCTGGAACCGGTACAGGATGCCCACCTCGTCGGTCCGGTCGGGGTATCCCATGGAAATTTTCATGAGGAACCGGTCCAGCTGCGCTTCCGGCAGCGGATAGGTTCCCATGTATTCCACCGGGTTCTGGGTGGCGATGACCATGAACGGATCCGGCACCTTGTAGGTCTTCCCGTCCACCGTCACCTGACGTTCCTCCATGACTTCGAGCATGGAGGCCTGCGTTTTCGGAGACGTGCGGTTGATCTCGTCCGCCAGGATGACATGGCTCATGATGCTGCCCTTGCGGAAATCGAACTCCCCGGTTTTGGGATTGAACACGGAAAAGCCGGTGATGTCCGACGGCAGAATATCCGGCGTGAATTGGATGCGGTTGAAGGACAGGCTGACCGATTTGGCCATGGCAAAAGCCAGGGTGGTTTTGCCGATGCCGGGCACATCCTCCACCAGTACGTGTCCGGAGGCCGCCAGGGCCAGCACCATGAGTCGGGAGGCGGATTCCTTGCCGACAAGCACCTGACCGATGTTGTCGACGATCCGTTTCATCAGTTCACTGGATTCACTCATGCGCAAGTACCATCCTTTCCTCGCCTGATTGTCTCACAGTTGTCGTGATGTGGGAACAGGCCGGCAGGAACTAGTCTGATTATGTCAAAAGAAGATACGGCAACGCATGAACCCATCCGGTTTTAATTGTTTTAGACATTCAACGGCCGGAGCAATATCTTCCGAAATGCGGCGCAAATGCCGTCAAGCAACCGATTGTGTCCGAAAAATGCGGAAGGGCTCCAAATCCACTTGGGATTTGGAACCCTTTTTGGTGCGAAAGGCGGGATTTGAACCCGCACGTACTTGCGTACACTAGAACCTGAATCTAGCGAGTCTGCCAATTCCACCACTTTCGCTCGCCGCAACCGCAAGATGGATTATACACGG
>JAEWSN010000173.1 GCA_023459915.1 Bacillota bacterium
GTCCAGGCAGTGGTTTCCGAACGAGGCATCATCCGCGTTTCCTCCATTTGGGTTTTTCCTGACCAGTGGGTTTTCCGGCAACACGATGTCGGGCAGGGATCGGCCGCATGTCGGCGGCAGGTGCCATGTTATCCCGGAACGGGGGTCTGTTTTCACGATACAGGCGTCGGGTTGCCCTGAAACAGGCCCATTGTATCACTTTCCGCCGGCCGTGTGCAGTCGCTTTTCTCTGGAATGGCGGGAATTCGGGACATCCGTCGGGACATCCTTGTGGGGGAATCCCCAAAATGATACAATTCGGGAAGCTAGTACACTCAAGTTATGCATTTCCGGCCATGTTCCGCGCGAAGGCGGCGGAGCAACAGAAAGGAGATTTGAATGAAACAGATCAATCTTGGAAATGGCGCGCTGCGCGCCTCGGCCATTGCGCTGGGCTGCATGCGGATGGCGGATTTGCCGCACAAGGACGCGGAACGGGTGGTCAAGTCCGCGTTGGAGGCGGGAATAGACTTTTTTGATCACGCGGACATCTATGGCGGCGGCAAGTCCGAGGAAGTGTTCGCCAAAGCCATCGACATGCGGCCCTCCGTTCGCGAAACCATCTGGCTGCAATCCAAATGCGGCATCCAAAAAGGGTTTTTCGACTTTTCCAAAGATCATATCCTGACTGCTGTCGACGGCATCCTTTCCCGGCTGAAAACCGACTATCTGGATGTGCTGCTGTTGCATCGGCCGGATACGCTGGTGGAGCCCGAAGAGGTGGCGGAAGCCTTCTCCACGCTGCATCGCGCGGGCAAGGTTCGGCATTTCGGGGTCAGCAACCAGAACCCCATGCAGATGGCCCTGTTGCAAAAACATGTGCAGCAGAAGCTCATCATCAACCAGCTGCAGCTGAGCATCACCAATACCGGCATGATCGACAGCGGCTTGAATGTGAACATGCAAATCGACCGTTCCATCGACCGGGATGGCGGCATTCTGGACTATTGCCGGTTGCATGACATCACCATCCAGCCCTGGTCCCCCTTCCAGTATGGCTTCTTCGAGGGCGCGTTTCTCGACAACCCCAAGTTTCCGGAACTGAACGAGGTGATGGATCGGATCGCGCAGGAGAAGGGGGTCTCCAACTCCGCCATTGCCATCGCGTGGCTGCTGCGGCATCCCGCCAACATGCAGCCCATCATCGGCTCCATGAATCCGGAGCGCATCGGGGCCATCGCCAAGGCGGCGGAAGTGACCCTGACCCGGCCGGAATGGTATGAGATTTACCGGGCGGCGGGAAACACACTTCCCTGACAGTCTGAAATGAGGGAACGGGCAGCTGGAAGCACCCTTCCCTGACAGGCTGAAACGATGGAACGGCACAAACAAAGCCCTCTCCGTGCGGACACACATGGAGAGGGCTTTTTGCGCTTTTTCAGGCTGGTTTGCCAAAAAACCGGCCGGTCAGTTCGAGCTGGGTTTTGGCAGGAACGGAATGAGCCGCTTGGCAAAGGACGGCATGGTCATGGTCTGCAGCCAGACACGGCCGGGCCCGGTCAGCGTGGTCAGGAAAAGCCCTTCCCCGCCAAAGAGGATGTTCTTGAAGCCCTTGACGGTTTCGACGCTGTACTGGACACTTTCCTCGAAGGCCGCGACATTGCCGGTGTCCACCTTGATGGTTTCCCCGGGTGCCAGCACGCGCTCCACCTTGCTGCCGTCGAGTTCAAAAAAGACCAGTCCGCGCCCGGCGACACGTTGCAGAATGAAGCCTTCCCCACCGAAGAAGCCGGCACCCGCCCGCTTGATGACATAGGCGGAGAGCTCCACCGAGGGCTGCGCGCAAAGGAAGGCGCTTTTCTGGATGATGATGGGGCAGCGGCCCACGTCGGCCGCCGCGATGTGGCCGGGGAACGAGCTGGCGATGACCAGCTCCTGATTGGGCGCCTGGGAGGTATAGGTGGCCATGAACAGGGATTCGCCGCTGAGCATGCGCCCGAGGCCCTTCATCAGTCCGCCCTTCATGTTGGTTTCCATGACAATGTGGGCATCCATCCAGGTCATGCCGCCCGATTGGGTGTAGATGCTCTCTCCCTGATTGAGCCGGAGGGAGACCGCAGGCAGGTTGTCTCCGAAAATCTCAAAGCGCAGGCCGTAGGCGCCGGACTGTACGGCGCCTGCAGGCGGCGGCGGTGGTGGTGGTGCGTAGGCCGGAGCTTGCGCATGGATCGGCGCACCCATCTGTGGGGGCGGCATGGGCGCCGGCTGGTTCATGGGTGGCGGTGGCGGTGGGGGGAACCCATTCCCCGGAACGGCCGGGGGATTGCCTGTTGGCGGGGCGGCTTGTGCGACAGGGGTGCCGCAGCCTCCGCAGAACCTGGCATTGGGGAGCAGTTCCTTTCCACATTTGCTGCAAACCATGGCAAACTCCTTCCGACCGCCACCTGGCGGCGCGTGTCCGTCCTGTTGGAGCGTGGGTTTGTGAAGGTCACTCGGTTGTATTTACCCCTATTATATGTCACCTCCATGCGTTTTCAACCGAATGGCGTGCGGATTGGCGTCATCGCCTTGAATAATGGCTTTGTGGCCAATGCGTTTACAGCATGATCTCCTTGCCGGCCCTGGCGGAATCATAGATGCCGTTGAGCATTTTCTGCACATTCAGGCCGTCGATGGCGGGAATCGAGGGGGCCGCGCCGGTCTGCACACAATCAAGGAAGTGGCGGATTTCGCGTTCGAACGGATCGCCCTTGGCGACGGTGGGCTTCATGTCGACGAGATAATGGGCCTCCTCGCCGTAAATCTCGAGCGGATCGAGACTTGCGCCGGCGTCCTTGCCGAAAATGTAGCTGTAGATGCCGGTGTCCTTCATGTTGACAGCCCAGGAGACCTCAAAGTTCATGGACGCGCCGTTGTCGAACCGGATGGTGCCGGCCGCCGAATCCTCGGTGTTGAACACCAGATTGTCCGTATCGAGCGCCTTCCAGCGGCCAACTCCCTTGGTTTTGTAGTCGCCGAGCGGGTAATGGGTGGTGGCATTGACCGAGATGGGTGTGGGCTTGCCCATGAAATGCCAGGTGAGATCGATGACATGCACGCCGATGTCGATGACCGGGCCACCCCCGGATTTGGAGACGTCGGTGAACCAGCCCAGCGGGGTGCCCCGGCGGCGGAGCCAGCCGGCACGCGCGAAGTAGACATCCCCGAATTTGCCGGCGTCCGCCATCTCCTTGATGACCAGGGAGTCGGAACGGAAGCGGTTGACGAACCCAAGCATGAACACCTTGTCGCTGCCCCTGGAGGCGTCGTACATGGCCTGTGCCTCGGCGACGGTGGTGGCCATCGGCTTCTCGCACAACACGTGCTTGCCGGCCTTGACGGCGGCCAGGGCCGCGCGGGCGTGCGCGTTGTTCCAGGTGCAGATGCTCACGGCATCCACATCCCCGAGCGCAACGAGATCCTCGATGCTGCCGGCCACATGTGGGATGGCGTATTTGTCCGCGACTTCCTGCGCGCGGGCTTCCTTGAGATCGGTGACGGCGACCAGCTCGATGTCGTCCTGCTTGAGGTAGGCCGGGATATGCGCGTTTTGGCAGATGTTGCCCGCGCCGATGAGGCCGATGCGGATTTTGCGCTTGCTCATGATTTACGCTCCTTCGCGGTCCGGGTGTTTGCCGCCCGGGATTCCAGGCATGGCGGGAATGGTTTCCGGATGCATGCCCTTACTGTATCACAGGGTTTCGGGCAAATTATACAAGGATTATCGATAATAAATGTCGCTTTTTCAACCTTGATTCCAGTGCAGAACAAGCTTGGTGCTCACACCCTGCACCCTGAGTATGATATAAGAAGGGAGATGGAGAAGTGCGGTGCGGATGAGTACAGACAGAAGTGACGGAATCACGGAGATATACTGGAAGGAGCACACCGATGGGATACCTGGAAAATGAGATTGCCCGCCTGGAAGCGTATTGCCCCGAACCCACACGCAAGCCCGACTTTGACGTGTTCTGGCAGCGGACCCGGGCACAGGCCGATCAGGTCGCCCTGCGGCCGGAGAGGAAGCCGGTTTCCTATCCGGGCGTGCTGGCGGACGTGTATGACATCTCCTACAACGGTTTCGATGAAACGCGCATTCATGGCTGGTTCATGGTACCCAAGCAGCGACGGGAAGGTCAGGGCCTGCCCTGCCTCATCCATTACCATGGCTTCACCGGGGATCGTGGCCTGCCGGCGGATTTCCTGCAATGGCTTTCCCTCGGCATCGCCGTCCTGTCTGTCGACTGCAGGGACCAGGGCGGCAGCACCGGAAATGCCGCGGCGCGTTCGTCGGGCCATGCGGGCAATGTCGCCTGCCACGGCATTCTGGACAAGGAAGAGACCTATTACCGGGCGGTATACATGGACTGCGTGAAGGCCATCGATTTCGCGGTGGCACAGGCGGAGGTGGATCCGTTCCGGATCATCATCGAGGGCGGCAGCCAGGGCGGCGCGCTGGGCATGGCGGTCTGCGCGCTCGACGGGCGCCCCTGGCTGGCGATGGTCGATGTGCCGAGCAACAGCAACCTGGAGCGGCGTGTCATCGGCGCGCATGGCGCGTACGCGTCGGTCACCGAATATCTGCGCCGTCATCCCGACCATTTGGAGAAGGCATTTGAAACCCTGAGCTATGTGGACACCATGAACATGGCGGAGCGGATCGCCTGTCCGGTGCTGGCCTCAGTGGGCCTCAAGGACACCACCTGTCCACCGGAGTGCTATTATGCCTCCTGGAACCGGATGAAGGGGGAAAAGCGGATTCATCATTATCCGTTCAACGGGCATGAGGGCGGCGGGGCGCAGCACAATGAGGTGAAGCTCCGCTGGCTGTGGGATCATCTCTTTATGGCAGGATTTCAGCCCGTTTCCGACAGGTGAGGCGTGGGAAAGCATAAAGGGAAAGGTGAATTCCGCAAGGAGAATTTCATCAGGTGGGTATCATGGAACAAGAGCCATTTGACTGGCGCGGATTCTCGGAAGAAATGGGGCTGGATGCGTCGACAGTGAAGTCGCTGTATCAGGTGTTCGGGGACGAACTCGAAGCGGATCTGACCGCGTTGCGGCGGGCTGCATTGCAGGCGGACGAGCCAGCCTGTATGCGGCTCATCCACAAAATCAAGGGAACCTCGGTCAGTTATCGTGCCACAAGACTCCATGAACTGGCGAGCGAAGCGGACAATTATTACAAGCGGCGTCAGGGGCATGATGCTGCGCGGGTGCTGCCACAAATTCTGACCGAGGGCAGCATCGTATGTCAATCTATCAACACATGGCGGGAGTGAATGACATGACGGAAACAATCAGTCTTCGGGGCAAAATCATCCTCATTGTGGACGACGCGGTGGCCATCCGCAAACAGGTTCGGGCGCTGCTGGAAAAGGAAGGCTGCGAGGTGCGCGAGGCGGGCAGTGAAATCGGCATGCTCAACGCGCTGGAGGAATACGGCAGGAAAGCGCAGCTGGTCCTGATGGATTTGAATCTCAACACCGCCAACGGGTTCGATCTCATTGGCCGGATGCGCACCATTGAAGCGTATCGGGACATTCCGGTGATGATTCTGACAGAACATGCCGATCGGGAAAACGTCGCCATAGCCAGACTTGCCGGTGTGAAAGGATATTTGGTCAAGCCCATTGATCCGGCGCTGTTGACAACGCGCATCCGGCAGGTCTTGTCCACATGAATAAGCCAACGCAGCCCTGCGCATGGAGCGCGGGACGATGAAATCCCGAGTGTGGAGGGTAGGATGCAGCTGATACTGGACTTGCCTGTCGCCATCAATTTGTTGTCCGGGATCCTCGCCCTCTCGGTCCTGACATATCTGTACGGTCGCAAGCCGGCGCGCGGCATCCGCGCGTTGCGGCTGCTGATGGCCTCGCTGGCCTGGTGGGCAATTTTCAATGCCATCGAGCTGGCCGTGCCCAACACACAGGCGCGCATCTGGCTGTCGAAAATCAGCTATTTCGGCATTGCCGCGGCATCCCCTGCCTGGGTGAGCTTTGCGCTGGCCTACCGCCAGCGGACGTACGCGGCCAGCCGGTGGGTGCGTGCGGCCATTTGGGGCAGCACTGTTTATGTGCTGCTTGCGGTGTTCACCAACGAATGGCATCATCTGGTCTGGGTCAGCACCGTGCCCGATCCGGCGCTCGGTGGCCGGATTGTCTACAGGCATGGCCCCGCGCTGTTTGCCTATGCCGCCATGGCGTACGCGATGCTTTTCATCGGCGCGGCCGTGCTGGTGCGTGCCTCCCTGTCGGACAAATCGCTCCACCGCCGCCAGACAAGCCTGATGGTCGCCGCGGCCGTGTTTCCGCTGGTGGGCAACGCGGCCTACCTGCTGCGCATGCTGCCGGTGGCGGGGCTCGATCCCACCCCCATTCTCTTCATCCTTTCGGGGGTGCTCATCGCGCTGGCCATCCGCCGTTACCGGCTGTTCGATTTGCTGCCGGTCGCGCGGGAACGGCTGTTTGACGCCATGAACGTGGCGGTGTTCGTGCTCAACCGAGAGGGACAACTCGCGGACATGAACCGACACGCGCGCGAATGGCTGGTTTGTGACGACGCAAGGATGAAATGGCTTGGGGAAAAGCCGGAACGGGCATTTCCCCTGTTGGCACCGGTCATCGACGGGCTTGCAGCAATTCATCTTCCGGCAGGTGAGGAAATGGTGGGGGAAGTCGGGTTTGCGCCGGGCACACAAGGGGGGCCACCAGATGAAACGAGAGACAGTGAACGTCGTCGCCAGCGGGACGAAGCACTGCCCAGGGAGAGGGGGACGGTGCAACAGCTGGCGGATGGCCGCTGGTTTGTGGCTGTGCAAGCTCCCCTGCTGGATGAATCGGGGCATCAGGAGGGATACCTGCTGACACTTCAGGACATCACGAGACCCAAAGAGAATGAATTGCAGCTGCAGCGGGACAAGCAGCTGCTGGAGGAAGCCCGGGTTGCCGCAGACGAGGCGAACCAGGCCAAGCGTGTGTTTCTGACCAACATGTCCCATGAGATGCGCACGCCACTGATGGCCATTTCAGGATATTTGTCCCTGCTGACATCCGAACCGCTCTCAGCGCTGCAGCGGCAGCACGCGCAGGAAATCGGCGTGGCCTCGGACGCGTTGCTCTCCCTGGTCAACGAGATGCTCGACTTGTCGCGCATCGAGGCCGGCCGTATGGAGCTCGAACGCATGCCGTTCCGTATGGATGTGCTGGTGGAGGAGTGCGCGTCCCTGCTCGCGGTCCGTCTGCTGGATCGTCCGGTTGACCTCGTGTTCGAAACAAGCGTCCCGGCGCCGCTGGTTGTGGGCGACCGGGGACGGGTCCGCCAGATGATTCTCAACCTGGTCGGGAATGCGGTCAAATTTACGGAGAACGGTGCGATTCATCTCATCTTGCGGGAGGCGGCCTCCGCCGAATTGCCGGATCCATCGGGAGACATGTCCTTGTCGGTGGGCGGCATGGCCAAGCAGTCGCGGGACGTGCCGAAGCATGGTGACATGGCATGGATCGCCCTGGAGGTGCGCGATACCGGTCCCGGGATTGCCGAAGAGGTGCAACCCCGGTTGTTTGAGCCGTTCGTGCAGGCCAATGCGGACATTTCCCGCCGGTATGGCGGCAGCGGCCTGGGGCTGGCCATCACCGCGCGCATCGCCCAGGCCATGGGCGGTGTGGTGCGCCTGGAGAGCTGGCCCGGCCTTGGATCCGCATTCACGCTGGTATTGCCGTTCCCCATCCTTTCCCTGGCCGGGGAGGGCTTGTGCCCGCTTTTGGGGGAGCGTGTGCTGGTTCATCAGGGGGTCTTGCGCAAGGTGGCGGCGGCACGGGTGCCGGTGGATGACGGGGCGGCGGACGTGATGCCCGCCCTGCTGGATGACGTGCCACCGGTTCTGCTGGATGACGCGCCCGACGGGGCGGCTGCCGGCAAGGATGCGGCCGACAGCGATGTCGCCGGCAGAAATGACGTCAACAGGCAGGCGGTCACCGAATCTGCCGCGCACATCCTGCTGGTGGAGGACACACAAGCCAATCTGCGGCTCATGACCCACCTGCTCGAGCGCATGGGATACCGGGTCACGTCTGCGACGACAGGGCTGGAGGCGGTGGATCTGTATGGGATGGATCCCCCGGATCTCATTTTGATGGACATTCAGATGCCGGTCATGGACGGCATGGAGGCCACGCGGTTCATCCGCTCGCTGGAACAGGGTCAGGGGCGCGTGCCCATTGTTGCCATGACGGCCAACGCCATGGAGGGGGAGCGGCAGGCCTGTTACGATGCGGGAATGGACGATTTCCTGTCCAAGCCGGTCAAGCCGGCGGTGCTGGCGGAGCGTGTGCGCCACTGGCTCGCGCGGTGAAGTCCGTCCGGGCCAATTGCCCGGTTTTTGCAGACATTTTTCTCTCCTGACGGTATCGAAGTGCGTATCATGGGAAGATACAAAATGCACAGCAGGCGCGCGGGAAATCTTCGAGATACGCGCGCGGGAGGATACGCACGTGATTGTTGTCGAAGGACTCACCAAGGTATACCGCAATGGCAATTTGTCCGTGGAGGCGCTGCGCGGCATCGATCTCACCATCAAGGAGGGGGAGTTTACCGCCATCATGGGCCCTTCCGGTTCCGGCAAATCCACCATGATGAATATTCTGGGGTGCCTGGATCGGGCGACGGAAGGCAGATACATGCTTGACGGCGTGGATGTGTCCGGCATGGACGACAACCAGCTGGCCGGCATCCGAAACCAGAAAATCGGATTTGTGTTCCAGTCGTTCAACCTGTTGCCCCGCATCAGCGCGCTCCGCAATGTGGAGCTGCCCATGCTGTATGCCAATCTGCACGCCAAGGAGCGGACCCGCCGGGCCATGGAGGCGCTCGAACGCGTGGGGCTGGGGGATCGGGTGCATCACAAGCCCAATGAGCTTTCCGGCGGTCAGCGCCAGCGCGTTGCCATTGCCCGCGCGCTGGTCAACAACCCCGCCGTCATCCTGGCCGACGAGCCCACCGGCAATCTCGACAGCCTCTCGGGCGAGGAGATCATGATCATTTTCCAGCAGCTGAACCGGGAAGGCGTCACGGTGGTCATCGTCACGCACGAGCCGGACATTGCCTCGCACACCCATCGGCGGGTGGTGTTCCGTGACGGGCGCATCCAGGCGGACGAATGGCATGAGGAACAGGTGGATGCCCGCGTGGAGCTTGAACGCATGCAGCGTGACGCCCTGCACGCCCTGGCGGGAGATCGGGGAGAGGCGGCACAATGAAAAAGCGGACCAAATGGCTCATCCTTTTTGCGGCCGTGCTTGCGGCGGCGTTGCTGATCCTGTTCAACACGGTCTGGAAGGGTGAACCGGAAATGGAGATCAACGGCACGGGCGAGGTGGCCGTGGGAGAACTGGAAGCGTCCATCTCGGCCAGCGGCGTGCTGGCGGCCCGGGAAACCCGGGATGTCTATGTGGAAACTCCGGTCAAGGTGACCGAGGTGCTGGTGGATGTGGATGAGCCGGTGAAAAAGGGCCAGCCTGTGCTGGCGGTGGATTTGGCGGATCTCGAGACACAGCTGGCCCAGGCGGTGCTCAATCGCGACAGTCAGGAGCTGACCCTGCGCCGGGTGCGTGACATAGACGCGGTGGCCAATCTGGAGTCGCTGCGGCTCGCGGTGCAGCAGGCGCAGGGGGTGCTGGCCGCCGACCAGGCGACGCTCGCGCGCGCGCAGGCAGACCTGACGGCAGCCGCCCCGCTGTATGAAGCCGGTGCGATGTCCGATACGGAGTATCAGCGCCACCAGCGGACGGTGGAGGATGCCGGCCGCCGGGTGTCCCTTTCCCAAATCAGCCTCTCACAGGCACAGGCCAATCTGGCCAACAGCCGGCAGACCACGGAGAAAACCGATGCGCAGCGCGCGTTGGACATCGAAACCCAGGAAAACCTGCTCCGGCTTCAGGAGCTGAATGTCCAGACACTTCAGGATCGCCTGGATCGCCTGAAGGCGGCGATGCTTGCGCCCATGGACGGCGTGGTGACCCAGATGGCGGCTCAAGCCGGCAGCAGTCTGGGTGTGGCGGTTTCGGCGTATCAGGTCTCCGATCTTGGCGCGCTGGAGGTCAATGCCCAGGTCAAGGAAGTGGAATCCCGAAAGGTCAGCGTGGGGCAGCAGGTGGAAATCACGGGTGACGGCATCGATGAGACCCTCGTCGTGACCGGCAGGGTTTCCCGCATCGCCGCCACCGCCTCCACGGCAAGAACCACGGTGGGCGAGGAGACCGTGCTGGAAATCGTGGTGGCCGTGGACAATCCCTCTGCCGCGCTGCGTCCGGGACTCTCTGTCACGGCGCGCATCATCACGGACACCCGGTCCTCGGTGCCCATCATCCGGTACGCGATGCTGACGGAGACGCCGGAAGGCAATCCGGCCGTGTTCCGGCTGGAGAACGGCCGCGCCGTGCTGACGCCCATTGAAACCGGCATCACCGCCGATTTGGACATCGAGGTGACCGACGGGCTTGCGGGCGGGGAAGTTCTTGTCCTCAACCCTCCTCAGGAGATGCGGGACGGGGACAAGGTGGTGCTGCGCGAGGAGGCGGGCGGCTTCTTCGGAGGATTTGGCCGATGACGCTGTTCGAGATTCTGCGCCAGTCGCTCGAGAGCCTGCGCGGCAACAAGCTGCGGTCGTTTCTCACCATGCTGGGCATCATCATGGGGGTGTTCTCCATCATTGCCATCGTGGCCACGGGCAACGCCATCAAGGTCTATGTCAACACGGAGTTCGAGAAAATCGGCTCGAACACGGTGGTGGTCCAGACAAGAAACGATGGACCCGTGGATTCCCTGACCATGGCGGATGTGGACATCATTCGCGACGCCATTCCGGATCTCAAGAATGTGGCCCCCTATTACACCGGTTCCGGCGGCACCGTCCGCATCGACACCAAGACGCGCCGTCTGCTGTTCAACGGGGTGGTGCCCGTATCCCGGGAACAGTCCTCCATTGAGATCATGGATGGCCGGTACATCACCGAGTCTGATGTCAAGACAAGGGCGAAGGTGTGCCTCATCAGCGCGTCCACCGCCTACCAGGTGTACCGGCGCACGGGGGTGGTGGGCGAGAAGTTCACCTTCCGGGCCAGAACCGGGGAGACGGTTTCCCTCACCGTGGTCGGCATCATCGAGAGTCAAATCGACACGCTGACCAGCATGTTCGGCGATGAGGCGCCGGTGCCCATCCACCTGCCCATCACCACCGCGATGGAACTGGCCGGCAACCGGGATGTCAGCGAAATCCGGCTGGTCATGCCGGAGAGCGACATGCTCCGGGAAGCCGGCGTGCAGGCGGTCAAGGCGCTTGAGTTCGTGCATGGGGTGGAACAGGCCTACACGGCGGCAAGCTCGGACGATGTGCTGACGCAGTTGAACAACATTCTGGGCATGATCCAGATCGCGCTGGGCATCATCGCGGCGGTGACGCTGGCGGTGGGCGGCATCGGCATTGTGAACATCCTGCTGGTCTCCGTGACCGAGCGGACGCGTGAAATTGGCGTCCGCAAGGCGCTTGGTGCCAAACGCCGCGACATCGTGTGGCAGTTTGTGGCCGAAGCCGTACTCATGACAGGGTTTTCCGGGATCATCGGCATCGCCATGGGGGTGGGCGCGGGTTCCGTCATCTCCGCGGTCATCGATATCCCGCCGGTTGTCGACTTGCCCACCGTCATCCTTGCGTTCCTCTTCTCGCTGGTGCTTGGGCTCGGGTTTGGCGTGTATCCCGCCAAGCGCGCCGCGGATCTGGACCCAATAGAGTCCCTCCGGTACGAGTGAGTGATTGGGGTCAGACCCCGGTGCGGGGTCTGACCCCAATGCCCGTTGCCGCGGGTGAAACCGGTCCTTGAGGTGTGCTATACTGTCGGTGACAATGCCGGCCGGGCTGCGGTTGCGGTGGGCAGCGACAAGGAGGCCGCATGGGCTATATTTCGGAGATGAGAAGAAGCGTCGGTTGTGCCCCGCTGTTCATGCCGGGTGCCGGCGTCTTTTTTGTGGACGCGGAGAACCGCGCGCTGCTGCAGCGCCGCCGGGACAACGGGCTGTGGGCGGGCACCGGCGGTTCCATGGAACTGGGAGAGACCTTTGAGCAGACCGTGCGCCGGGAGGCGGTGGAGGAAGTGGGGCTGTATCCGGTTTCCCTGGAGCGGCTGAATGTGTATTCCGGAGAATCACAGCACTACACCTACCCCAATGGCGACGAGGTGTATGTGGTGTCTGTCGCGTTTGTCAGCACCGTCTATGAGGGCAAGTTGCGGGTGGACCCGGAGGAATGCCTGGAAGCCCGCTTTTTTGCGTTGTCCGAATTCCCGGAGGAGGCCATGACGCATCCGCCGGATCGGCCGATGCTTGAGGATTTGAAGCAATGGATGAGAACAAAGAGGTGACACCCCATGAATCTGACCCAACGCATCGCAACGGAAATGAATCTGGAAGCCCGTCATGTCGGGAGCATCATTGAACTGATCGACGCGGGCAACACCATCCCCTTCATTGCCCGGTATCGAAAAGAGATGACCGGCTCCATTGACGATCAGGTGCTGCGCGCGCTGGCCGATCGGCTGCAGGCGCTGCGCACCCTGGAAGCGCGCCGCGTGGAGGTCGCCCGGCTGGTCGAGGAACAGGGCAAGACGACGGACGCGTTTGCCGAGGCGCTGGCCCGCGCCCAAACCCTGACCGAAATTGAGGATTTGTACCGGCCCTTCCGCCCCAAACGGCGCACCCGCGCCTCCATGGCCCGGGACAAGGGCCTGGAGCCCCTGGCCCTGCTGCTGATGCTGCAGGATGCGGCGCTGAACCCCGAAGTGGCCGCGCAGCCGTTTGTGGATCCGGAAAAGGGTGTGGCGGATGTGGCCGAGGCCCTGCAGGGCGCCCGTGACATTTTGGCCGAGCAGGTCTCCGATGACGCGGAGATCCGCCGCAACATCCGGGATGTGGTGCTGCGTGACGGTGTGGTGACAGTTTCCGCCAAAAAGGAGGAGGACTCTCCCTACCGCATGTACTATCAGTTCCAGGAGCCGGTGGCGCGCATCGCGCCGCATCGTGTGTCGGCGATAGACCGCGGGGAGCGGGAGGAGTGGCTGCAGGTGAAAATTCTCATGCCGGAGGATCGCATCCTCGGCGGCATGCTGCGGACCGTGCTCAAGCCCGGCACCGATGGATCGTCGCCTGCGGGGAAACAGGTGGTGCAGGCGGCCACGGATGCCTGGCAGCGGCTCATTGCGCCCTCGATGGAGAATGAGATTCGGAACACCCTGTCCGAAATGGCATCCGAACAGGCCATCTCCGTGTTCGCCAAGAATCTGGGCGGTCTGCTGATGCAGCCGCCCATCCGCGCAAAGGCCATTTTGGGGCTGGATCCGGCCTTCCGGACCGGCTGCAAGCTGGCGGTGGTGGATGGCACCGGCGCGGTGCTGTACACAGGCGTCATTTACCCCACGCCGCCGCAAAGCCGTGTGGAGGAATCCGAAAAGGTGGTGGCCGCCCTGATTGCGCGCCATGACATCGAGGTCGTCGCCATCGGCAACGGCACCGCATCGCGGGAATCCGAGAAATTCGTCGCCGATCTGCTGCGCAAGCTGACCCGGCGGGTGCATTATGTCATGGTCAGCGAGGCCGGCGCGTCGGTGTATTCGGCCTCCAAGCTCGCGGCCGAGGAGTTTCCGGAGTTCGATGTCTCCCTGCGCTCCGCGGTGTCCATTGCCCGGCGTCTCCTCGATCCGCTGGCCGAATTGGTGAAAATTGATCCCAAGGCCATCGGGGTGGGGCAGTATCAGCATGATGTGAATGCCAAACGGCTGGATGAGGCGCTTTCCGGTGTGGTGGAGGACTGCGTGAACCGGGTGGGTGTTGATTTGAATACCGCCTCTCCTTCCCTGCTGTCCCATGTGGCCGGGGTCAATGCCACCGTGGCGTCCAACATTGTGGCGTACCGGCAGGAGAACGGGCGGTTTGCCAGCCGCAAGCAGCTCAAGAAGGTCAAAAAGCTCGGGGACAAGGCATTCGAGCAATGCGCGGGGTTCCTGCGGATTCCGGGCGGGGAGGATTTGCTCGACAATACCGGTGTCCACCCGGAATCCTACGCGGCGGTGAAAAAACTGCTGACGCTGGCCGGGCTGGATGCCAAGTCCCTGAATCCCGCCGCCCTGGCCACACTGCCCCTGTGGGCACGGCAACGCGGATTGGCGCGGACAGCCGAAGAAATCGGGGTGGGCGAGCCGACACTGGCGGACATCCTGACTGAACTGGCCAAACCGGGGCGTGACCCGCGCGACGAGCTGCCCAAGCCGGTGCTGTCGTCCGAAGTGCTGGAAATGAAGGATCTCAAGCCGGGGATGATGCTCACCGGCACGGTTCGGAATGTCGCCGATTTCGGGGCGTTTGTGGACATCGGGGTGCATCAGGACGGTCTGGTGCATGTGTCCGAACTCTCGGACCGGTTTGTGCGCAACCCCATGGAGGTGGTGACCGTGGGAGACGTGGTCACCGTCCGGGTGCTGTCGGTGGATTCCGTGAGAAAGCGGATTTCCCTGTCCATGAAAACGCCGCGCGACAATGTGTGAGCGGGATCTGTTGTTTTGCCGAGGTGCGGTGTGGTAACATGGAAAGGCAAGGAACACTGCGAAGCACGGACGGCCGGACAGCCGTGACGCGCCGTAAAAGTGGCCTGACGAGAGGAGTTGAACAGTATGGATAAGTATGTGTGCACCATTTGTGGTTATGTGTACGATCCCGCCGAGGGAGATCCGTCCTCCGGTGTCGCGCCGGGAACCGCGTTTGATGATCTGCCCGAAGACTGGGTATGCCCGGATTGCGGTGTTGGCAAGGACATGTTCGAAAAAGCCTGACATCGGCAGGCCGCTGAGGTCCCGCGCATGGGGTCAGACCCCGTCATGGGGCCAGCCCCCGCATGGGGTCAGACCCCGTCGTGGGACTCGATGGTACGACGGAAAGAATGCAGGAACGTCTTGCGGCGTCGCGCCCGGGACGTTTCTCTCTTGTCCGGGAAATCCCGGCATCGGGGCACGCATTGTTGCAACTCAAGGAGACTCACCAGATGAAACATATCCTGTTCGATTTTGATGGCACCATCGCCGACTCTGAAAAAACCGCGCTGGAGATCATGACAACGCTTGCGGATCGGCATGGGTTCCCGCGTGTTTCCATGGAAGACGTGGAGCGGCTGCGGCGGATGACCATCGCGGAACGCTTCCGGGAGCTGGAGCTGCCGTTGCGGCGACTGCCCGGATGGGCCAAGGAATACAATGTGCTGTTCCAGGAGGCCGTACTCAAGGTGGATCCGTTCCCCGGCATGAAGGATGTGCTGCGTGCGCTGCACGAGGGCGGCTACGCCATTTCCATCCTCTCCTCCAACGCGGAGAACAACATCCGGCGCTTTCTGGATCGGCATGGACTCCAATTCATTGAGGATGTCCGCTGTTCCCATCGGGTGTTTTCCAAGGATCGCATGATCAAGCGCCTGTTGCGCCGGTATCGGCTACAGCACGAGGATGTGGTCTATGTGGGGGACGAGCATCGCGATGTCGTGGCCTGCAAGCGGGCCGGGGTGCGTGTCATCTGGGTGAAATGGGGATTCGACGGGGAAGAGGCTGTGAAGGCCGAAAACCCGGATTTTATCGCGGAAACGCCGGCCGACATTCTGCGCTTTGTGCAGGAACCGCTGTTGGAGCACGCCCGGTGACCTTCCGCACGGCGACAGGCACTGGGAGCGTTGGAACGTCCACACATGACGACAGGCACTGGGAGCGTCGGAACGTCCACACACAACGACAGGCACAGCGAGCGTTGTCGTGTCCGCACACGGCGACAACCAAATGAGGTGTGTCACATGAAAGAAACCGTGCCGAGCCCGGTTGTCCGTATCGAAGCCAATCCTGTCATCGCGGCGATCCGGCATGCCGGAGATCTGCCGGCGGCCATTGCGGCGCCGGTGACGGCGGTGTTTCTGCTGCATGCCGACATCTTCACACTGGCCTCGCAGGTCAATATGCTGCGGGACGCCGGCAAGGATGTGTTTGTGCATGTGGACATGCTCGAGGGACTTGGACGGGACGCCACCGCCATCCGCTGGCTGGCGGAGGTGATACGGCCCACCGGCATGCTGACCACGAAAACCCAGCATGTCAAGACGGGCCGCGATCATGGGTTGTTTGTGATTCAGCGGTTTTTTCTCATTGATCACCAGTCGTTCGATTTGGCGGTTCGCACAGCGCAGAGCGCAAGGCCCGATTTGGTGGAGCTGATGCCGGCGGTCATGCCGGCGGTGATTCGCCGGTTTCGGGAAGCTTGCGGATTGCCGGTCATCGCGGGGGGGCTTGTTTCCGCCAAGGAGGAAATGGTCGAAATCCTGCGCGCGGGCGCATTGGGGGTTTCCACGGGCGATCCCACGTTGTGGGAGAGCTGACCGGGCTGCGACCGGAGCGGTTTGCCGGAGCGGTCTCCGGTGTGTTTTTTTCGGGAGAGTAGACACGTGTCCACCGCTGGAGCCGACTGCTTTGCGCGAATTGCGCGGTACGCTCGGCCGGGTGGTTGTTCAACGGAGAAGGAGGAACGGATATGCGATTGGGTGGAATGATTTTTGAGGATGCCTCCACACCGGCCAAATGGGTCAAGGCGGTGGAGAAGATGGGGTATCGGGCAGCCTATTGCCCCATCGACGCGACGGCGGATGCCGGGACCGTCGCGGCCTACCGGCGCGCGGCAAGCGAATCGGATATCGTGATCGCGGAGGTCGGGGCCTGGAGCAATCCCCTGTCGCCGGATCCGGCGGTGGCCGCCAAGGCGATGGAGCACTGCAAGCGGCAGCTCGATTTGGCGGAGCGCATCGGGGCATTGTGTTGCGTGAACATTGCCGGCAGCTGCGGGGACGTGTGGGACGGTCCGCATCGTGACAACCTCAAAAAAGAAACCTTTGACCGGATCGTTGCGGACACGCAGGCCATCATCGACGCGGTGTCTCCGGCGCACGCCACCTATTCCCTCGAGCCCATGCCGTGGATTTTCCCAACCAGCCCGGACAGCTATCTGGAGCTGATGAAAGCCATCGACAGAAAGGGTTTTGGGGTTCACCTCGACCCCGTGAACATGATCAACAGCCCGGAACGCTACATCAACAACGCGGCATTTCTCGAGGACTGCTTCGACAAGCTGGGGGATCACATCCTCAGCGTGCATGCCAAGGACATCACCCTGTCCGACAAGCTGACCACGCATCTGGACGAGGCGCGGCCGGGAGACGGTGGCCTGTGCTACCGCACTTTCCTGGATCGGATGAACCGGCTGCACCCGGACACCCCGTTCATGCTCGAGCACATGACGCAGGAGGCGGACTACCGCATTGCGTCCGAGTATGTGCGCAAGGTGGGCGCGGAATTGGGACTTTCGATTTGACAGGGGATATGACAGTTGGACTCCCGTTGTGCGCTTGCATGGCGGCTTGTGGGAACCGTCGTTGTTTGAACCAGACATCATGAAGGGGGAGGCCTGCAGGCCATCCCCCTTTTTCATGCCGGTTTCACCGGGTTTCTCGGCCGTTCCCGGATTTCCGGCTGTTCCGGGTTTTCCGGTTATTCCGGGGTCTCCGTTTTGTCAGTCTCTTTTGCCATGCCGGTCCCGGCCATTTCGTCTTGCCATGCCTTCAGTGCCCGGTTGAGTGTGTCCGCGGTTTTTCTGTCGTTGACCCACAGCAGCAGGTGGACCGTGACGAAGATGATCGCGATGCCGATGGCGAGGGCCAGGACGGTGCCGGTGTCCGTGAGCACCCCGTTGAGGGCAAGCACCCCAAGCACCAGGGCCTCCAGCGCCACCAGATGCATGGCGTTTCTCACCAGCGCCTGCCGGAGCGTCAATTCCTTCCCCGAGTAGGAGAGGATTGTGGGAATGCTGGTCAGCAGGCCAAACAGAAGCGGGGAGAGGAATGCCTCATAGCCAAACCGCGCCTCCGGCTGGAAGGCCATGCCGATGAGGGCCATGGCGGCCGTGATGCAGGTGACTGAAACAAAGAAGCCCATCAGGACGCGCCTGACCAGGAAATGCGAAAAGTCCATGTTAGTTGCCTCCCATCACCGCCCGCTTCAGGTCGGGCACATATTGTCTGGAAATGATGATGGTTTCCCCGTTTTTCATGTGGGCCGCAAACCGTCCGTTCATGGCGGGGCTGATGCTTTCGAGCCTCATCAGGTTGATGAGGAACGATTTGGAGCAGCGGATGAAATGCTGCTCCCCGTAGTTTTTCTCCAGCTCGTACAGCCGGATTTTCAACTCATAGGTCTGGGCCTTGGTGCAGGCAAACACGCGCTCGCCGACCGCCTCGAAATAGTACACATCCGACAGGTGGAACGAATGGATGCGTTCGGCCACCTGTCCGGTCAGCCTGGTGCCCCGGGTGAGCGCGTAGGAACGGATGCGCTCGATGACCGGCGTGATTTTCACACATTCGATGGTGAGGCATTCTTCCGCCTCGTCGGCGACAAACTGAATTTGCACTTTCATCCAAGACATCCTTTGCTGTGGCCATGCGCGTTTTGTGTTGCGGAGGGACGGTCCGCCGCGCGCTATGGCGCGGCATATTCCGCCGCAATGTTCGCCGGGGCCGCCCCCTTGAGGTGTTCGTCAAAGAAGGCGCGCACCACACCGTTCATGGTCTCGATGCAGAATCGGGGGTCGATGGTGCCTGTGCCGAGTTGTTTGGCCAACAGGGGCGAGAACAGGGGCAGGTCGGTGAAGTTGAGGTGGCCCGCGTCCTGGAAGACCGTTTCCCGGGCGTTTGCCGCAAGCCTGGTGGCGTGAAAATTGGCGTAAGCCTCTCCCTCGGTCTGTTTGGCGTCACGGTAATGATCCTGGGCATACAGGTTCAGCAGGGGAACAGGATAGGGCGTGTCGTTGAGGATGGGCAGGTTGTTCCCGATGGCCAGTGTTTCGCCGAGCATGGTGCCGTCGAGCACGATGACGGCCCCGATGTCCCCGCGCTCCCGACCCATCTGCGCGGCGGTCGCGCCGCCAAGCGAATGGCCCATCAACCCGATTTTGTCCGGATTGATGGCGGAGAACAAAGGTCCGGCCTCCTTGTTTTCGCATGCCGAGCGGATTGTGTCAAGCACAAATGCGACATCGGCTGTCCGAAGGGCCATCCAGCCGGCCGTCGTTTCGAATGTTTCCTGCACGCGTGCGGGGTCATGCGTCGCGTTGAGCGCGGTGGCCTGCT
This sequence comes from Bacillota bacterium, assembly GCA_023459915.1. Classification (GTDB taxonomy): domain Bacteria; phylum Bacillota; class Clostridia; order DSM-8532; family DSM-8532; genus JAEWSN01. Next base: position 19,268 of record JAEWSN010000173.1, read on the forward strand.
CAAGAAACACGGGATCAACCGTGGTGAGGATTCCATCCGTATCCCGGGTGAAAAACGCGTGATGGGTGTGGCCGATGCTTGCGACCACATATCCGTTCGAGGCCAGCTCGGTAAAAGTGGAATGGTTGCTGCCGCTGAAACCGAAGGCGCCGTGCGAGAAGACAATCAGGGGAAAAGTCTCCCCGGAGGATGCAGGATACCAGCATTCCACGGTCAGCTTCCGGTTGCCGCCGGTTTGTGAATAGGTGTCCGGGCGGGTCTCATCCGTCCAGGTGTACCGGGAGGTGGCCACCTCGTAATGGCCGGAAGCAACGGGCAGCCGGTACTGGGGAAAGAGGATGGCTGGCATCAGAACCAGGGGCATCAGCAGCAGGGTGGCGACAAACCGGGTGAGACTGGCACGCAGCCGATAGGGCTTTTCTTTCTTCCCAGCCAGCAGGCGGATGCCACCGATGCCTTGCACCACGAGCACGAGCAGCAGCAGGCCGTATCGAAAGGCCCCGTCGAGCAGCCCTGTGGCCAGCCCGGTGACCAGCAGTCCCAGCAGGGAGAGTCGGATGATGGCGCGTTCCCGGGTCCGATCGCTTTTGGTGGAGACGGACCAGACAAACAATGCGGTGCCGGTGAGGATCAGGATGATCAGGTTCAGGATTCCCATGGTGACAACCTCCGTGTGGTGGACTTGATGTGCCTGAGTATACGGAGAACAGACCGCGGGATCCAGAGAATCCGGACAAGATGCGTTTTTCATGGACAAGTTGCAGGGTGATGGGATGATTCCAGTGCAACAACGCGCATATGCGCGTTGCGCTGAAGGGATTCCCAAATGGCACGAAAGAAGAAACGGCAGAGGAACGCAAAACAGCCGCCCTTTTGAGGCGGCTGTTTGTTGGTGGGCGATACTGGGTTCGAACCAGTGACTTCTACCGTGTGAAGGTAGCACTCTCCCGCTGAGTTAATCGCCCGAAATTTGATTGGTGACCCGGTTTGCGAAGGTTGTCCGTGCGCCGAGGTGCTTGTTTATTATAGCCAAGAAGCGACAGCAAGTCAACGGGAAATTCACGGCGGATGTGGAAGCGGGGACGAACGGGGATGACCGCGGGATGATCGAGGGGATGGCCGTGGGGACAACCGGGGCGACGGAGAAATCACACAACCGCCCATAAAATGATGCACAAAGGGAAGTAATGTGATAATATGGAACCAATGCGGCTGAATGCGGGAACACAAGAGATTGTTTTCCATTGGCAGAATGGCGGTATACAGATCCTGTGCATTCTTGCGCGGCAATCGGACTGGATTGTCGCCGGAACATATCATGTGGAGATGCTCCGGAACCGTGTTCCGGTACTGGAGACGCCCACAGCGGACGAAGGAGGACCCATGGATAATTTTATTTTCAGAAACCCCACACGCATCCTGTTCGGCAAGGGCATGGAGGCCCAGGTGGGCACGGAAACCGCCAAATACGCCAAAAAGGTGCTGGTGCACTATGGCGGTGGCAGTGTGAAGAAGAGCGGCCTGCTCGACCAGGTCACCGCCTCGCTGAAAGCGGCCGGCGTTGATTACCTCGAACTCGGCGGCGTCCAGCCGAATCCGCGTCTGTCCCTGGTTCACCAGGGTGTGAAGCTGTGCCGTGAAAACGGTGTTGAGCTGATTCTGGCAGTTGGCGGTGGCAGCGTCATCGACTCCTCGAAGGCCATTGCCATGGGCGTGCCGTACGAGGGGGATGTCTGGGATTTCTACGCCGGCAAGGAGACGCTGACGCAAGCGCTCCCCGTGGCCACCGTGCTCACCATTCCGGCGGCCGGCAGCGAATCCTCGGATTCCACCGTCATCACCAATGAGGATGGCTGGCTCAAGCGCGGCTTCGGCAGCGAGCTGGTGTATCCGGTGTTCTCCATCCTCAACCCGGAGCGCATGTACACCCTGCCGCCCTTCCAGGTGGTCTGTGGCGCGGCGGACATCATGGCGCACATGATGGAACGCTATTTCACCAACAGCAAAAATGTGGAGACCATTGACCGCATCATTGAATCCACCATCAAGAC
>JAEWSN010000174.1 GCA_023459915.1 Bacillota bacterium
TGATGCGCCCTGCATCCTTCAGATGCCGGAATGCCAACCATTCAGCGGCTTGGGAAGCCACGTCGACAGCCCTTGGCGGAGGCGGCGGACCCAAAACCCGCCACACCTTCCGATTTGTCATTGAAAGCGCGTTTTTGTTTCTGTATGATGGAAAGGGCCTCGCCATGCTACCATTCGGGAGGCACCCACAATTCTTGGGGAGGAAACAAAGATGAACAAAAAGCTCCTGGGCATCCGCACCATGGTCGCGGTGGGCATCGGCGCCGCCATCTTCTTTGTCCTGATGCGCTTCGTCGCCATCCCGTCCGGCATCCCGAACATCAATCTCAACCTGGCCTCGGCCATCCTCGCACTGTTCGCAGGCATCTTCGGCCCCGTCGCCGGTCTGCTGATCGGCTTCATCGGGCACACCATCGTGGATCTCACCTGGGGCTTCGGCGTGTGGTGGAGCTGGGTCATCGCGGACGCCGTGTTCGGCCTCATCCTGGGCTTGCTGTGGAAGAAATACCGCATTGAGGAAGGCGGCTTCGGTGTGAAGCAGGCCATCCTGTTCAATGTGATGCAAGTCATCGCCAACGCCGTTGCGTGGATTGGCATCGCGCCCGCGCTCGACATCCTCATATACAGCGAGCCGGCCGACAAGGTCTACCTGCAGGGTCTCACCGCCGCCGGCCTCAACGCGGCCGTGATTCTGGTCGTCGGCACCCTGCTGGCCTTCGGGTACAGCAAAACCCGCACCAAGGCAGGCAGCCTGAAAGAAGAGTAACCAAATGCAGCGGTTTCGGGGCCCCACCCATCTCAGGGGCTTCGAAAAATCATCCAACACAGGGACTTCATTGGGACGGCGCCGGAGAGATTGTGCTCCGGCGCCGTTTTCAGGAGAAAGCATGACAAAGGGCAACGAAATGGTTCCCACGCCGCCAGGCGGTCATCCCCCCGAGGCGCCGCGTGCGTTGAACAGGGAGGATGGCACTTCGGCCGGGGCGCTGTGGTTTCAGGACTTCGGCTTCCAATACCGCACCCAGTCCGCCCCCACGCTGCACAGCATCTGCCTGCGGGTTGGACGGGGCGAGAAGATCCTCATCGTGGGGCCTTCCGGCTCCGGCAAGTCCACGCTGGCCCATTGCGTCAACGGACTGGTGCCGCACGCGTACAAGGGCGACTGTTCTGGAACGTACCTGCTCGACGGGCAGGACGCCGCCAAGCTGGGGATTTTCGACATCTCCCGAAAGGTGGGAACCGTGCTCCAGGACGCGGATGGTCAATTTGTGGGGCTTTCCGCCGGCGAGGACATCGCGTTCGTGCTCGAGAACGACGCGGTGCCCCGGGAGGAAATGCACGAACGCGTGGCACGGGTTGCCGGGCTGGTCGGCATTGAACGCCACCTCGACAAGTCCCCGCAGGATCTTTCCGGTGGCCAAAAGCAGCGTGTTTCCATGGCGGGGGTGCTCATCGACGAGGTGGACATCCTGCTGTTCGACGAACCGCTGGCCAATCTGGATCCCGCGTCGGGCAAGCTCGCGATAGAGCTCATCGACGATCTGCACCGGAACACCGGCAAAACGATCGTCATCATCGAGCATCGGCTCGAGGATGTGCTGCACCGCCCGGTGGATCGCATCGTGGTCATGGACAAGGGCCGCATCCTCGCGGACGCGCCGCCGGCTAAAATCCTCGCAGGCGGCCTGCTTGGCGACATCGGCATCCGGGAACCGCTCTATCTTGCCGCACTGCGCCATGCCGGCGTCCCCATCACGGAATCGCTGGGTCCGGAACGTGTCACCGCCCTCAAGCTGGAAGGCATCCCCGCCACGGCGCTGAAGCACTGGGAGCGCAGCCAGCCCAACGCGGTTCCCGCACCTGCCGCCGTCCCCCTCCTCACCGTTCGCAATCTGTCTTTCCATTATCCTCTGGACGAGAGCAAACGACCGGTGCTGCAAGACATTTCCTTCACCCTCAACCGGGGGGAATGCGTCAGCCTGGTGGGCCGAAACGGTGCCGGCAAGTCCACGCTGGCCAAGCTGATCTGCGGATTCGAATCGCCAGTCCGGGGCTCCCTGATGTACGACGGGATGGATTTGGCCGCGGATTCCATCAAGCAGCGGGCCGAACGCATCGGCTATGTGATGCAGAACCCCAACCAGATGATTTCCCAGTCACTGATCTTTGATGAGGTGGCTTTGGGCCTGCGATTGCGCAAAGTGGCGGAACCCGAAGTCCGCACACGCGTGGAGGAATCCCTGCGCGTCTGCGGGCTGCATCCATTCAGGAACTGGCCGGTTGCGGCGCTGAGCTATGGCCAGAAAAAACGGCTCACCATCGCGTCCATCCTGGTGTTGCGGCCACAGCTGCTGATTCTGGACGAACCGACGGCCGGACAGGATTTCCGGCACTACACCGAAATCATGGAGTTCCTGCGGCATCTGAACCGGGAAACCGGATTGAGCCTGCTGATGATCACGCACGACATGCACCTGATGCTCGAATACACCACCCGCGCGCTGGTGGTGTCCGAAGGACGGCTGCTCGCGGACGACACCCCCGCCAACATCCTGACCGATGAAGCCCTGATCGACGCAGCCAGCCTCAAGCGCACCTCCCTGTATGATCTGGCGGTGCGGGCGGCGTTGCCGGATCCCCGGGCGTTCGTACAGCATTTCATCGACTTCGACCGGGCCGCGCGGCGCGTGGAAATGGAGGTGCCGTCATGAGCCGCATGCTGTCCTATGTGGACCGCCCCTCTCCCGTCCACGCCCTGTGCGGCGCCACCAAATTCCTGTTTTTCCTGATGTGGTCCATTCTCGCAATGATGACCTTCGACACCCGCATATTGCTGGCCCTGGTGGTGCTTGGGCTGTGGCTGTTCCGCGTCTCGCGGACAAAATTCTCCGAGGTCTCGTTCATTCTCAAGCTGCTGCTGGCATTCATGGCCCTCAACCTCCTGGCCATCTACGCGTTCGCGCCCGAGCAGGGCGTGCAAATCTATGGCACCCGGCAGGTGTTGTGGGCCGGCATCGGACGCTATACGCTGACCGCCGAACAACTGCTGTACGAGTTCAACGTGTTCCTCAAATACTGTGTGGTGGCCCCTGTCGCCATCGTGCTGATGACCACCACCCATCCCACGGAGTTCGCCTCCTCGCTCCACCGCATCGGCATGCCCTATGC
>JAEWSN010000175.1 GCA_023459915.1 Bacillota bacterium
ATGAGCGCTTTGGGGTGGTGATGCCGGAGTTCTTCCTGCCCGTGGCGGAGAGTCTCGGCCTGACGGACCGGCTGGAGCGCGGTGTGCTGGCCCATGCCGCCCGGCAGGTGGCCAGCATTTCCATCCGGGAGCATCGCGCCTTGTTTGTGCTGGTGCACTGCGCCGTGGCGACATTGACGGCGGAGGATTTCCCCGCTTTTCTCACCGAACTTCGCAAAAGCGCGGGGCTCGGTGAAACCCGGCTGCGCCTGGCGGTGCCGCTTTCGTTTGTCACCGGGAAGCCGGAGGTGGCGGCGCGCACGCTCGAGAGCATTTCCGCCTGCGGGGTGGGGCTTGTCATCGAGGGCGTATCCGACGGACAGTCCATGCAGGCGCTTGCACGGTTGCTGCCTGCGGGCAGCATCATTCAGCCGGACACCCGGCTGTTGCGCCACATTGTCTCCAGGGAGGGGGACCGGCTGTTCCTGAACAACCTGGTGACGCGTGCCCGCGCGTTCGGCATGGAAATGCTTGTGGCCGGCATTGAAACGGACGCGCAGGCGGAGGTCATCGCGTCGCATTCCCTGTATCGGCAGGGCTTCCTCTATGGCGGCCCCGTGCCCTTTGATGTGTTTGTCAGGGAAATGAACCGCGTGCAGGGGGGAGGGACACATGACGACACCTGAGTTGGACACGGCGCGGGAGGTCATCGCCTATCTGGATGACACGCGCGGTGATGAGATGTACTCCGCGATACTCGAAGGCATGATGGAACGGGCCGAGGCATTGGGCATTCGCCTGGTCCGTTTTGGCTATACCCCCAATGCGTTGGACGAGGCGACCGGATACGGGCAGCTGTTCTCGATGATCCGGACCATTCGGCCCGACGGCTTGATTTTTCTGGGATGGACCCGGGCCGGCGCCATGTACAACCGCCGCAAGCTGCTCGAGCAAATGTCCGACATCCGCCTGATGAGCCTTGGATCAGAGTTTTCAGATATTCCCTCGGTGTTGTACCGCGGAGATGACCATATTGGGAAAATGGTCCGGCATCTCATTGAGCGCCACGGCTACCGGCGCATTGCGTATCTGCCGCCCGAACGGGCGGACACCCGCATGGATGCCTGGCGGGAGGCGATGCGCGCGCATGGCCTTGTCTTTCCAGAGCTCGAGATTCCGGATGACGCCTGGGGGGTCAGCGGTTCGGCTGAACGGACCAGACGCTTTCTGGAGATCCTTTTGGATGAACGCCATCTTCCGCTCGACGCCATTGTCTCGAGCGGCCATTTGGAGACGGAGACCCTGGTGTCGGAGCTGAACCGCCGCGGGATACGCATTCCCGAGGACATTGCGATCACCGGCTATGTGGACACCGAGTTTGAGCGCTATGCCACGCCGGGCATCACCACCATCGACTATCCCTGGTCGGACATGGGGCGGGTGGCCTGTGAGCAGATGGCGGCGTGGATCCGGACGGGAGCCAGGCCGGAAAAGGTGATGCTGCCGGGACGGATTGTGATCCGGGAGTCCTGCGGGTGCGCGTCCGAGCTGGTCCATCAGGCGGCGGTGGGGCTGATTCCCGCCGGGGGCAGTGATCTGCGCGCGCTGTCGGAGACGGCGCGCAGGGAGATGCTCGCGTCGCTGGAGGAACTGTTTCCTTATCCGTCGCTGGATTTCGGGGCGCTGCTCGACGGCTTGGTTCGGGATTTGGACAGGGAGGAGGGCGCGCCCGCGTCCCAGAATGGGGGCTTCCTGGAGACCCTGGCGGCCCAGCTTGTCCAATCGCCGCCCTCCATCCGCCAGGCCCGTCTGGAGACGATGGTGCTGCGGTTTCGCGCCGCGGTGATGCCCTGGCTGGTACACCATCCCCATGCGCTGCGTGTCACCGGCGAATTGTTTCGGCGGGCGCAGGCCCTGCTGCTTGCCGAAATCGCGCAAAGCCGCGGGCATGCGGGGCTGCGCGCGAAGAACCTGCTGCAGGCGATGCAGGAGAGCACACAGGCTCTGATGACCGCGCATACCCGCGAGGGTTTGCTGCAGGCCCTGCTCGAGAGTCTGTCCAAGCTGCAGATTCCCTTTTGCGCGCTGGTGACCTTTGAAGCTGAAGTTCCCTTGACGGGGTCTGACCCCAACCCCCTTCTGGGAACCTGTCACCTGCTTAACGGACGGCACCGCCAACTGGAGACGCTGGGGGAGGCGTGCCCGGAGCAGGTGATGGCACGCGTGTTTCACCATGCGCCGGACAGGCGGCTGCTCCAGGTGCTGCCCCTTGAGCTGGCCAGCAAGCGGGAAGTCTATGCCGAGCCGCAGGCACAGCGCAGGCTGCTGGCCAACGGCACCGCCACACGGGAAGACCTGCACTGGGCGGGTTATGTGATTTTTGAACCGGGGCCGGTGGATGAGCAGATCTACAGGGCCATCGCCAGCCATTTGTGCTCGGCGCTCGAGAACACCGCGATGGCGACGGCGCTGCACCGGAATTATGCCCGGCTGGCGAGGCAGGCGTTTTCCAAAGGGTCAACGGACGTGATGACGCACGCCCTGCATCATGCCGGCAATGCCTTCAACAGCGTGCAGGCCTCGGTGCAGCTGATGTCACAGGAACTCGCGCGCAACCCCATCCCGGACCTGCTGCAGGCGGAGAAACTGCTTGATGCGGTGTTGCAGCGGACGCCGGAACCGGGGGAATCCGGAGAGCGAATGCTGCATTTGCTGAAGCTGTTCGGATTGTTGTCCCAGCGGGTGACCCGCCAACGCGACACCCTGCGCACCCATGTGGCGCGGGTGCTGGAAAAGGCTTCCTGGATGGACGACACCCTCAGCCGGCAGCAGACGGTTGTTGCGGGGGACAGGGAGGAGGTGCGCTCATGAAAGATTTGCACAAGCTGCCCCCCGATCCGCAAAAACCGCTGCGGATTGGTTTTCTGGATGAGAACGGCAACGACGAATACCACGGCATGATGTTTGACGGCGCGGTCGAGGCGGCCCGGCGGCATCACGCCCAGCTGATCCGCGTGGGGCATTTCCTGTCGAACAGCACCCGGCGCGACGCGCAGCAGGTGGACCATCTGCTGCAGTATGTCAGGCAGTATCAGCTTGACGGGCTGATGTTCCTGGGCTGGGGCCGGTTTGTGGTGGCGGAGCACGAACCCCTGTTTTTCAGCAGGATGGGCGATCTGCCGTTGCTGTCCGTCGGCATGGCGCGCGAGGGCATCCCTTCGGCATTGTTCGATGGGGACGCGTACATCGAGGAAATGCTGTTGCATCTCATCCTTCACCATGGCTATCGGCGGATTGCCTTTGTCGAGCCATTCAACAGGGACGGCCGCGTCAATGTCTATCACCGCATCATGCGGCAGAAGGGACTGACGGACGACGCGCTGGTTGTCGAGGCCGCCTGTCTCGAGGGACTCTCCGTCCCCGACAGGGGGCAACGCGCGGTGGAGGTGCTGCTTGATGAGCGCGGCGTGATGCCGCAGGCGATCATGTCGCTGTACAATGTCGAGACGGAGCGGATAGTGCGGGAACTGCAGTCGCGCGGCCTGCGCGTGCCGGAGGATGTGGCGGTCACCAGCTATGAGGATGGCGAGCTGGGACGCTATGAGTCTCCCGCCTATACCACCATCCGCTATCCCTGGCGGGAGGTGGGACGCGTGAGCTGCGATCTGCTGCTGACAAGGCTGGAGCGGGAACGCGGCAATGCCGCGCTGACGGCGAAGCCCGCTGACAGCCGGGTTGGCGGGCTCGCGTCGGTGATGGGCCTGTCAAAGACTTCCCGTGGGGCGCTGCCCACGCAGATACGGGTTCCGGGACAGGTGGTGTACCGGGAATCCTGTGGCTGCAGGCGGGCCACGGTTCCGGTTTCAATTCCCCTGCGGACGCAGGCGAAGCCCCTGCTCGAAATGTCGGAGCCGGAATGGATGTCCCTTGCGGATCAAATTCAGGAGCGGGTGGTGCTCCTCGATCGCACCAGGGTGCCGGACTATCGCGCGCTGCTCAAGGGGTTCCGGTCCGGTCTCCTGTCGGGAAACCACCGGCTGTTCCTCCAGGCGGTGGAAGCGCAGATGGCCCGTTTCCGGGACGCGGAGTCCTTCCGTGACAGCGGCCCGGTGCTGGAAACCCTGCGGGTGGCCGTCCTGCCGCATGTGGACAAGACGCCCGCGATGCTGCTGGCGGCGGAAGACATGTTCATGCAGGCGGACGCGATGATGTCCGAACGGGAGTTGCGTGTCTGGGGTGACCGGGAACACAAGCTCAAGGTCAGAAACCGTCTGGCGGAGGACATCGGGCAGGCCGTCATTTCACAGTTCACGCTCAAGGGCCTGGCGGACATCCTGTTCAGGGGGCTGCCCACGCTGGGCATCTCCGATTGTCTGCTGGTGCTGATGGACAGACGTTCCCATGGTTGTGACTGGATGAACCGCTGTGTGCCGGTGTTCCGGATGCTCAAGGGAAATCGGACATTGCCGGCCCGGTTGGCGGAAGCGCCTGTGGCGGAACTCCTGTCCGCCTTCCTGTCCGACGCGAGCCCATCGGACTGCTTTGTCTCCAACCTGTTGCATGTGGGCAGCGAAGTCACCGGGTTTGTCCTCTATGGCATCGGGCCAACCGATG
>JAEWSN010000176.1 GCA_023459915.1 Bacillota bacterium
TTCCCACCGTGGGGGCCTTGAAATGTGGGGGCTGACCCCGTGCGCAATGTGGGGTCTGACCCCGTTGGCCCCCGGTCTCACACCCGCGCGAAGAATTCCGGCAGCGAAGCCAGGGTGGCCCGCGCCAGCCGCAGCATCGCATCGAAATCCGCGCGGTCCATCACGGACACCGGCGTATGGATGTAGCGGCAGGGGACGGCCATGGTGGCCACCTTCACACCCGCGCCATTGGCCTGGATGCGGCCGGCGTCCGTTCCGCCCGAAAGGGTCTGCTTGAATTGGCAGGGAATGCCCTCGCGTTCGGCGACTTCGGTGATGAAGTCCACGAACGGCCGGTTGCTGATCACCGCGCGATCCATGACGGTCAGCGCGGGACCCCGGCCCTGCCAGGTGCTCATGAGATGCTCCTTCGTGTCGGGCACGTCGTAGCAGGTGGTTCCCTCGAGCACGAGCGCGTATTCGGGCATCACCGCATAGGCGGCGGTTTTTGCGCCGCGCAGGCCCACTTCTTCCTGTACGGTGAAGCAGCCGTACACATCATATTCCTGCCGCTGGGTCAGCAGCCAGGCGAGCACCGCACAGCCGGCCCGGTCATCGAGCCCCTTGGCCATCAGCTTGCCATCACCGTATTCCACCGGCTCGTAATCGAACACCGCCCGGTCTCCCGGTTGCACCAGACCTTCGGCCTGCGCCTTGTCCGCCGCGCCGATGTCGATGCGCAAATCACGAATCTTGACAGCCGTCTTGCGATCCCCCGGGGTCTGCAAATGGATGGGCTTGACCCCAATCACACCCGGCAGGCCTTCCTTGCCCACCAGCACGCGCTTCCCAATCAGGATGCGCGGATCGATGCCGCCAACGGTGCGAAAGCGCACAAGGCCCATGTCCGCCACACCGGTCACCATCAGCGACACCTCGTCCATGTGGGCGGCCAGCATCACACGCGGGCCGGTTCCGGTTCCTTTTTTCAGGCAGACCAGGTTGCCCATGGCGTCCACATGCATTTCGTCCACAAATGGACGGACCAGCGCTGCCAGTTTGTCCCGCACCGCGCCCTCGTCGCCGGAACCGCCATGCAGGCAGACCAGTTCCTTGAGCAGCGCATAGGGTTCGAACGGCGTGTCCTGGGTCAGGGAGATTGTCTGTTCGCTCATTTCGTCTGCCCCTCCTTTTCCCGCCAGGGACCGCTGGCGATGTACCGCGCGGCCAGCTCCGCCGTCGCGCGCAGATCGTCCAGGGAAATGGTTTCCACCGGGCTGTGCATGTATCGGCAGGGAATCGAGAGCAGCAGCGTGGGAATGCCTTCCCGCGCAATCTGCACCACGGCCGCTTCCGTGCCGGAATTCCCCGGCTCCGGATCGATCTGGAAGGGAATCCGCTCCCTGCGGGCCACCGCCAGCACCTCCGCCGTGCGTTCCGGATGGGTCACAGGCCCCACCGCCACCGCCACGCCCTTGCCCAGCGGAAACTGGTCGTCAATGGGCGCGTCCGGCATGTCCGCGTGGCACACATCGATCACAACGGCAAGATCCGGCGCGGCCGAGAAGGCCGCTGTCGTGGCGCCGCGCAGGCCCACTTCCTCCTGCACCGTCGCGGCCACCACAACATGGTCGTCATGACGTATTCCCTGAAGCAGTTCAAGAATCTGGAACAGGGCGGCCACGCCGGACCGGTTGTCCATGCTCTTTCCGGCCACCCGATTGTTTTTCAGCGCACGCGCCGGGGAACGGAAAGCCACCACATCCCCGATGCGCACCAGCTTTTCCGCCGCCTCGCCGGACAGACCCACGTCAATCCGCAGATCTTCCATCGGCAGCACCTTTTCCATCTCTTCGGCGGACACCAGATGCGGCGGCTTGGCGCCAATGACACCATACAGCGGTTCCCGGCCCAGCACCGTGACCTCCTGGGCCGGCAGGGTCTTGGCGTCGATGCCGCCCATGGCCGAAAACCGGAGAAATCCGGATTCCTCGATGCCGGTGACCACCAGCCCGATTTCATCGTAATGCGCCGTGACCAGAATGGTCCGGGGGTTCCTGCCTTCCCCTTTCCGGGTGGCAAACACCGATCCGAGCGCATCCACCCGCACCTCGTCCGCCAATGGGGCGAACCATTCGGCCAGTTGACCGGTCACCCCGTGTTCACGACCGGTGACCGCAACGAGATCTGTCAGTTGTTTCAGTCTGTCAAGCAATTCCATGCCTTCTCCTCCGGTTTCCCGCCAAACGCTCCGCGACGCTACTCCCTTATCGCAATGCGGCCGCACAGCGCGCGCACACGGCCGGGTGATCCGCGTCGGCGCCGACCGATGTCGCGTACGTCCAGCAGCGTTCACATTTCTCGCCCTCGGCAGGCAGGACGGTGGCCGTCAATTCGGCACCCTCGGCCAGTTCCACCTGGGAAGTGATGAATACGGTCGGCAACAGGTCTTCCGCCTGACGCAGGAAGGCGAGTTGTTCACCCGCGGCCGTCAACCGAATTTTCGCCTGCAGGGACTGTCCGATTTCCTTGCGGTTGCGGGCCTCCTCCAGTGCCTTGAGCACCATGTCGCGCACCTCGAGCAGCTGCTCCCACCGCGCGGCCAGCGCCGCATCCCGGTGTTCCGGCACAAGGGCCGGCCAGCTGTTGAGCTGGATGCTTTCCGGGTTGTCCCCTGCCGCGTGCGGCAGATACTGCCAGATTTCCTCCGCGGTGAAGCACAGCACCGGGGCCAGCATCCGCACCAGCGCGTCCAGGATGGCATGCATGGCGGTCTGCCCGGAGCGCCGTTCCACAGAATCTGCCCGGGAGGCATACATGCGATCCTTGGTGACATCGAGGTAGAAATTGCTCATGTCCACAACACAGAACTGATGGATGGCATGGCTCATGGTATGGAAATCGTACTCCCTGTACGCAAACGCCACCTTTTCCACCAGCTCGTCCAGACGCAGCAGCGCCCACCGGTCAATTTCCTCCAGTGCCGCATACCCCACCTTGTCCGTGTCGGGGTTGAAGTCGGAGACGTTGCCCAGCAGGAACCGGGCGGTGTTCCGGATTTTCCGGTAATTCTCGCTGGTCTGCTTCAGGATGTCGTTGGACACCCGGATATCCGTCTTGTAGTCCGAAAACGCCACCCACAGGCGCAGGATGTCCGCGCCGTACTGATTGCAGACATCAAGGGGATCGATGCCGTTGCCCAGTGATTTGGACATTTTTCTGCCCTGCCCGTCCACCACATAGCCGTGGGTCAGGACCTCCCGGTACGGCGCGCGGCCGCGGGACGCCACAGAGGTGAGCAGCGAGGACTGGAACCAGCCGCGATGCTGGTCGCTGCCCTCGAGGTACATGTCCGCGGGCGAACCGAGGTCCGGATTGGTCTCGAGCACCGCCGCGTGGGAGGAACCCGAATCGAACCAGACATCCATGATGTCGTTTTCCTTGCGGAACCGGGTGCCACCGCAGCTGCAGGCATAGCCTTCCGGCAGGATTTCCTCCGCTTCCCTGGCGTACCAGGCGGTGGACCCCTCCCGCGCGAAAAGGTCTTTCACCGCGCCGATGGTGATGTCGTCTATGATCTCCCTGCCGCAGTCCTTGCAGTAGAAGATGGGAATGGGCACACCCCAGGTGCGCTGGCGGGAAATGCACCAGTCGTTGCGCTCGCCCACCATGCGGGTGATGCGTTCCTCGCCCCAGCCGGGGATCCAGCGGACGGATCGGATGGCTTCCATCGCCTTCTCGCGGAAGCTGTCGATGGAGATGAACCATTGCTCGGTGGCCCGGAAAATGATGGGGTTCTTGCAGCGCCAGCAGTGCGGGTACTGATGCTTGAGCCCCTCGTCGGCAAACAGCAGCCCCAGTTCACGCAGTTCCTCGAGGATGGCGGTGTTGGCCTTCTTGTAGAAGAGGCCCTCAAACTTGCCGGCTTCTTTGGTGAGATGCCCCAGATTGTCCACGGGCACCAGGACGTCGATCTGCGGGTATTTGCGGCAGACCTCGAAGTCCTCCACGCCATGGCCGGGCGCCGTGTGCACGCAGCCGGTACCGGCCTCGAGCGTCACATGCTCGCCGGTGATGACCAGCGAATCGCGATCCAGGAACGGATGGCGGCACACCACCCCCTCAAGTTCCGCGCCGGAGATTTCGCCAAGCACCTTGTAGTCCGCCACGTCACCGGCCTTCATGACCGCAGCCACCAGTTCCCTGGCCACGACCACCTTTTCCCTGCCGGTGTCGACGACCACATAGACAAACCCGGGATTGACGGAAATGGCCATGTTGCCCGGCAGCGTCCAGGTGGTGGTGGTCCAGATCATGACATGCAGGTTTTCCAGCGAACCCGCGATGGCCGACAGCTTGCCGCCATCCTCCCTGACGGGGAATTTCACATAGATGGACTGGCTGTGCTTCTCCATGTACTCGATTTCGGCTTCCGCCAGCGCGGTTTCACAGCTGGGGCACCAGTACACGGGCTTGAGCCCCTTGTAGATGCACCCGGCCTTGGCCATTTCACCGAACACTTCAATCTGTTTGGCCTCAAAGGACGGCTGCAGGGTGATGTAGGGGTTCTCCCAGTCTCCCACCACGCCCAGGCGCTTGAACGCCTCGCGCTGCACATCCAGATACTTCATGGCAATTTCGCTGCAGGCCTTGCGCAGCACCACAGGACCCACCTCGTGCCGCTTGAGCCCGCGTTCCTTGATGGCCTTGAGCTCGGTGGGCAGCCCGTGGGTGTCCCAGCCCGGCACATACGGCGCGAAATGGCCGTTCATGTCGTAATAGCGCACAATGATGTCCTTGAGCACCTTGTTCAGGGCCGTGCCCACATGGATGCCTCCGTTGGCGTAGGGAGGGCCATCGTGCAGCACGAACTTCTTTCCACTGTGACGGTTGCGCGCCAGCCGCTTGTGGTAGACGTCCTTCGCCTGCCAATCGGCCAGCATGGCCGGCTCCTTTTCGGGCAGTCCGCCCCGCATGGGAAAATCCGTCTTGGGCAGGTTCAGGCTTTTGCTGTAATCCATAGGCATGTTTGTTCCTCCCTGCGCGCACGGCCTGCTGTGTCGCGGCGCATCACAAAGCCTCCCGTCCGTTGGGACGAGAGGCTTTTCTCGCGGTACCACCCAAATTCGATTCCCAGGACACACCTGAAAACCAGCTTTGTCGGGGATAACGGCCCGTTCCGTTCCGCCCTACCGACCGCCGGAAGCGGGTTTGGGGCGACTGCTCACGGAGGATGGCCGGCCGGCTTTCCACGGGTTTTCACCACACACCCGCTCTCTGCAGGAAAGGGACGGACGGACTTGTTCCGATCAGCGCATTTGACAGGGCAAAAGATGCCCCACATGTTCTCCTCATCTTACCGCGGATGGCAGGGGGTGTCAACCGGGCCGCGGCGCCTTACCGTGTCATTTCCATGAGACGGGCCTTGAGGTCGTTCTCCATGACCTTGAGCTCGGATTCCACCTGCATGCGCTTGGTGCGGCCCTCGCTCTGGATTTTCAGCGTTTCCTGCAGCGTGGCGACCAAATCGGTGTTCACCTTCTTCAGGGTTTCCAGCTCCACGATGCCGCGTTCGTTCTCCTTGGCCACCTGGATGGAACCGGTCTTGAGCAGCTCGGAATTCTTGGCCAGCAGCTCGTTGGTGGAATCGGTGACACTCTTTTGCAGCTTCAGCGCGTCCTGCTGGCGCAACAGCGTGATGGAGATGACAATCTGGTTCTTCCACAGCGGAATGGTGTTGAGAATGGAGCTCTGGATGCGTTCCACCAGCATCTGATCGTTGCTCTGGATGAGCCGGATTTGCGGCGCGGTCTGAATGGCGATCATCCGGGTGAGCTTGAGATCATGGATTTTCTTCTCGAACCGGTTGATGAGATCCATGGCATCCTTGACCTTCTGCGCGTCAAGCGAGTCGCCGGTGCGCGCGGCCTGTTCGCGCAGTGCGGGCAGCACCTTGCCGTTGAGCTCCTGCAGCTTCAGGGTGCCGGCCATGATGAAAATGTCGAGCTGCTTGAGGTGCTCGAGGTTTTTCACATACATCACATCGAGCATGGTGATGTCGCGGATGAGCTGCACCTTGCTCTTCTCCAGCGAATCGATGATTTTCTCGATGGAGGTGCTCATCTTGTCATACCGGTTCACGAACTTGCGCGCCTCGGCCCGGAAGCCGCCGAACAATTTGGACAGCCCCGAATTTTTGCTTGGATCCAGACTGCCGGCATCGAGCTCCTGCACACGGCCGAGCAGTTCCGTCAGCGATTCACCGACAGTGCCCGCGTCCTTGTTGCGGATTTGGTCGAGGATGGTGTCGGAAAAACGGGCCAACTCCTGCTGCGCGGCCGCGCCAAAGGAGATGACCGACTGGGAGTCGGTGACATTGATCTGCGCCGCGAGCTCCATGACCTTTTTCTGCTCCTCGGGCGTCATCTCGTTCCATCTGGCCACATCATAGTTCTCGACGGCCGCATTGCCGGCCTGTTCCGCCTGGGGTGCGGCCTGCACGGCGGATGCCGCCTGCTGGGGAACCTGGTTTGGATCGGGCTGCTGCTGATAATTCATGGCTTCCTCTCCTGTGGGCCGTATTTTGACTGATTGGCATATGGGACGTGGAACTCGCCGGTTGGACGACAGGGGCAACCACGCGCCGGCGACCGCGGATCAGTTTCCCGGATAGCTGCGGTTGTGCTTCTGATGCCCGTCCTTGCCGCCGGCGTCGGACTGGATGCCCGCGGTGCTCTCGAACACCTTGATTTCCGTGGCGAGATCCATGGCGTCATTGGCCAGCATCTTGTCCTTCTGCTCCAAAAACGTGCGCCGGATGCTGGCCAGCGATTGCTCCGTCCGCTGCAGGGTGGCGACGGCATCGGCCGGCATCGGCCGTGCGGTGGCCAGTTCGGCATACTTGAGAATAATCTTGTGCGTGGGCTCAAGATAGTAGGTGATGAACTGTTTTACGATGCGGAGATCGCGCGGGTCGTCGTGCAGCATGGCGAAAATGGAATCCGCGATGTTGCACAGGTCGTTCACGGCCGCCCGGATGTCTGTCTGCCCCAGGCGGTTGATGGCATTGCGCATCTCCGTGGTCAGCTTTTTGCCTGTTTTGGAGATGGCGTCGATTTCGCCGAAGGTGACCCCTTCAAA
>JAEWSN010000177.1 GCA_023459915.1 Bacillota bacterium
GCCTGCGGTATGTTCTGCAGCCAGCTTTCCGCTCGCTTCCCATCTACGGAGTGTCGAAATGCTGACACCCAATGCAATCGAGGCTTCCCGAATTCCAACAATCCTATTCATATTGAATATTTTATCATAGAAATAATTATAATTCAATCAAACAGTTCGAACCCTTCCACGGTCTCCTGATTTTCACACAGGCGCCCGGCCGCGAGGATTTTGAATGCGAGGCAGGGAACGGTGGCTTGCTGCATGATGTGGAACATCCGGGGCGGATCGCTTTCAAGATACACCTCGGAGACTGGAATCGGCACGTGACCCAGCAGGGCCTGCAGTTCATCCCGTGTGCGGTGGCGTTCATAGATGCAGCACATCATGAAATCCACATCCCATCCCTCGTCCAGAACCTGTTGCAGCGCATCCGGCATATGGGAGGAAATGCCCACCAGCATGCCGGTTTGTGAACCGGCTGAGGTGCGACCCCCCGTTGATGCAGTTCGCGCCCGCCACCAACCGGGATACCGTATGGGAACCGATGTTGATTCCAGGAAGTGTCGGTGTTGCCATGGGAGCCTCCCTCTGAAACCGTCGCGTCAGCAACAAGCATGATGCATTTGTGACAACGGGTGAGCCAATTCGGGCACGACGCTGTTATATCAAATTGCATCCACCGCGGCAATCATGGCCAGACAGTTTGCCATCGGCACATGTCCGGGCTGGTCAAACCCAATTTCGTCATGGTATGCTAAAACGAAACAGCACCTGTTTGTACGACAGCGAGACTGCGCTGCCCACAAGGCGCACCAGGATCAGCCCTTGTGTCGCAAACGCGCTCCGAGAGCGGCGAACAACAAGAAAAGCGAGAAGAGGAGAAACCAGCCATGCGAAGAACCGCAAAGACCGAATCCGGCATTGTCCAGGGCCTTCCCGCAGCAGATCCCCGCATCACCAGTTACAAGGGCATTCCCTTTGCCGCGCCGCCTGTCGGGCGGAACCGCTGGCGTGCCCCGCAGCCGGTTGCTTCATGGAGCGAGCCGCTCAAGGCCTTTGATTTCGGCCCGGCCGCCCTGCAGCCGCCGACCGTCATCGATGAGGCGAACATCTATACCCGGGAATGGTCGGTGGACCCCGAACAGCCGATGGATGAGGACTGCCTCTACCTGAACGTCTGGACCCCCGCCAGACAGCCCGATGAAAAGCTGCCCGTGTTCGTGTGGTATTTCGGAGGCGGATTGCAGGTGGGCCATCCCGCGGAGATGGAATTCGACGGCGAGCGCATCGCCCGCCGCGGCATTGTGGTTGTGACGGTCAATTACCGGCTCAACGCCTTTGGCTTTCTGTGCCATCCCGACATCACGGCCGAAGCGCCCGAAGCGCCGGCCAATTTCGGACATCTTGACCAGCAGTTCGGCACGCAATGGGTGAAGCGGAACATCGCGGCGTTCGGCGGCGATCCCGACAACATCACCATCGGTGGCCAGTCCGCCGGCGGCGGCAGCGTCATGAGCCAGCTGACCAGCCCCCAGAATGAAGGGCTGTTCCAGCAGGCAATCGTGGAAAGCGGCATCATCACCAAGCTATATGACGGCAACCGTGTGCCGGGAACCTGGCTGACACTGGCGCAGGCGGAGCAGGAGGGTGTGAAATTCTTCGACTATCTTGGGGTCCGCACACTGGAGCAGGCCCGCCGCATCCCCTCACTTGCGCTGCGCGACAAGGTGATGGCCTATGGCGCGTTCTGGGGAACGGTTGTGGACAGCCAGTTCTGTGTGGCCAACCCGTTTGACCGGTTCGTGCGCAACGAGCGGTGGATGGTGCCCGTGATGATGGGGCATACCTCGGACGAGTTCTACAACGGCCCCATGGTGGACAGCGTGGACGCGCTGCGTGAAATGGCCGTGCGCATGTTCGGCGACAACGCGCAGACCTATCTCCAGCTCATCGGCGCAGATCAGGGGACAGTCGAGGAAATCTGCAAGCGCGCCTCCGTCCGCATCATCGAGTATTCCATCCGGCTGGCGGCACAGGCCAGCGAGCGCGCCGGTTCCAAGGCGCCGCTGTACTACTACAACTTTGACCCGGAGATTCCGGGATGGGACAATCCGGGCACCTTCCATTCGGTGGATTTGTGGTTCTTCTTTGAAACCCTGGCCAAATGCTGGCGCCCGTTCACAGGCAAGCATTACGACCTCGCGCGGCAGATGTGCAACTACTGGTGTCATTTCATCCGCACGGGGAACCCGAACGGAGATGATTCAACCGGTGAGCCGTTGCCGGCCTGGGAAGCCTACAGCGAGGCCGCGCCTTACGGCATGCTGTTCGGAGACACCACCTCGTTCAGCCGGGAGGAACCGACTGCGCTGATGAAGTTCCTCGTTGACCAAAGACTCAAGACACAGGCATAGGGAACAGACACAGGCATAGGGAACATGAACAAAACAGGAGCCGGCCATTGCGCCGGCTCCTGTTTTGCTTTCTGCACCCTGTTGCCAATCACTTCAAAATCGCGCCGGCGGTCAGCGCTTTCTCTATCTGCTCGTTGGCGACCAGATAGACCAGAACGGTCGGGATGCTGACAATGATCATGGCCGCGCCGATTTGACCCCAGTGCGACACCCCGATGCTCACGAAGAAGTTCAGCAGGCCAACGGTCAGCGGACGAATCCTGTCCTCCGCGCCCAGAATGAACGCAAGGAAGAACTCGTTGTAGATGTTCATGAAGATCAACGCGCACTGCGTTGCGATGGCGGGTTTGGTGATGGGCAGAATGACGGAGAAAAAAGTCCGGTAGATGGAGCAGCCATCCATGCAGGCAGCTTCCTCCAGCTCCCGCGGCAATCCCCTGAAAAACGCGCCCATCATCAGGACGCAGGAGGGCAGGGCAAAGGCCGCGTACGGCAGAATCAGGCCCAGATGGGTGCCCTTGAGGCCGAGATCCCGCACCATGATCAGGATGGGAATGATGACGACCTGCACGGGAACAATCAGGCCGGTGGCCACATAGCTCATCGCAAACCCCTTGAACCGCCAGTTCAGCCGGGTGACGGCATACGCCAGCATGCCGCCCAGGAAGATGGTGATGGCCATGGTGGCGACCGCGTAGATGAGACTGTTGAGCAGATAGGGCAGGAAGGTGAACTTCTCAAGCGCATCCCCATAGTTGTTGAAAGCCCAGGTCTGCGGCAAGCCGAATGGATTGTCGTAGACCTCGCTTTTTGTTTTCAGCGAAATGTTCAGCATCCAATAAAGCGGAAAGAGAAACGACAGGCCGATGGCTGTCATGAGAAGGCCTGTCAATGTCTTCGTCATTTTACGGGTCACAGCGGGAGCCACCTCCTGGCATGTTGTGGTTGTTCGTGCGGCTTGCGGAACGCATGGGGTTAGAATTCGATTTTTTCCCTTGCGACGAATCGCTGGATGAAATGGTTGATGGCAAGGCATTCCAGGATGAACAGGATGGCAATGGCACAGCCCTGTCCAAAGTCCGAGGTGGAAAACGCCTTGTAGTAGAGCTGGTAGATGACGGTGCGCGAGGCATCTCCCGGGCCGCCGCCGGTCATGATGCGCACATGGGCGAACTGCGCCATGCAGCCGAGCGTGGAGATGACCAGCAGGTATTTGGTGATGTCCTGGAGCAGGGGAATGGTGATGCGCAGGCTCACCTGCGCGAAATTCGCGCCGTCTATGGTGGCCGCCTCGTAGTAGGTGGGCGGGATGGATTTGATGCCGGTGTAGAACAGCAGCGCGTTCAGCCCGATGTACTGCCACAGGAAGGCAATCGCGATGGCCGGAACGACCGTGGTTTCGTTGGACAACCAGGCGGTGGCGAGCCCGTCGAGCCCAATTCCCCGCAACACACTGTTGATGAGGCCCCAGTTCGGTTCATACAGCGCAATCCACATCTGCGCGATGACGGTGACGGACAACACCGCGGGAAAAACGCTGCTGGCCTTGAAAAACCGGCGAACCCCTTCGGTCTGCCTGTCCATCACAAGCGCGAGGAGCAGGGAGAGGGGCAGGCCAACGAGCAGCGAGAGCGCCACAATCAGGAAGGTGTTGCGGTTGGACAGCCAAAAGGTTCGGTCCCGGAGCACCTTCAGGTAGTTGGCGAACCCGACATAACCGTCGTTGACGAACCCGTTGTTCTTTTGGAAGCTGATGGCGATTTCCGGGAGAATGGGGTAGATGACAAAGGCGGTGAACAGGAAGAGGGCCGGAAACGCGAACAGGAAGATGGCCAGCTTGTTGTTGTAGTATTTCTCCATATCAACCCCCGGTGGGACAGGTGGGGTCAGCCCCCGAAGAGGGTCTGACCCCATACCCATCAGTTGAAGTTGTCGGCCCAGATGGGGGTGACGTCCCGGATGTAGTCATCGGGCGCGTAGCCGCCGGTGAGCAGTTTGCTGTTCAGGGTGGCGATTTCCGCGGACATGGCGGTGCTGAAGGTGGCGGCCCACAGGGAGGCCACCTTGATTTTCGCGTTGCTGAACTGGTCATAATTCCGCTGCGCCAAATCGGACATGCCCTCGATGGCGATGCCGGTGTCCAGCGCGGTGGGGGCCTTGTTTTCGATGTTGTAGTACAGGGCGTCCTGCGTGGCGCAGAACATGGCGAAGTTGGCGGCGACCTCCGGGTTCTCCGTGTTTGCGGAAACCAGGTAACCGCTCAACGGCGCGCCCCAGAACTGAATGGCGTTGTTGGCGTCCAGGCCTTCCTTGGCGGTGGGCCAGACCATGAAATCCAGATCCGGCACGGCCTTCTCAAGATTGGCCAGCTCCCAGGTGAACATCGCCAGCATGGCGGTTTTCCCGGAGGTGAACGCTTCCATGGCGGGACCGTAGTCGATGTTGGTGACGCCCTCGTCAAAGGCGCCTGCCTGAACCAGTGTCTGGATGCGGCCCAGCGCGTTCTTCACCACGGGGTTGCTGAAATCGGTGGCGTTGTTGGCCAGATCGATGGCCACCTGCGGATCCTCGGCCATGATCATGGTCTGCAGCATGTGCAGGTTGGGCGTCCAGCCATCCTTGCCGACGATGGACATGGGGGTGATGCCGGCAGCCTTGAGGGCCTTGCAGGCGTCCGCCAGTTCCTCGAATGTGGTGGGAACGGCGATGTTGTTCTGTGTGAACATGTCCTTGTGGTACCACAGCCGGGGCGTGAAATACTGGTCGGCGCCGGGCTGCACACAGTACAGCTTCCCGTTTTTGTCGGGCGCGATGACCTCGGCCATCTTGAATTTCTTGTCGAAGCCGGCCTTGACCACATAGGGCTGCAGGTCCAGCGCGTTTTCGGACTGCACCACCACGCTGGAGAGGTTCTGCTCGGAGAACCACACATCGGGCATGTCGCCGGACGCGTTGTAGGCCTTGAGCTTGTTGGCGTAATCCTGACCGCCGCCGCCAAGATCATATTCAATCTCGACATTCGGCATTTCCTTGGCCACGTTGACCATGATGTACTTCTCGCGAATCATGTTGCGGTTGTCATCCGCGCTCAGGGAGAGGAATTTCAAGGTGATTTTCTCTTCCGGAGCCGCCTCTGTGGAGGCTTCCGTGGATGCCGCCGGCGCCTCGGCCGAACTGGCCTTGGGCGCGTCGGAAGAGGCGGCGGGCGCCTGGCTCGCGGGAGGCGTCTCCTGACCGCAGGCGGCCATGGAGAACAGCAGAGACAGGACCATGAGGGCGGCAAGGATGCGTTTGGAATTTTTCATCATTTCCTCCTTGTTTCGGGACATGGCAGCGGCCGCTCGAAGTGGCGGCAGATGATGTCGTTCCGGCCTGCTCCATGGTGGGTCGACAGGTTCTTTCGTGGAGTGACGGGTGTTTTCGTACAGGTTGGGGCTTGTGAACGGGACTGGATTTTGCGTGTTGCGCGACACAACTCCATCATTGTCCAACCCGTCGCCCCGTGGAAGAGAGGATTCTGTTCCGACAAGGAGGATTGTCGGATCATCTTGTCCCGCCAAGGAGGACGGATGGATCATCTTGTCCCGCCCATGGCCTCGACGTATCGGCTCGGCGTTGGCCCGAAGTGCTTCTTGAAGAGCTTCCCAAAGTAGTTGGCATCCTGATACCCCACACGGGCGGCCACATCCGAGACCGATTGGTTGCCCCGGTCGAACAGGGATTTGGCCGTCTCCATCCGCCGGCCCGTGATGTACTCGTTCAGCGTCAGCCCGGTTTCCCGCTTGAACACATGGCACAGGTGGCTGTAATGGACAAACAGGCTTTTGGACAGATACTCGACACTCAGCCGCTCATCGGCCAGATGCTTCGCCACGAGGGACTTCACGTCCAGCACCAGCTGCTCCGCCTTGCTGTGCCGCCTGGTTGCCAGCGCGTCCATGGTGCGCGTGAGCAGGTCCATCGCGCAGGCTTCCGTCTCAGCCGGTGTGTGCAGCGCGTGGACGTGGTCGGCCAGCCGGACGGATCGATCCGGGAAGACCGTGTGCTCGCCGATGGCCATGTCGTCAAGGAGCTCCAGGCAAAGGGATGCCAGGTCCATACAGAAAACGGCCAGCGTATCCTGGTCAACCATCTCCTCGCGGGCTTCGTCAAATGCGCCGGCCAAAATGGTTGCGGCGGCATCCCGGTTGAGGGTGCGCATGTTCATGAGCAGGTTCACGCGCATGGATGCCGGCAGGAGGTTCTTCTTGAGGATGGCCGGGGCAAGCTTGACGAGCGGTGCGTTTCCGCTGTCCGTGGCCTGCTGCCGGAGCCGTGTCATTTCAAGCTGCTGCCGCTCCTCTTGTTCCAGCTGCGCGTCCAGTTCCCGCAGGGTTTGCAGCAGCGCGTCGTCGTCGACGGGCTTGAGCAGGTAATCGCTCACACCCAGATGGAGGGCCTGCCGCGCGTAGGCAAACTCGCTGTGACCGGAAAGCATCACGATCTTGAGCGGATGGTTCCCCTCCCGGATGTCACGGGCGAATGCGAGCCCGTCCCTGATGGGCATGTTGATGTCCACCAGCGCGATGTCCGGTGAGAGCGCAATGACCTGTTCAAGCGCCTCTTCCCCGTCCCGGGCCTCCCCGCAAACCGTGAAGCCGTTTTCCTTCCAGGGGAAGGAAGCCATCAGGGCCTGCCGGAAATAGTACTCATCATCCACCAGCAACACCTTTCTCATGCATCCGCCTCCTTCCCCTGTTCCAGTTCATGGGCTTTGATGGCCGGGATCGTCACGGTGACCGTGGTGCCGGTCAGTACGTTGGCGCCGGTTTGCTCGGCCGTGCTGACTTGTTCGGTTACGCCGGCCGGTTCTTTGGAACCGCTGCGAGGGTTTGTGCCGGCCTGTTTCACGCTTTCAATGTGGATGCCGGCCGCTTCTCCAAAGCGCAGCTGCAGCCGTGCGTGGACGCTGCTGATGCCAAAGCTGTCCATGCCCTGCCGGGAGGGCGAACGGTGGCGCAGATGCCGCACCGTATGGGCGTCCATGCCCACGCCGTCATCCGCCACCTCAATCCGGATGAGATCTGCGTCCGGATATCCGCGCACCGTCAGGGTGCCGGTGCCCCGCTTTGGTTTGAGCCCGTGGTAAATGGCGTTCTCCACCAGCGGCTGAAGTGTCAGCTTGGGGATTTGGCAATCGAGAATCTCCGGACGGATGTCCAGCCGGTAATCCAGATCCACATAGCGCAGTTTTTGGATGGTCAGGTAGCTGGTGATCAGCTGGATTTCCTCCCGGATGGAAATGATGTCATGCCCGCGGCTCAGGGAGATCCGGTAAAAAGCCGCCAGATTCCGGGCGGTCAGCATGGCATTGTCCCTCATGTCGAGCTTGATGAAGGAGATGATGGTCTCCATGGTGTTGTAGAGAAAATGGGGCTTGATTTGCGACTGCAGCAGCCGGAATTCCATCTCGTGCTTGGTTTTCTGCTCCTGGACCACCTGGGCGAGCAGCTGGCGGATCTTCTCCATGAGCCTGTTGAAGCCCTCGCCGAGCTGCCCCACCTCGTCCTTGCTGGTTACCTGCGTGCGGACATCCAGATTCCCCTTGTCCATTTCCTGCATGAGCCGGGCCAGCGAGAGGATGGGTTGCGTGATGGTGTGTGAGAGAAAATAGGACGCGGCGAAGGCAAACGCCAGGCAGGCGAGGCCAAGGAACACGATGAGCCGGGTGATGCCCTGCGTCTCCGTGGTGATTTCCTTGAGCGGGATCATGCTCAGGATTCGCCAGTCCAGTTTTTCAAACGTCCGCATGGTCAGCAGCACCTGCAGCCCGTCCACCCGCTTGATGACGCTGCCCGTCCGCTGCAGGGATTGCATTTCCCCGTCCGTCAATGGCTGGAGCTGGGACAGCGGCTTGAACAGGTCCTCCTTGTTCCGGGAGGAGATCACCTGCAGCCGGTTGTCCAGGATGAGAAACCGATCGTTCGGGTTGACGATGTTTTCCAGATAAATGGCGGCAATGTCGGCTTCCTCCAGATACAGCGCGGCGGTACCGAGCATTTTGCCGGTATCCAGCCCGACGATGGGCTTGGCAATGGTGAAAACCGGCGCCGTGTGACCGCTGCGGAAATCCATCTCCCGCAGGCTGATCCAGGAGGGGGTCTTTTTGCGGGTGATTGCCGCAACCTGCTCGGGGGAAAGGATTTCGCGGGCCCGGGTGTTGTCCGCGTATCCAATTTCGAACAGCTCCTGCCGCGCGGTCATGATGCTGGCGGCCGCGTAATGGGTGTTCGGGACAACCATGCTGCTGATGACGGCGGACAGGGTGCTGGAGATGTCGAGGGAGGTCACCGGGCTGACGTCATCGCGGTCGTAATCTCCCAGCGATTTCTGCAGGCGGTCGTTGGTGGTCAGGATGCGGATGTTGTCCTCCGCGTTGATGACCAGCGTGGACAGGCTTTTGTCGATCAGGGCAAGCTCCCGGGAGGCGTTCCGGGTTGCCTTTTCCAGAATGGCATTGCCGGAAATCCGGCTCGCGAACCAGGCGAACACAAAAAGGGAAACGACGATGATGACGGCGTTCAGCACAAAAATCTTGTTTCGGATCGAGATGTCTCCCAATCGTTGGGAGATGCCGTGCAGCAGTCTTTTGATGGGAAGGCCCCCTTTCCGTCACACCTGTTTGCCGTGATTGGCTGGCGGAACCCCATGTCGTTTTGCCGAGACTTGCCGGCGAATCCTCACAGTGTTTTGCCATGACTTTGCCGGTGGAACCTCACAGCGTTTTGCCATGACTTTGCCGGCTGAGCCTCACGCCGGCCCGATGACCACCGGTTCGCCCGTGTACGGGACGGTCCGGACGTCCCCGGCCATGCCGGATATCCGGAAGGTGATCTGTTTCGACATGCCGGGATAACTGCCACTCCGCTCGTGGAGCGTCAGGGCGCCTGAGCGGTCATCCCAGGTCATCCCGATGGTGGCATATTGGCCTTGTTCATAACCATAGCCATCGCCCGCATCCAGATACAGGGTGAACGCGCCATCCGCGCCGGGACAGATCCGCAGGTCGAACTGATCCTGCCGCATCTCGTCCGTGCAGGCCGCCGGTTCGGCCAGCGGCAGGATGCTGCCGGCGCGCACCAGGACAGGGATTCGGTCGATGGGCGCCGCGAGGGTGAGGGTCTGTCCGCCGGCATGGGTGATACCGGTGTGCCAATCCGTCCAGCTTGTGCCGGCCGGCAGGTATACGGCACGAGCCTTTTCCCGATCCGCAAGCGGGCGGGACTCCGGCCCGTAGTACATGGGTGTCGTCACCGGACAGACCATAAGGCTGGGACCGAGCAGGTATTGATCGCCGATGTTGTACGTCTGTTTGTCCTCCGGGAAATCAAAGGCAAGCGGCCGCATCATGGCGCGATCCTCGAAGGTCACCTGTGCCGCGCATGCATAGAGGTACGGCAGCAGCCGGTACCGCAGCCGTGTGGCGGCGGCCAGGCTTTCGTAGAACATTTCCCCCTCGTCGCCGTAGTGCCAGATTTCCCGCCGGGCATCCGTGCCGTGGGAGCGGAAGATGGGCAGAAAAGCGCCATACTGGTACCACCGGGTGT
>JAEWSN010000178.1 GCA_023459915.1 Bacillota bacterium
CCAGCCCGATGACGGCCATTTTCATCAGACCGCTTTCGTAGGTGCCGTGAAAATCGGTGTGGACCTTGATGCGGTTCACCAGGACCACGCCATCCGCCTCATGGGCCAGCTTGTCCTGAAACAGCGGCACCGCCAAGTCTCCCCGGGGCAGCGCCACCACTTCCATGGACGACCGGATGGGCACACCCATGGCTTCTTCCGTGATGCCGTATCCGGCCAAAACCTCCCGCTGGCCCTCGGCCGTGGCACCCCCGTGGCTGCCCATGGCGGGCACGATGAACGGGGTCACGTCGAGCGACTTCAAGCCGTCGGCCAGCGCCTTGACAATACAAGCCAGATTCGCGATACCCCGGCTGCCCACAGCCAAGGCAATGTTCATCCCGGGCTGAAAGACGGGATTGGCGGCCGCAAACCCGCTGACCTGATCACGCACCGTCTGGGCAACATCCGCAAGGTGCTCGTTGGAAAACTGCTGTTTCACACGATACAATTTCAAATCTTCCATGGTTCTTCCCTCAAAGCGAAACCGGAGCTGCTTTCAACCAAACCCGGTGACGCAAACGATTTCGGCGTCATGCCCGACAGATTTCGGGTTTAAAGCACACTGTTGTCCGCCAGGACTTCCGGCTTGTGCCGCATGCTGTCCGCTTCCGTGATTTCCCGGATGACGCGGCACGGGTTGCCCGCCGCAAAGGAGTTGGCCGGCACATCCTTGGTCACGACACTTCCGGCGCCGATGACACAATTGTCTCCCACCGTCACACCTGGGCAAACCACCACATTGGCGCCCAGCCAGCAGTTGTCACCGATGTGAACCGGCCTGGCGTAACAGAGGCGACGGATTTGTCCGTCGGCGCAGCGCATCGCGCGGCGTTCATCGGCCAGCATGGGATGCACCGGGGTAACAATGGTCACATTGGGCCCAAAATCACAATGGTCGCCAATCGTCACTTCCGCATCGTCCTGTACGGTGATGTTGAAATTGATGAAACAGTTCTTCCCAATCCTGGTGTGCGACCCATAATGAAACGTGATGGGGCCCTGCAGGAAGCTTCCTTCCCCCAACGCGCCGAGCAGGCTGGCCAAGATGGCGTTTCTTGGCTCGGTTTCCGCTTCGTACAGCTTGTTGAAATCCATATTCAGATGATGCGCCTTGCGCTTCATCGCCTTCAACTCCGGATCCGCGGGAGAGAAAAGGATCCCCTGGTAAATCTTGTCTTCTTCCATCATGGCCATGTCGCGCTCCTTCGATTCCGTCTTTTGCTACCACTATAACACAGACCCTTGCCGTGTTTTCGGCATTCCCTCCCCGTTCCCCATGCTGAAACGCAACGGCAGGTTCAGTGGCACTCAACGCGCGCAAAAAAACGTCTCTTGTCCGTGAAGACAAAAGACGCTTCTTTTTTGGCTGGGATGGCAGGACTCGAACCTACGAATGCCAGAGTCAAAGTCTGGTGCCTTACCAGCTTGGCGACATCCCAACAGATGTTGGTTCCTGCCACCGTACGGGTTTCGAAGCTGGAAGCCGGAGTCTCGTCTCAGCTTCCAACCTCTATTCACCGTTACGGGGTAATGGGGTGAGTGGTGGGGATCGAACCCATGACCTCCAGGGCCACAACCTGGCGCTCTAACCGACTGAGCTACACCCACCGCATGCGGTCCTCGAAAGGACAAGTCATATTCTACGGTCTGGACGCCGGAATGTCAAGGAAAAACATGCTGAAAAAGCGCATCCGGCCGCCCGCCGTTTTGTTTGATGTTTCGCGCCCCGCCGGCGTCCGGTTTCAGGCCTCCGTACCAGCCCCGTCATGTCCCCGTACCAGCCCCATCATATCCCCGTGCCAGCCCAGATGGGATTGGACACCATGGCGGTCATCGGCGGCAACCCGGGCGCATAGCTGCGCAACACCTCGAACCGGATGAACCGCGCGGAACCGAGTGTGCGAACCAGTTCCCACGCGTTCGTATCCGGTGGGCACGGCAGCGCTTCCTCCGCCTGATCCGTGATGAGGCGGAGCACATCTCCCCCGCGCAGGTCCGTGAAGGCGATCTTGAGGGGTTTATCCGCCGGCCATTCGCCGCCAAACACCGCGTCCTCCAGCTGAATCCCCGGCCCCTGCGGCAGATAGCTGATATAGCCGTTGCCCGCGCGCATGGCGTCCATCAGATCCTCCGGCTCCCGCGACCAGGCATGGAGGCACATGCATGGCATGCCGATGCCGCCCAGCAGTCCGGGCCGGTGCCAGTCACTGCCGCCCACGGCAGGCAGGCGACGCCCTGCCAGAAGTTGCTGGTGCCACCAATGAAGTGCCTTTAAATTGCGTTCGGACATCACGCCATTCCAGACTTCCACCGCGTCATGGGGAACCGCTTCAAACCCCCACAACCAGGGACATTGCGGGCAGAACGGATGATTGAGCACCACCATCGCGCCCAATGACTGCGCTTCCTTGAGCCGTGCCTGTGTTTCCGCCAGACTGTTGGACACAAAGGAACCTTTGTACGGCTGCGCCACACCCAGGAACCCCGCATGCCCTTTATAGTGTGTCCATTCGGAACCGGGAAGCACCGTGATATCCGGTGAAAACGGCTGTGGCTGCTGCTGGGTGGTGGTGTTGTGGTCGGTGAGAAACACGAAAGCCAGTCCCTGCCGGGCAGCCTGCGCAATGGTGTCCGCCACCGACATCCCGCCATCCGAGTGATCCGTATGCACATGGGTGTCGCCCTTGAACAGGCGCATGGTTTTGGGCGTCAGCGTGATGGTCCAGGTCACGTCCAGACCCTCTTCAGGAATCTTGTACAACCCCGCGCCGATGGCCCATCCTCCGGACTGGATGGGCTGACGCTTGAACCCGGGTGTTGCGTCGGTCCCGGACAAGAATACTGTTGTGCGTTCTGAACCGGAAGCGCCCACACAGACGTCATTTGGATCGTGGAGGAAGAGATCCACCACTGCCTGCTCCCGACGGAGGGTGATGCCGTCGGCAACCGTTGTTGCGTGCCGCGTATAGGCAACCGAGATGTCGATACGCTCCGTTCGTGGCGGCACCTCGAAAGGGATTAGTTCATACCGGCCCATGTCCGTGGCGGAAAAGTGACGGGTGCGCGTGATGGCGGTTGTCGTGGCGGCTGTCGTGGCGGTTGTCATGGCGGTTGTCATGGTTGCACCTCCGTTTCGGACGAACCATCCGGTTCCGGCTCCTTGCTTGTACCCGATGAAGCCCCAGTGCCGGACTCATCCTCAGGAAACCGCATGAACAGCGAGAACAGGCAGCTCAGCACCATGGCGCCCACCGGGAATATCACCATCAGGAAGCGTGCGGCGCCTCCGGGGTTCAAGCCAGGCATATCGCCACTGACAAATCCGTAGAACCGGTTCACCAGCAGGAACGCGAGGCTGACAAACAGCCCGCTCAACCGGTTCATGAACCCCATGGCGGAAGAATAGATGCCTTCCCGCCGCAGGTTGTGTTTTCGGGTGTCCTCATCCATGATGCGGGCACCGATGAGATCCATGGACGCCATGACGCCGGCCATGCCCAGACCGACCACAGAGCTGCCCGCAATGGCGCCCACCAGCCCGTTCATAAAATAGAGCGGAATGAACGCCAGCCCCAGCAGCAGCAACGCCAGCCGCCAGATACGCATCAGATGGAACCGCTTGATGAGCCAGGCCCACACCGCCATGGAGGCCCCCGCCAACAGCAGCACGCTGCCCAGCAGCAAAGTGGTTTTGCCCGCGTCGAGCGCCAGGGAATACTTCACATAGAAGGGCACCGCCTGCATCACCAGCGCCATCGCAGCGCTGTAGCACGCGTTGGTGAGGCCGAATATCCAGAACTTCGGATTGGTGAGCATCACCTTGAGGCTGTCCCACAGCTTCGGCCTGGCCATCTCCAGGGATTGCGGCTGCTCATGGCTGCCAAAGGCCATGAAGAGGATCACGATCAGCGCAAGGGCGCCATACACAATCGCGGTGGTGGAATAACCCAGTTTTTCGGTCACCATCGGGGTCAGGGCAATGCTGATGACCATGGCCAGCAGCTGGAACCCCTGCCGCATGGCATTGGTCTTTGCGCGGATGGCGTCGTTGGGAAAGAGTTCCGGAAACAACGCGCCGTAGTTGGCGTTGATGAGCGAATCCAGCGTGCCGGTGAGGATATACATCAGCAGCATGTATACGAACAAGCCAGACGTGGGGCTCAAGGCCGGCGGGAAAAAGAACAGGATGAAGCACAGCACCAGCAGCGGCGTGCCAATGACAAGCCACGGACGCCGTCGCCCCCAGCGGGAACGGGTTCGATCCGAGAGAAACCCATAGACCGGATTGTCGATGGCATCCACAAAGGTGTAGATCAGCAGCACCAGCGCGTAATGCGCCGTGCTCAGGCCGAGCCGGTCCACATAGAAAATGGCCGCATAGGTCTTGAACATATTGATGGGGATGGATGTGCCAAACATGCCGACGGCGTAGCGGAAGGGGCTGGTGGGGCGGGCAGGGGTTTGCGAAACCGATGCGTGTTGCGTCATGGCGAACCTCCTCCAGTGGGTGTGGATGAGACGACACTCCGAAAGGATCACGGATGGGACTTGTCTTCATTTTCTGTTGCAGATTTTGTCTTCATTGTTTGCGACAGGATTTGTCTTCATTATATGTGATGTCACAACAAACGCAACGCAAACGCAACGCCACATGCAGACACCCCGCCGGCAGCATCATTGCAACCGACGGGGTGTTCTTGTCCTTATCCTGTGACCGGCATACGTTCCATTTCAAGAATCATGGGGAATCACATAAGATTCTCAATACGCGCGGCCCCACACCACCAGCTTGCTGGCGGGCTTGCCGCAGCAGACACAGGTGTCGCCGACAGGTGTCTGGTCAAAGGGCATGCAGCGGGAGGTCGCCGCGGTCTTCTCCTTGATGGCGTCCTCACAGGCGCGATCCCCGCACCACATGGCGCGGATGAAGCCCTGCTTGCCATCGAGCTGCGACACGAACTCATCCATGTCCTTCGCGGTGGTTGTGCGGGATTCCCGCAGTGTCAGCGCCTTTTGCAGCATGTTGTCGTGGATGTCATCGAGCAGCTTCGCCACGGTCGTCTCGAGCTCGGCCATCGGCACAAACAGCTTCTCGTGCGTGTCGCGGCGCACCAGCACCACTTGTTCCTTCTCCATGTCCTTGGGACCCACCTCAAGGCGAATCGGCACACCGCGCATTTCGTGCTCGGCAAACTTCCATCCGGGCTGCTTGTCGGTGTCGTCGATCTTCACACGGGCCACCTTGGCGAGCTGGGCCTTGAGTTCGGCCGCCTTCTCCATGACCCCGGGCTTGTGCCCCTGAACAGGAATGATGACCAGCTGTACCGGCGCCACACGGGGAGGCAGCACCAATCCGTTGTCATCGCCATGCACCATGATGAGGGCGCCGATGATGCGGGTGGACAATCCCCACGAGGTCTGGTGCACATACTGCAGGGTGTTGTCCTTGGCCGTGTATTGAATGCCGAACGCCTTGGCGAACCCGTCCCCGAAATTGTGGGACGTGCCGCTCTGGAGCGCCTTGCCATCGTGCATCATCGCCTCGATGGTATAGGTGGCGTTCGCGCCGGCAAATTTCTCCTTGTCCGTCTTCTGTCCCTTCAGGACAGGG
Source organism: Bacillota bacterium (assembly GCA_023459915.1). GTDB lineage: Bacteria > Bacillota > Clostridia > DSM-8532 > DSM-8532 > JAEWSN01. The sequence goes on from JAEWSN010000178.1 coordinate 5,654, forward strand.
ATGGCCAGGAACTCCCCGCAGAAATCGGCATAGACGCCGAGCATCCGGAGAGTCTCTTCCTGGGCCTCCTCCGGGGTGGCGTGCGCGGTATGGCCTTCCTGCCACAGGAATTCAACAGAACGCAGGAACGGCCGGGTGGTCTTCTCCCAGCGCACCACGGAGCACCATTGGTTGTACAGCTTGGGCAGGTCCCGCCAGGATTGGATGATGTCCTTGTAGTGGTCGCAGAACAGCGTTTCCGAAGTGGGCCGCACACACAGGCGTTCCTGCAGCTTCTCGCTGCCGCCATGGGTCACCCAGGCCACTTCGGGTGCAAAGCCCTCCACATGGTCCTTTTCCTTCTGCAGCAGGCTTTCGGGAATGAACATCGGCATGGAGACATTCTCATGACCGGTTTCCTTGAAGCGGCGGTCCAGTTCGCGCTGGATGTTCTCCCACAGCGCGTAGCCGTACGGCCGGATGATCATGCAGCCACGCACACTCGCGTAATCCACGAGTTCCGCCTTTTTCACGATGTCGGTGTACCATTGGGCGAAGTCCACGTCCATGGACGTGATGGCTTCCACCAGTTTCTTGCCGTTGTCCTTTGCCATTTGCTGCTCCTCCTGCTATTTGTTCACGCAATCCGAATACAAAAAACACACCCATCCCACTTGGGACGGATGTGCATCCGCGGTACCACCCAAATTGGTTCCCCGACGGGAACCCTGCTCCTGTGACCGCTAACGGGATCTCCCGCAGGCCTCCTCGACCTGATCCTCATGGATGGGAAGGAATCTGGTGCCAAAAGACCTTTCACCACCGGTCTTCTCTCTGGATGGCCTGAAGACTCCCGCTTCCACTCAACGGAACTGTGCGCCGGGTGTGTCATGAAATCCGGCTGCCTCAATGGATTCATTATAGTGAGGTTCCGGCCGGCCGTCAACCGGGTCGAACCCATGGTTGCGCGAAACCCCACGCGGGACGCGCGCCGAAGACGGTTCGGCCGGGGATTGCGGTCCCGCCGCACTTTGTCCGTTTCAGTTGCCATTCCGGTTCAGATACCATTCCGGTTCAGATGCCATTCCGGTTCAACCACCAAACAAGGGCACAAGCTGGTACAGCAGGTGGAAAACAGCCGGCAGGAAAATGGCCGGCAGCAGGTTCCCCACCTTGATGCGGGTCATTTCCAGAATGTTGAGCCCGATCGCGGTGATCAGGACGCTTCCCACCAACGACATCTGAGAAATGATGTCCTCGGTGAGCCAGGGCTTGAGAAAGCCGGCCAGCAGCGTGATGCCGCCCTGATAGACCAGCACGGGCAAAAACGAGAACGTGACGCCCATCCCCAGCGTGGCCGCGAACACAATGGCGCTGACGCCGTCCAGAATGGCCTTGGCGTAGAGAATTTGTGTGTTGCCGGTCAACCCGTCCTCCAGCGCGCCCACGATGGCCATGGCGCCCACACAGTACACCAGGCTGGCCGTGACAAATCCTTCGGCAAAGGTGTGCTCGCCCCGGGCGAACTTGGACTGGAACCAGAGTCCCAAATCATCGAGCCGCCGTTCAATGTTGAGCGCCTCTCCAATGAGCGCGCCAAACACCAGGGACAGAATCATCCCGGTGAGATACACCCTGTCCAGCCGGTCTTTCCCGACAAACCGCAGGATGCCCTGCAGACTGCCCGACAGGCCGATGATGATGACCGCCAGGCCGATGCCCTGCATCACCGTCTTCTTGTAGCGCTCCGAGATGCCTTTTTTCGCCAGCCATCCAATGGTTCCACCCGTGATGATGGCCGCGACATTCACCAATGTGCCCAATCCCGTCATACTGTCCTCCCATTCTTCCGTGCTCCCGATTATAACAAATATGACGGTACCAGGTACCGTAATATTTCTGTAACATTTCCGGAGGACGCCGACTGGACGCAGGCCTCATGCTTCCTGTACACTCGAGAGGTATGGAGGTCGCCCATGAAGCAACACATCCTCATCTGCCCGGTGTGCGGAAAGCCGCTGGAACAGGGAAAAACCGCGTTCCGCTGCGACGCCGGCCATGCCTTCGACATCTCGGCCAAGGGCCATGTGAACCTGCTCACGGACAAGCATCGCAACAGCCAGGCACCGGGTGACAACAAGGACATGGTGGACGCGCGCCGCCGTTTTCTGGCGACCGGCGCCTACAATGTGCTGGGGCATGCACTGGCGGCGCTGGCCGCCTCGTATGCCGACGAGCTGTGGCATATGGCGGATGTGGGCTGTGGGGAGGGAACCTGGACCATCGCCCTGCGCAACGCGCTGCCGGAGCCCGAACGCGTGCTGTTTGGCATGGACATTTCCAAGGAAGCCATTCGGCGGGCGGCCGGCAAGGACAAACGCATGCAGTGGATTGTGGCTTCCCTGTTCCATCTGCCGCTCGCCGACGGCAGCATGGATGGATTGTTCAACGTATTCGCGCCTTCGGCGGACGCGGAGTTCGCGCGCGTGCTGCGCCCGGGCGGTCTGTTGTTGACCGCGATACCGGGCAAACGCCACCTGTGGGCGCTCAAGCAGGCCCTGTACGAGGTTCCCCGGGAAAACGACGAGGCGCTTCCGGAGCTGCCCTCCTTCACGCTGGAACAGACGGTGCAGGTGGCTGACACGATATGCCTCGAGGGCGCCGACACACTGGCCGACCTGCTCTCCATGACACCCTACGCCTGGAAATCTCCCAAGGAGGGCATGGCGCGTTATGCCGCGCTGCAAAGGCTGGAAACACCCATTTCATTTGTGCTGGCGGTGCATCGCCGCCGATGACGCCCCGACCGATGGCCCCGCACACGCCCCGCACATGCGCTGGCGCGTACCTATTCGGCATCGTTCCCCTTCCCCGTCGCCACATCGAGCGCACGCAGCCACGCGGCTGCCGAAGCGTCGCTGGGCATCCGCCAGTCGGCACGCGGGGACAGGCTGATGGAGCCCACCTTCGGGCCATCCGGCACACAGGACCGCTTGAACTGCTGGGAGAAGAAGCGCTTGATGAAAACCCGGAGCCATTTCTCAATCTCCTCGGGCTCCCGGTCCCCGGCAAATGCGAGCCGGGCCATGCCAAGCACCTTTGCGGGTCCTGCGCCATACCGCACCACATGATACAGAAAGAAATCGTGCAGCTCGTAGGGCCCAACCACCTCTTCGGTCTTCTGCGCAATCTTGCCCTCCGGATCCGGCGGCAGCAGCTCCGGGCTGATCGGGGTTGCCAGGATGTCGCGAAGCACCGCGGCGGCCTCCTCCGCGGCCTCGTGGTCGGCATACCAGCCCACCACATATTTCACCAGGGTCTTGGGCACACCGGCATTGACCGCGTACATGGACATGTGGTCGCCATTGTAGGTGCACCAGCCCAGCGCCATTTCAGACAGATCGCCCGTACCCACCAGCAACCCGCCCACCTGGTTGGCAATGTCCATGGCTATCTGCGTGCGTTCACGGGCCTGGACATTTTCATAGGTGACATCGTGGACCGCCGGATCGTGCCCGATATCCCGGAAATGCAGCAGCGCGGCCTCCGCGATGGGAATCTCGCGCGTTGCCGCGCCGAGGTGCCGCATCAGGTCCAGCGCGTTCTGATAGGTTCTGTCCGTGGTGCCAAAGCCCGGCATGGTGATGCCCAGCACGTTTTCGCGCGGCAGTCCGAGCCTGTCCATGGTACGGACCGCAACAATCAGGGCAAGGGTGGAGTCCAGTCCGCCGGAAACCGCGACCACCAGCTTTTTGATGCCGGTATGCGTCATGCGCTTGGCGAGCGCGGCGGTCTGGATGGCCAGAATCTCCCGGCAGCGCTCCTCCCGTTGTGCCGGGTTTCCAGGCACAAACGGGTGCCTGTCGATGGGGCGCATCAGTCCGGCGACCGCATTGGTCTCGCCCGCGTTGGCCACCGGCAGCTGCGGCCTGGTCAGCGCCACCCGTCGCCAGACGGGCAGGGCGGATTCCCATGGCAGCCGCTGGTGAAAGGACCCGGCGTTGCGCCGGTCGTGCTGCATGCGCTGCGTGTCCACATCCACCAGCAGCAGGGAGCCTTCCGTGTCGAACCGGGCATTTTCCGAAAGAATCCGGCCGCCCTCGGCAATCAGCATGTGTCCGCCAAACACCGTATCCGTGGTGGATTCACAGGGATTGGCCGACGCGTAGGCATACACGCAGAGCCCACGCGCGGACTGGTTGGCCACCAGCTCCCGGCGGTATTCCGCCTTGCCAATCTGTTCATTGGAGGCCGAGGGGTTGAGGATGACGGTTGCGCCCGCCCTGGCCAGCAGGCTGCTCGGCGGAACCGGCGCCCAAAGATCCTCACAGATTTCAATGCCAATCACCAGGTCCGGATGTCCCGTGACCGGAAAAAGCAAATCCGTACCGAAAGCGGCTTCCTGTCCGGCAAAGCATTGCGTGCCGGGGACCGCGTCCGCGCCGGGCGTGAACCAGCGGGGTTCATAAAACTCGTTGTTCCCGGGCAAATGGGTCTTGGGAACAATGCCCATGAGCTTGCCGGACTGTGCCACCAGCGCGCAGTTGAAAAGGTTGCCCCCCACCGGCACCGGACAGCCGAAAACCATCACGCCATCCCAGTCCGCGGTCCATGCCAGCAAATCCGCCACGGCCGCCTCCGCCGCCCGCAGCAGCACCGGCTGACGGAACAGGTCCGCGCAGGAATAGCCGGTGATGCCCAGTTCGGGGAACAGCACCACATGTGCGCCCGCCAGCCTGGCTTTGGTGACAAGGGGCTTCATTTGGGATGCGTTGTAGCCGCAATCCCCCACACGCAGGGAAGGAGAGACGGTGGCGATTCTTGTGAAATCCAGCATGTTGCCTCCTTCGGGGGACAGGAACAAAAAAAGACTGTTCCAGACGGAACAGCCTTTTTGGCAATGGAGCGGGTGATGGGAATCGAACCCACGCGACCAGCTTGGAAGGCTGGAGTTCTACCATTGAACTACACCCGCGAACCGATGCGGCTGCCTGCCGCACGATTCATTATACGGGGACGGCATCGGGTTGTCAATCTCCATTCTCCCGCAAAACCGGTTTGGAGGCCGCACAAGGATGCCGCACCACATCCTTGTGCACCATCCGCGGCCTGCACGATCACTTCACGATTTCTATCCAGTACCCATCCGGATCCTCAATGAAATAGATGCCCATTTTCTCGTTCTCGTAGCAGATGACGCCCTGCTCCCTGTGGAATGCCCGCGCAGCCTCGATATCCGACACCCGCATGGCCAGATGCATTTCGTTGTCTCCCAGATTGTAGGGTTCCCGCCATTCCCTGAGCCAGGTCAGCTCCAGCTGGAACCCGGTTTGTCCGTCTCCCATGAACACCAGCTCGAAGCTGCCATCCTCCGCCACATGCCGCTTCTCCACGCGCAAGCCCAGTTGCGTTTCGTAGAACGCGATGCTTCGCGCCAAATCCAACACGTTGAAGTTGTAGTGAACAAATTGTGCCTTCATGATTCCCTCCCGTTGGCCGGTTCTTTTTACAGAAAGCCTATCATTTCCTCTTCCAATGTCAACCGCGCGTGATACCGCCGGGCCAGCGCCTCATAGGCCGCCTGCTTCTCGCGGTTGCCCCCGGACTTCCTTTCGGCGCGGATCATCAGGTTTTTCGGCGTCTCCAGCGGGGAGACCCACTCCACACAGGACACCTCGTAGCCTGCGGCTTCAAGCATCAGACAGCGAAGCCCGTCGGTGAGCACATCCGCAAATCGCGCCTTGAGCAGGCCATGACGCAACAGTTCCGCCATGGGGTCGTCCGTGCGGATCCGGTTCACAAGCTCATGCTGGCAGCACGGCACGGACACGATGGCCCGTGCCCGGTTGCGCATCCCAAACGCCAGGGCGTAGTCTGTCGCCACATCACAGGCATGCAGACTGATCACGAGGTCCGGCGCGCGGTCCACAGGCCCGCCTTCCTCCACCAGCAGGGTCCGCAAATCTCCCTGGAGAAAGGTCATGTTCCTGTACCCCAGCCGTTTGGCGCTCTGCTGCGAGGATGCGATGACGCCCGCTGAAATGTCGATACCCAAAAAGCGCGCCTTCTGTTTCATCCCTTCGAGCAGAAAATGATTGAGCACAAAGGACAGGTACGATTTCCCGCACGCGCAGTCCACAATGAACAACTCGCGCTTTTCCGCCATCAGCGTCTGCAACAGCGGCACCAACAGTTCCACGAAATGATCGATTTGGTTGTATTTGCGGATGCGATCGTTGCGGATCTTGCCATTCTGGGCCATGATGCCGATTTCCTTGAGCAGTGCGTCCGCCTCCCCGGGCTTGACCAGATACTCGCGGTGGGCCAGCAGTCCACCGGTGGCGGGCCAGGCATGTTCTGCCACCCCGATGTCGCGGGTCCCCGTCACGCCGGGGAGGGGACAAGCCTGCGCGTGCAATCCCTCCGGGCTGCGGGAAGTCTCCGGCACCATCGCCGCGGCGGTATCCTGACGCGCAATGGTGCGCACGGTTGCCTTCGAGTCACCGGCCGACAGCTGCAGGGCCTCCTGCCGGAACACGGCTTCGAGCACCAGCCGGTCCTGGCGGGCCGCCTCCGCGCGCAGCGCTTCCGCAAGCCCTGTTGCGCGTTCCGCTTGCGGCAGGAACCGCCGTCCGCCGGCACCGATGCGCACATGGAGGCCATCCTCCTCCGGAGTCACCACAACGGGCGTCTTTTTCGTGCCCGCTGAAAACTCACCGGTCAAGCCGACGAAAAAATCGAACTCGTCCGTGATCCGGGAAACCAGTCCCTGCAGCAGCAATTCGAACTTGGCTGTCGCCTGTTTGTCCATTCAGCGTTCCTCCTCAAGCCGGGTCACTTCCTCTGTTGTCAGTTCCCGCGCCGCACCCGGCGCCAGGGAAGGATCCAGCCACAACGGTCCCATCCGCAGCCGCTTCAGCGCCAAAACCCGGCTGCCCGCGGCCAGAAACATGCGTTTCACCTGATGGAATTTTCCTTCCACAATCGTCACACGCGCCACGGGCCGCAAAACGCCTTCCAGCATGACGCCCGGCCGCCGTTCCAGCACCGCCGGCCGGCAAACCGTGCCATCCGCCAGCACAACCCCGTCCCCGAACAATTTCTCCGCCTCCGGGATGGGTTCGGCATCGAGCACGGCCTCATACAGCTTGTCCACATGATGCTTCGGCGCCAGCAGTGCGTGCGCCAGCTGACCGTCACTGGTCAGCAGCAGCAGCCCTTCGGTGTCCCGATCAAGGCGGCCCACGGGAATCAGGCCCATCCGCCGCTGCTGTTCCGGAAGCAGGTCGAGCACAGTCGGCAGCCTGGGGTCCTCGGTGGCAGTGATGACCCCGGCCGGCTTGTTCATCATCAGGACAAACCGGGCTTTCCAGACAACCGGATGCCCGTCGAAAAGGACCTCCACCTCGCCGGGACGCACCGCAAACGCCGGATTGGTCTGCACCTCGCCGGCCACACGTACACGCCCCTTGCGGATGATTTCCTTGAGTTCCCGGCGTGTCGCAACGCCACAGTCGGCCAGCAGACGGTCCAGTCGCAAGGTTTCCTTCACAGCATCCGCCATCCTTTCGGGTATTGGTTTTTGATGAATCCGTCCTCCTGCTTGCCCCAACCGAGCGGATAGCCATCGACGGCAACCGCCAGCCACCCGCGTTCCCCCTCGTGCATCAGCGTTTCGCCATGCAGATAGCGGGAGACGTCGGCATCCCGCACATCGAGCGTTAGCCGGCGGCGAACGGCATCATGGCGGAGCGCGTGCACAAATGCGGCCGACGGCGTATAGCGGCCGGACTGCCACTCCCCCAGATACAAACCGGGCATCTCCACGCGCAGCCCTTCCAGCCGTTGCGGCGGGCATGCCGCCCCGTATCCCGCCCAGTACAGCGCGCTGCCGAACAGCACAAGCCGGTGCGGCGCCTCCAGGCAGGCCAGCGGATGGGTATCCAGCCCTAGAAACGTCGCGTCCGGGGTCAAGGTGTCCACGAAGAACACACGCAACGCCTCCAGCGCCGCGGCAGGCACCCCGTTCCCCAACGTGGCGCCATGCAAAGGCACAGGCGCCGGAGGATCCGTCTCCCGCGCGCCATCCTTTTGCAGCAGCGCGGCAAACTGCCCCTCCCCGTTTGCCAGATGGGGCCAGACCCGCGCCGCGCCGGCAAGTTCTGGATGGTTGGGCACCCAATCCGCGCGTCCCGGCGCAAGGCCGCCGGGATAGCCGGGCACGGGAACCAGCGACAGATCCGGATACTGTTCCAGTGCCCAGGCAATCTGCCGTTCATTCTCATCGGGATTGTAGGTGCAGGTGGCATAGACCACTCGTCCCCCCGGCCGCAGCATTGCGTGCGCCTGCTGCAGCAGGGTTCGCTGGATGGTCTGGAGCGCCCGCGCGTCATGCCGCTTCCAGCTGCGCACGGCTGTCTCATCCTTTCGGAACATCCCCTCTCCCGAACAGGGCACATCGAGCAGCAGGGCATCGAAGAAGGCGGGGAATGCCGCCGCCAGTCTGGCGGGATCCTCATTGGTCACCGCGGCACAGGCAACCCCCAGTCCCTCGAGGTTCCGTCGGAGCGGCTTCACCCGTTTGGGACTGATGTCGTTGGCCAGCAGAAATCCCCGGTTTTGCATCATGGCCGCCAGTTGCACGGTCTTGCCGCCCGGGGCGGCACAGCAGTCGAGCACGGCCTCGCCCGGCTGCGGGCTCAACAGCGCCGCCGGGAGCATGGCGCTGGGATCCTGCAGATAATAAAGGCCCGCGTGGTAATCGGGATGCCTGCCCGGCGCGCCGCTGCCGTCATGCGAAAACCCGTCCCGGGTCCAGGCCACCGGGGTCAGCCCGCTCCCGCGCGAAATATCCGTTGCCGACCCGGTACCGGCGGCGGAGGCGGGGACATCACCAGTATCCGCGACAGAAGCCGGGGCGTCTCCCGTATCCGCAGTGGAAGCCACACGTGCCAGATAATCCTGTACGGAAATCTTCAGGGTGTTGACCCGCAATCCCCGGGTGCGCGGGGCGTCAAAGGACGCAAAGAACGCGTCCGCCTCCGCGTCGTCAAGGAGTGAGCGGAATTGCGTTTCAAAAGCTTCTGGAAGTTTCATGCAGGCCCTCCGGGGTCAGAAATGGGGGCAGACCCCACAATCATGATATAATGAATGCGGACATGGCACAATCGCACGCCGCCGGCTCCCACGCGCCGTCCACAGGAGGGCCTATGGAAATCCAGCAGTTCAAACTCTCCGCACGTCTGGACTACACGCCCCAAAGCATGGATCATTTTGTGGATCTCTGTGAGCAGGCCATCGCCGGCATCACCGACAACCGGCACGCGCGCTTCATGCTCAAGACCGCCGTTGACGAACTGACGCTCAACGCCCTGGAGCATGGATACGAAAAGAGCTCCGGCATTGTGTCCGTCCACATTGAGCGCATGGAAACCGGCATCTTCTTCGAAATTTCAGATTTCGGAAAGGGCATTGTGCCGGAGCGCATCCAGTTCGAACGCGCCGCCAACACGGAAGAGGATTTGCGTTCCCGTGGCTGGGCATACGCCATCCTCAACCGGCTCACCGAGAATCTGGTCATCGCCGCCAACACCCCGCATGGTTCCCGCGTGTCACTGACCATTCCCTACTGAACGGCCGCCATTTATTGCGTATACGCTTGATTCGTCCACGCGGAAGCTCCAGCAGGACCTATAAATGCTTCGCATTAGTAGGATAGAACTGCTTCTCCAGGCACAGTCTGGCGCGCGCCGCGGTCTTTTCATCCGAAGCCAGCGCCTCGGTCATGAATTCGGGGTGCGCCACGACAAACCGGCCCATGGCGGCTTCCGGATCCGCCAGATAATCCAGCAGCATCGGCAGCACCGATTTCGGCAGCACCCCCGCATCCACCGCCGCCTTGAACAGATCAGGATCTACTGCAACCAGCGCCAGGGATTGCACGCCAAGACGCGCCAGCAATGCTCCGCCGCCCTGCAGCCGATCCACCACGACCAGGCTCCACGGCATCTCCCCGCCCAGGTCACGAATGGCGGGCACCCAGGCCCGTTCATAGCTCGAGGCCGTGGTGATGAGATCCGCGACATGCAGGCATCGCATGCCGGAAAGGGTTTTGACGGGAACCGATGTGCCGGGCTGCGGCAGATTGTCCCGCGCGGGTTGGTTCGCGCCCAGATACAAATGGGCGGACATGTCCTTGAACAATGTCAGATGGGGCTTGCCCAGCCGATGGGCCAACGCCAGGGAGAAGAACCAGTCGCGGCGTTCGCCGCCGGAAACCAGATCCACCTCGCTGAGCTTCAGCGTCCCGGAAACCTTCTCCACCAAGGCGTCGATGACGCCGGCAAAAATGGCGTCCTCCTGAAGGTTTTTCAGCACCAGCGCCTCTACAGCCCCACTGAGCAACGCCGGCTCCTGCAGGAGCGCGTCAATCTCACCGAGCAACGCGGTGGCCTTGGCCTCACTGCCATAGAGAAAATGCGTATTGACATAAAAAGGGCCAATGCGGCCCGACGTGTACCAAAACGGTTTGTTCTCCGGACACACCCGGATGGCGTTGGTCTGGAACAGCCATGTCGCAACCGATGGATTCATCCTGTCCTCCCGGCCTTCCGGCCCTTTTCGGCGGAAAATCGTTCCCGCCGCTTTGCTGCATTCGCTGGCAGGAACCGCTCCCACCGCACTTCCATCCTTGTCGACGGGAACCGCTCCCGCCGCGCTTCCATCCTTGTCGACGGGAACCGCGCCCGCCGCGCTTTTTCATTTACCAGAGGGAAACCGCTCCCACAATGTCCTGCATCTGCGCAAACCCATGCCGCGCCATGTAATCGGAAATCTCTCCCGCCGCGCGCGGCCACACCCCGGGATCCACAAATCCCGCGGTGCCAATCATCACGGCGGACGCGCCGGCCAGCAGGAATTCCACGGCATCCCTGCCCGTGGTGATGCCCCCCATGCCGACCACAGGAATGGCGACGGCACGCGCCACCTGATACACCATGCGCACGGCGATGGGTTTCACCGCAGGACCGGACAGGCCCCCCATGAGATTGCCCAGCACCGGACGGCGCGTTTCCACGTCGATGGCCATGCCCAGCAGGGTGTTGATGAGCGACAGCGAATCCGCCCCGGCCGCCTCCGCCGCGCGGGCAATTTCCGTGATGTCCGTGACGTTCGGCGTCAGCTTCACCATCAAGGGTTTGCGGCATTTGGGCCGCACCGCCGACACAATATCCGTGATGCCGGCCGCGGTGCTGCCAAACGCCATGCCGCCCTGCTTCACATTCGGACAGGACAGGTTCAGCTCTATCGCGTCCACATCGGCATCGGAGAGAATCTCCACCATCTGGATGTAATCTGCCTTGGTGCTGCCGGACGCGTTGGCGATGATGGCCACATCGTACTGCCGCAGGAACGGGATTTCCCGCTCAATGAACGCGTGCACACCCGGGTTTTGCAACCCCACACTGTTGAGGATGCCCGCCGGCGTTTCCGCGATGCGCGGCGGCCGGTTGCCCTGACGCGGCTCGAGCGTAAGCCCCTTGACGGAGATACCGCCCAGCGTGGACAAATCGAAGTATTCGGCATACTCGCGTCCAAACCCGAATGTGCCGGAAGCGGCGATTACGGGATTCTTCATCCGGAGGCCGGCAATGTCCACGGAGAGATTGGGGTCAGACCCCATGCGTTGCTGCTGTGCCATGGCTGGCGCCCTCCTCACTCAAACACGATGTCCCGGCCGTTGAACACAGGCCCTTCCTTGCACACATGCGTGTAAATCTCCGATTCACCCTGCTTCTTTTTGCACGCGCAGACCAGGCACGCGCCCACGCCGCAGCCCATGCGCTGTTCCATGGACACCTGCACCGGCACATCCCGTGCCACGCAGAGATCCACGGCCGCTTTCATCATGGGCATGGGCCCACACACATAGACCCCGTTGACAGGACCCTGTTCCAGCCGGCGTGCCAGCAGGGAGGTCACAAATCCGTGCGTGCCGTACGAACCGTCGTCCGTGGCAATTTCCAGATGCTCGCACTGACCGGCGAACGCGTCCTCGAGCACCACCGCATCCCGGTTCCGGAAGCCCAGCAGCGCCGTGCGTTCCACGTCGGGCATGCTTCGCAACAGATACAGCAGCGGAAAGGTGCCGATGCCTCCCCCCACGACCACCATCCGGCCGCCGGGCGCAACGGGTTGGAAGCTGGAGCCCAAAGGCCCCATCACATCGGCCGTGTCCCCGGCCCGCAGACGCGCGAGCCGTTCGGTGCCGGCGCCCTTGACCTGAAACACAATGTCCACGGTATTGTCCCCGGGGTGCACATCGCACACACTGATGGGACGACGCAGATAGGCCTCCAGGGAATCCCCGCAGCGGATATTGAGAAACTGCCCGGGTTTGGCGCCGGTGGCAAGGCGTTCCGATGCCAGCACCATGCGCCAGACATCCGCGGACAGCTGATCCATGCGGGCAATTTGTTCGTGAAATACCATTGGCCATTCTCCTCCCGCTCAAGGGAATTCTGTCATATCCCGAGCATTGTACCACAGGGGTTCCACCGGTTGCAAAAGCAAGGGCAAGCATGTCAAGCAGCCATGTCAAGCAGCCATGTCAAACAACCACGTCAAGCAACCACGTCAAGCAACCACGTCAAGCAGTCATGCCAAGAAGCCAGGTCAAGCCGGATGCAGGCGGCCCGACCCTACAAGCTGCCGGGACGGTATCCGAGCGGAAGCCCGAGGCCCTGCCGAAGGGCGTTCAACAGCGCGCCCACGGAGCGTTCGGGCAAATCAATGTCATGTTCCGGTTCGGAGATGTCCCACAGATGATGGGCGTCCGAGTTGGTGAGACAGGGAACCACGCCCGGCTCCGAAAGCGGTGAAAGCAGCGGGAACGCGGCTTTGGACGCCTCCACCACCCGAAACCCGTATTCCGGCGGGATGATACCCAGGGTTGCCTCGATGCTGTATGCGTCCCGATCCACATGGGCCGGCACCACCACGCCCCCCGCGGCACGGACGGCCGCCAGCGCCGCTTCCACATCGAATCCCGAAGCGGCCAGCAGCATGCGCGGTTCCTCCCGCACAGGCACATCCTCCGCATCGAGCACCCACTGGTGCCCGAAGATGTCAGGCCGGTTGTCCGGGACAGCCATTCCTTCAAACAACCCGGCCGCGACAGCCTGTGCCGCCGACTCGGTGGGAAACAGGCACAGCAGATGGATTTCCTCGGCCGTGCACAGCTCCATGGCCGGCACCACCACCAGACCGGCGGCCTCCCCGAGCGCCTTCACCACGCCAACCTGGCCGACACTGTTGTGATCGGCCACCGCGATGACATCGAGCCCCTTGAGCACCGACATGTTGACGATGTTGTTCGGCGTCATGTCGTCATCGCTGCACGGCGACAGGCAGGAATGGATGTGCAGATCGTAGTGGTACCTCATTTGGCCAACACTTCCCCGTCGATGGCACGCCAGGCCCGCAGGCATATCTGTGCCGCGCTGTGCGGCGCGGCCAGCATCACCACGCCCTCGCGGTTGGCCCGCGCAAGGGTGGCGGCCTCGATGTCGATGCCCTCCGGAATGACCACGCAGGCCGCCCCGGTGAGGGACGCCACCGCGACGACGTTGAGATTGGTGTGCACCGTGGTCCAGACATCTCCCGCGGACACCTTGGCCATGGCCCAGCTGAGCAGGTCGCAGGCGTACACGCCACCTATCGGCTGATTGAGCGCCGCCATTTCTTCGGTTGCGATGCGATACCCGTTGACGCGGGCAAACTCCCTGACTGTCATGTCAACCCCTCAAAGCGGTGGGCGAGATCGGTCACCTTCTCCCGCAGTTTGAAAATGCAATCGGTTTCCTTTGCCATACCCTGTACAATGTCCTCGGCCAGCGCGCGGCAGCTGGGCGCGCCGCAGGCGCCGCAATCGAGCCCGGGAAGTCCCTCCTCGATGGTGTCGATGCGCTGCAGCATGTCGAGCGCGCGTTCCATGTCGTCGTCGAGCTTGAGCACGGGAATGTAGGACATTTCCTTTGTCCAGGCCAGATCTTCGGGCTCCGCCACGAGACAGGAGGCATCGAAATCCTCATCCCGCGCAGCCTCAATCACGTTCTGCAGATTGGTTTTGGAAACAAAGGGATTCTCGACCGTCAACGGGCCACCGAGGCAGCCCTCCAGACAGGCCAGCGCCTCGATGAACGCGACATCCTCCAGCCGCTCCTCGACCGTCTCCTCCAGAATCGCGATGACATTCTGGATGCCGTGGACCGCGAGATGGCGGCCCTTTTCCAGCTGTGCGCTCTCCCCGCCCGTACAGGCCCACAGGACCCCGGCCGGTCCGGCCATGGTGCGGTGCGCCGGCAAATCGCTCTGCATGTGGCGCAGCTGCTCCATCATCGGCAGGTGAATGTCCTTCATGGCAAACACCGCGCTGACTGCCGAGACTTCCTTCCCGAACGGCGCCTTCACACTGGTCACCTTGGCCGCGCATGGAGAGAGGAAGAATGTGCCGATTTCCTCCGGCGCAAATCCGGTTTTTTCGGCCGCCCGCTTCCTGGCCATTTCCGCGGCCACCTCCATGGGCGAATCGAGCTTGAGCAGATTGTCGATGAGATTGGGGAAGCGAACCTGGACCAGCCGCACCACGGCCGGACAGGCGGTGGAAATGACCGGTTTTTTCACATCATGCCGTTCCAGATATCTGCGGGTGGCGTCTGACACCACCTGGGCGGCGGTTGCCACCTCGAACACATCATCGAACCCGATGTTCAGCAATGCCTGCAGAATCCGGTCACGTCCATGGGATGGCGGGAACTGCCCGTACAGCGAAGGCGCGGGCAGCGCGACACGATAGCGGTAATCGGCCATGCGTTCCAACGGATCGCTGACCGCTTTTTTGGCATGGTAGGGACAGACGCGCACACACTCGCCGCAGTCGATGCAACGTTCCTTCGTAATTTCCGCCTTGCCATTGCGCACCCGGATGGCCTCGGTGGGGCAATGCTTGATGCAATTGGTGCATCCCTTGCATTTGTCCCGATCGAGTGTGACCGAGTGGGTATATGCCTGGTGCATGGGTATCTCCTCCAGACCAGTGTTTCGTGGGGGGACGCTCAACGAAGACGAACCAAAATGTGCACGGTGGTGCCTCTTCCCGGTTCCGTATCCACCAGAAACTCGTCCGCGTGTTTCTTGATGTTGGGCAGGCCCATGCCGGCGCCGAAGCCCATTTCCCGGATGCTGTCGGGCGCGGTGGACCAGCCTTCCTGCATCGCCAGCTCCAGATCCGGGATGCCGGGACCCTCGTCCTGGATGCGGACAGACACCTTGTCGCGATCGATCTCCACATGCGCCGTTCCACCATGGCCGTGTATCACCGCGTTGATTTCGGCTTCATACATGGCCACGGATGCGCGTTTGACAATCGGTGGCGCCACGCCCATCTGGTTGAGCAGCTTGCGGACGCTGCTGGACGCCTCGCCGGCCACGATGAAATCATTGGCGGGAATCTCGTATTCCCGGATGATCACGCCACTGTCCATCAACCGTCTCCCCGTCCATGAATCCCTTTTTCGTACAGCCGGCCACAGGTGGCGAACATGGGCAGCTCCGTGGACAGCACGGCAATGCCCTTTTCCTCCGCCAACGCCACAATGGCCTCCTGCGGCTTCTTGCCCCGGACGAACACCACGACCCGGATGTCCATCATCTCCGCCGTCCGGATGACCTGGGGATTCATCAATCCCGTGATCATCATGGCGTTCTCTTTTGAAAAGGCCATGACATCGCTCATCAAATCCGCGCCGCAGGCGGAACGGATGTCAATGCCGCTGTCATGGCCGACCGTGTGCGTTTGCGCTTCAAGCAGGGCCGCAATCTCATCAATCCGCATAGGATACCTCTCATATAGAGATCATGCCGGAGTGGTTGCTCCGGCATGATCCGATTTGCGATGGAACCGCCTGCGTGTCTCAGGCCTCCACATGCGCGTTGAGCGCGTCGATGAGCTTCTTCGCGTCGATGCCGTGCACCATGCACGCGTCCTCGATGCTCTCGCCGGACGCCGACGGGCAGCCGATGCAATGCATGCCGTGCTGCATGAAGATGGGCGCGGTGGTTCTGTCCATGCGAAGCACGTCCATGATGATCATGTCACTTGTGATTTTTGCCATGTTGCCTCCTTGAAGCGCCATCTCCCGGATGGCGGGATGTCCTGGTGTGTATGGCCGCGCTCCGCGGCCGGTGTCTCCTTGAATTATACCAGATTTGGCCCGAATCGCAAGAATCCCGGGCGCTTGACGCCCTTTCCCGGGCTGTGGTACGTTGGACAAAACAAGCAGGACAGGGTCATCTGCCGCCCGGCGGATCACCCCTGTGGCGCAACGCGCGGCCGTGAGAAACCGCCACACGTTGCCGCAATGAGGAGATTTCATGAAATACGCAGTGCTGCTGTGCGACGGCATGGCCGATGTTCCCGTTCCCGCGCTTGGCGGAAAAACTCCGATGGAGGCCGCGGACATCCCCCACATGGACACCCTGTTCCAGACGGCATTGGCTGGACTGGCCACCACGGTTCCCGAGAACTATCCCGCCGGCAGCGATGTCGCGAATCTCTCTGTTTTCGGGTATGCGCCGGAAACATACTATACCGGCCGTTCCCCGCTCGAGGCCGTCAGCATGGGGCTGACCATGCGCGACGGGGAAGCCGCCCTCCGCTGCAATCTTGTCACCCTGGGCGGAGAAGGTCCCCTGGCCTCGCGAATCATGGAAGACTACAGCGCCGGTGAAATCTCCACCGAAGAGGCACGGGCGCTGATGGCGGATGTGGCGGCCGCGCTCGATGGCCCGGATTGGTCCTTCCACGGCGGCATCAGCTATCGGCACTGCATGCTGTGGATGAATGGACCACTGGACATCGGCCTCACCCCGCCCCATGACATCAGCGGACAGCCGATTGTCGATCATTTGCCCAAAGGCCCCGGCGCAGACATCGTTCAGGCACTGATTGCAAAGTCCATGGATGTGCTGTCCAACCACCCGATCAATCTGGCCCGTGTGGCCGCCGGGAAAAACCCGGCCAACGCCATCTGGCTGTGGGGACAAGGCAGCAAGCCCTCCCTGCCGTTGTTCACCTCTTTGTACGGCCTGCGCGGCGCGGTCATCTCGGCGGTGGATCTCATCAAGGGCATCGGGCTGGCCGCGGGCCTCACGTCCATCGACGTTCCGGGTGCCACGGGAAACTACCACACGAACTATCGTGGCAAGGCCGATGCCGCGTTGCGCGTGCTGCGGGAAGAGGCGGACTTCGTCTACATTCATGTGGAAGCCCCGGACGAATGCGGTCATCAGGGCCAGGTGGCACAGAAAAGGGACAGTCTCTCCCGTATCGACGCGGAGCTGCTGGCGCCCCTGCTGCAAGGGCTGCGGAACATGGGTGATTTCCGGTTGCTGATCATGCCGGATCATCCCACCCCCCTGCACCTGCGCACCCATACGCGGGAACCGGTACCCTTCCTGCTGTACGACAGCCGTCGTGAACAGTCCGTCCCCGGACAGGCAAAGACGTTCAGCGAGGCCACCGCCCGTGCGACCGGGCTGTATCTGCCCAAGGCGGATCGGTTGATGGGGCAGCTGCTGGAACGGGCATAACGGGTTTCCGGGGTTTGCTGGTTTTCCGGGGGTCCCGGGGGTTGTGGGCTTTCCGGGATTTCCGGCGCAACAAAAAACCGCTGTACGGGGCGTCCCAGCGCAGCGGTTTTTTCATGTCATGATGTCAATGTCTTGATGTCAACTTGCCCGAACCGCATCCCGTGCCGGCCGGCGCCATCCCGTCAGTTGCCCTTGAGCACTTCGGCCGGGGGCACCTTCAGCTCCTGTCCAATCTGAATCTTGGACGGATCGGAAATGCCGTTGTATGTCTGGAATGCGTCGAGCAGGGACGCGTCATTGTAGAGACCGCGGACAATGGCACTGAGCGTGTCCCCCGACTTGACGACATAGGTGGTTTCCGCAGCCGGTTCCGGTGTGGGCTCCGGCGTGGGTTCCGGCGTCACCTCGGGGGTGGGCTCCGGTGTGGGCTCCGGCGTGGCGTCGATGCTCGCGGAGACCGACGGTGAGGCGGACGGGGATGCCGACGCGGAGGGCCGCTTGTCCTTGGGGTTGAGCAGCGAACTGAAGATGATGAACAGGATGATCAGCGCCACCACGATGGTGAGCCCGAACAGGCCGGCGTAAATGAGATTCTCACGTCCGGCGGGTTTGCGGTTGTACCGATAGGTGACCGCAGGGGTGCGGCTGAGCGCGTCCACACGGGACTTCATCGCGGGCCGCTTGGCGCTTCCCTGCACGTCGTAGATTTTCTCGATTTGCACCACCAGGGCGGTGAGATCTCCGCGATGGGTGCGCTTCATGGCCTCTGCGACCAGACGGCCGGCAATGATGGTGCTTTCCCCACCCGCTGCCAGAATATCCTCCACGCGTTCCTCGCCGAGTGTTTCGAGAATGCCGTGGCTGACCATCAGGAAAGTGTCTTCCTCCTCGAAGGGCATCGGGTCGGAAACGATGACCGGACTGTCCTCCCGCTCTTCCCCCTCGGCCAGCTCCGGCTCTTCCTCGGAAGGAATGAAAAGGTCCTCGCGTTCGGATTCCTCCTCGGTCAGGACGCCGAGATTGACCAGCTTCTGCCGCTTGGACTGCTCCCTGGCCAGGGAGGTGAAGGCATCCCCGCGCATGAGGTAGACATGGCCCAGCCCCACCGTTGCCGCCACCGCATACCCTTCGGAGAGAAGCAGTCCGGAAAAGCCGACGCGCCGCAGGTCGTCCTGCTCCGGGGTGTGGTTCATCTCCAGGATGCTGTTGAGCAGGCGGGCCGCCCCGCCGATGCGGGTGGAAAGCTCGTGCGTCTTGGCCTCAAGATCTCCCTCGAACGCCGCAATGCGGTCTTGCAGCCGATCGAGCTCCCGGAGGATGGATACGCTGGCAGAGGTGTCCGCCGCGTTGTTCATGTTGTCTGCGATGGAAAAAAGATATTCGCTGCCCCGGTTTTCCATGGAGGCTTCCACGTTGTCCAACTGGTGTTCCGACTGGAAGCGGCCGTTCAGATAGAAGTCGGAAGCATTCTGTTCCCTGCCGTAGCCAATGTGCGAGAATACAGACGCATTGATTCGAATCACGTTGCTCATCGCCATCTCCTCTTCCGTTCCCACAGGCGGATCTGCCCGTTTACGCGACCATCATATCACAAGCGCGATTTTCGGCGCAACACACGCGGGAGAATGATCCCCTGCCGTGACCAACTGCCTGTGAACCGTGCCAAAATCCGCACTGGATAAGGATTTTCCAGTCCAGTTGACAACAGTCTG
>JAEWSN010000179.1 GCA_023459915.1 Bacillota bacterium
CCTGTTCTCAATTGCTATACTTCCTACCATTTTATCCGTTCCCGTCCAAAGGGTCAAGAATTGGTGCCGCCCCATGCCCGACCATGCGTGACCAGCGGTTTTTCAACCGCTCATGCGTCTTCCATGACACATCCGCTCCGGACATGAAACCACTTGGTGTCTTCCAGCAATCTGTGTTCATAGGCGTGCCTGTCGGTGGTGGTGATGAGCGTTTGCGTTTTTTCCAGCACCCGCAGCAGATGGGATTGCCGCATCGGATCCAACTCGGACATCACATCATCGAGCAGCAGCAGCGGCATCTCCCCGGATTGCTGCTGGTAAAGCCTTGTTGCGGCAAGGATGAGACTCAGCGCAATGGAACGCTGCTGACCCTGCGAGGCAAACACCTTTGCGGTTTGGTCATTGAGAATGAAGTGCACCTCGTCCCGATGGATGCCGGTGAGGCATGCACCTGCCTGCTCCTCCCTCGCGGCGATGCGCTGGAGCTTCTTTCCGAGATAGCCGGCAAAGGCTTCTTCCGCCGGAACATCCTGCTGCAGGAGCGTTTCCATGGAATCGTTCCTTGAAAGAAAGGTTTGCAACTGCAGGGTCAGTGTTTCACTGCCACCGGACAGGACACGCAGCTCCTCATTCGCAAATGCCTCGAGCGAGGCCACCACCTGCCGCCGCATGTTTGCGATGTATCCGGCATGGTGTGCCAGCGCGTCGTTCCATACCGGCAACATGTCCCGGTATTGGCCAAACCCGTTCCTGTCGCGCAGCGCGGAGGATTTTTGCCTGAGGATCGCAGTGTACTGCTGAAGGGAACGCAGATACCGGCTGTCGATTTGGCAGAGCAGGATGTCGAGAAAACGCCTGCGCTCGGACGGTCCTCCCTTGACGACATCCATGGTTTCCGGTGAAAAAAGCAATACATGCAGCTGTCCAAGCAGTTCCGACCACTTTGCGCGGGGGACGTCGTTGACCCGGATGCCCCGGCCGTTCCGCCGGTCATAGGTGAGGGTGAGGGTTTTTTCGTACTCCGGATACGCGAGTACCGCCTCGATACAGAACCCTTCCCGACCCTGCTGAATCATGTCGGTGAGATGCCGTGTTCTGTGGGACTTTCCGGTGGCCAGCAGATGGATGGCCTCCACCACATTGGTCTTTCCCTGGGCATTCTCGCCATACAACAGGTTGATGCCGTCTCCAAGGGAGACAACCTGTGAGGCATAATTCCGAAATCCGGTCAATTGAATCTGCTTGAGCTTCACACCCCGTCACCCGGCCTGCACGATTTCCCAGGACCCTTGCGGAACCCGGATGATGTCTCCCGGCCGGAGCTTCCGGCCACGTCTGTTTTCAGGCTCGCCATTGACAACAATGGGGTGTTCCTGAATATAGAACCTGGCCTCTCCACCGGAGGAGACAAGCTGCGCGAGCTTGAGAAATTGATCGAGCTTGATGTATTCGGTATGAATGGCCAGCTTTTCCATGTGGTTCCTCTCCATGCAACAAATTGTGACGACCGTCACACCCGGCACTATACGCGGATGCGAACCGGCAGCACAAGGAACAAATACCGTTCCCCCTCGATGGGCGTGATGACCGCCGGGCCTATCTGGGAGTTGAACGAAATCCGGATGTTGTCATCGGGAATGACCTTCAGCGAATCGATGAGGAATTTGGGGTTGAAACCAATCTGCAAATCTCCGCCCTCGTTGCGGACGGCAATGCTCTCCTTGGAGCTGCCCATCTCCGCCGTGGAAAAAACGGTCAGCTCGTCACCGGCGATGTTCATCTTGACCGGGTACCTTTTGTCGTCACTGGTGATGAGCGACGCGCGCTCAAGGCTGTCCTCGAGGTCCCGGCGGTTTACCACCAGCACCGTCTCATACTGGGTGGGTATGTAGCCCTGCCAGTTCATGAACTCGCCGTCGATGGTTTTGGAAACAATTCGACAGTTTTTCATCTCAAAGGCAACCATCGAACCGGTCTTGACGATGCGCACCTCTTCCTCACCGCTTTCGAGCAGCTTGTGGATCTCGGCCATGTTCTTGCCGGGAACCACCATGCGCATGGTCACGTCATCCGTGGTGAGATTGCGGCTGACCGCCATGCGGAATCCGTCGAGGGCGACAAGGGAAAGGCCGTGATTGGCGGCGTCCACCAGGATGCCCGTCATGATGCGGCGATTCTCGTCCTGGCTCACCGCGAAGAGGGTTTGGCGGATCATATCGCGCAGGACCCCTTGTGAAACGGTGAGCACCGTGTCTTCCTGGTATGTCGGCGGCAGGGGGTAGGTTTCGGGATCCATGCCCTTGATCTCGAACAGCGTGCTCATGCACTCAATCCGAACCTTCATGTCATGCACCTCAATGGAAATGAGGGCATCCGGCAGCCGGCGGACGATTTCCCCGAACATGCGCGCATGGATGACGATGGTGCCGGGCTCGCGGATGTCCGCGTCCACCGTCGTGGCAATCCCCAGATCGAAGCAGTTGCCGACAAGCTTGAGCTGGTCGCCCGCCTGCAGGTAGATCCCTTCGAGCACGGGCATGTTCGACTTGACCATGACGGCTTTCTGGACCATGTTGATCGCGTCCATCAATTGCTGCTTCTGAACCAGAATCTTCATAATCGGGCCTCCTCTTCCGGCTTCGTCCGGTGGGTTTTTTCTTTGTAGGTTTTTCACAGACATCATCATAAGGGCTGTGCATTCTGTTGATATCCCTGATCAGCCGGCATCCCGCAACGGTTTTGCCTGTTGATGGATCCGTGAATGACTTGTGCCGGTCTTCAACGGGTTGTCCACAGTGCTGTTTTCCGGCCGGTTATCCTCATGTCTTCTGTCCACATATCCACAGGCGCTGTGGATGAAATCAGTTTTTTCCGGTGATATTCCGCTTCATTTCCACCGTGGCGCGCTTGAGCTCGCTGCTCCGGTCGAGTTCCTCGGAAATCTTCTCACAGGCGTGCATGACCGTTGTATGGTCGCGCCCGCCGAAAAACTGGCCAATGCGCGGCAGGGACATGCCGGTGAGATCCCGGCACAGGTACATGGCGACCTGGCGGGGAAAGGCAATGTCACGGGAACGCTTCTGGGAAAGCAGTTGATCCGGGGGAACGTCATAATATCTGGAAACCACCTTGAGGATGGACTCCGGACTGACATTGGCCGAGCCGTTGCCGGTGATGATTTGCTTGAGGCATTCCTGGGCCAGTTCGAGGGAGATGGCGCTGCCGGTGAGCGAGGAGTACGCGATGATGCGGTTGAGCGCGCCCTCAAGCTCCCGGATGTTCGAGTCGATGTTGTCCGCGATGTAGCCCAGGACATCATTGGGAATGTCGTAGCGCTCCATCTGGGACTTTTTTCTCAGGATGGCGATGCGGGTTTCCACATCCGGCGCCTGGATGTCGGCGATGAGGCCCCATTCAAACCGGGAACGCAGGCGTTCCTCCAAGGTCTGGATTTCCTTCGGCGGCTTGTCCGAGGTCAGGACAATCTGCTTGTTGAGCTCGTACAGCGCGTTGAAGGTGTGAAAGAATTCCTGCTGGGTGCGTTCCTTGCCGGCGATGAACTGGATGTCGTCGATGAGCAGGACATCGATGCTCCTGTATTTGGAACGGAATTCCTCATTCCGGTCGTCCTTGATGGCGTTGATGAGCTCGTTGGTGAATTTCTCCGAGGAGGTGTACAGCACCTTGGCCGAAGGGTTCTGGGTGAGGATGTAGTGCCCGATCGCGTGCATCAGGTGGGTTTTTCCCAGCCCGACGCCGCCATAGATGAACAGGGGGTTGTACGCAAGTGCCGGCGCTTCGGCCACGGCCAGGGAGGCCGCGTGCGCAAGCTGGTTGCCGCTGCCCTTGACATAGGTTTCAAAGGTGTATTTGGGATTGAGAATGGAACTCCAGGCCGGGGAGTCCTCGGACTCCTCGTTCCGCTGGGGCGCGGCGTCGTTCGACTTGACCGACAACTCGATGTCGAGGGACCGGTTCGTGGCCATTTTGACGGCGTTGCGGATGAGCTCGCGGTACCGGGAATTGATGATTCCCAGATTGAACTCCGTGGGGGCCTCGAGCCGCAGCACATTCCGTTCCAGTGAGACAGGGCGGATCGGTTCAATCCATGTGTTGAAACTGACCCCCGGCATCTCTTCCCTGATGAGCCGGATGGATTCTTCCCATAGACCCTTCACTTCCATCGATGACATGAAAACGCCTCCAGATACAGGTTGCGGAAGGGTTCCAAACCTGTGTGGGGAACGGCCGACCGTAGACATCATCATATCAGACTTCCCAAGGGCTTTCAACAAATCCCCCCGCAGCCAAAACGCTTCTCTTGACGGCCTTGCGGATCCCGGTATATAATGTGGGCTGATGTCTTGAAAATAACGAAGGCAGTTGAGTTGCCAGGGTCGAATGGAGGTGTCAAGATGCTTCGTACCTATCAGCCGAAGAAGCGGCAGCGCAAGAAGGAACATGGTTTCCGCAAGCGCATGAAAACGGCCAGCGGCAAGAAAGTCCTCGCCAGAAGAAGATTGAAGGGCAGAAAGAAGCTAACTGCATAAAGACCGCGTATGTGGTCTTTTTTCTTTCTGCGCGGCATGCCGCGCAAACGCGTGCCGGGAGCCGGGAATGGGCAGATTGCCGACACTGACAAAGAACTACGAATATCAGCGGGTTTATGGCAGGGGGCGGTATGCCTCCTCCCGCACACTGGTGGCATACGTGCTCCCAAACCGCAGCGGTGCCCGGCGCGTGGGCATCACCACCAGCCGAAAGGTTGGCAAGTCGGTTGTAAGAAACCGCATCCGGCGACTCATTCGGGAAAACATGCGCAGCCTGTATCCCTCCCTGCCGGATGGCAGGGATATTGTTATTGTCGCACGCCGGGCTGACGCGTCCGCCACGTGCGCAACGGTCGGGCGCGAGCTGCGCGCGTTGCTTGTCCGTCTCGGACTGCTGCCGTCCTTGTCCGCATCATCGGAATCGCCGATGGACACGGCCGCATCCGGGAAGGAAGGACCCACTCCGTGAAACAGGTTGTTTTGTTTTTTTTGCGGGTGTACCAGAAATATTTGTCTCCCCTGAAGGGGGCACCCACCTGCCGCTTTTATCCCACCTGTTCCCAGTACGCGGTGGAGGCGGTCACCAAATACGGTGCGGCCAAGGGAACCTGGCTCGCCGTGAAACGTGTGCTCAAGTGTCATCCCTATCATCCGGGCGGACACGATCCGGTCCCCTGACCATTGAGCCGGAAAAACCTGCCATGCCGCCGGGAAGCGGCAAGCATTTTCCATAAGGGCGCGAAGACCCCTTCGCGTGCCGCGACGTATCATGAAGACAACCCCCATTCCCTGCAAGCCGCGGACGCCCTGTTTCGGCGGATCCGGTCCATGGACCGACCGGTACACCGATACGAAGCGAAGTCCGGACCGCGAGGCGGGACCAGTCCGGAAGGAGCAGACCAACCATGGATTTTGTACTCGGGCCCATTGCCATCGTATTTGGCAAACTGCTGTTTTTCATTTACAACTCCGTCGGCTTCCACAGCTATGCCCTGTCCCTCCTGCTGTTCACCATTGCAGTGAAGCTGTTGCTGTTGCCGCTGTCCATCAAGCAAATCAAGTCCAGCCAGCGCATGCAGGAAATCCAGCCGGAGCTGGCCAGGATTCAGGAACGCTACAAGAACGACAAGGAAAAGCTCAACGAAGAGACCATGAAACTGTATCAGGAAAAGAAGTACAATCCCGCCTCGGGCTGTCTTCCCCTGATTGTGCAGATGCCCATCCTGTTCGCGCTCTTCTATGTCATCCGCATGCCCATGACCTACATGCTCGATGTGCCGAAATTCGCCACGGGCGATCTCATCGTGTATGCGGTGGAGGCGGAGGAACCCGCGTTCATCAAGTCGGTCGAAACATTCGAAAAGGCCAAGAAAATCACCTTTGAGAGCATCAAGGACGAACGGATCAATGTCTACAACAATTTCCGCCAAACCGATCCGTACATAGAGATTAAAATTGTCGAATACATTGACAATCATCCCGAGGCGCTGCGCCATGTGATGGATACCGCGGCCGAGAAACGGGCCGCGGCCCGTGAGCTGCTCGAGGGAGATCCGGCGGCCATTGCCAGCTTTGAAAAAGAGGAGCAGGAGAACTATCTGGAGAATGTGTATCTGAAAAACACGTCCAGGCTCGACGGCTTCAACATCAAAATGTGGAACTTTTTCAATTTCGGCGTGCAGCCCGCGCTCGACTTGAACACCATCAAGTCCGAACCGGGCCGCCAGCTGCCGGCGCTGCTGTTGCTGATCATCGCGGTGGTCACCACCTTCATCAGCTCCAAGCTCATGATGCCCAAGCCCGATCCCAAGCAGCAGAAAAATGCCCAAGCCGGATGCGCCTCCAATTCCATGCTCTGGATGAGCCCGGTCATGACCCTCTGGTTCGGACTCACCACCCCCAGCGGCCTGGCCTTTTACTGGACCATCAGCAACGTGCTGTCGCTGGCACAGCAGAAACTACTCACCAGACATCAGAAACAATCGGCAGCGACCCCTGCCGTGATAGATGGAAACTACAAGGTTTTGGACGGGAAGGCCACATCCGGCCAGGCCCGTGTCGAGGGAAAGACCTCAAAGAAAGAGGAGGTTGCCACACGTGACAAAAAGCGTAAAAATGGAAGCAAAAACCGTCGATGAAGCGGTTCGGCTGGCGCTCGTGGAATTGGGCGTCCCCGCCGAGAAAGCCATGGTCGACATCCTGGACGAGGGAAAAGGCGGCATTCTTGGCTTTGGCGCCAGGAACGCGGTGGTCGAGGTATCCTACGAGGAATCCACCTCGGATCTCATCGAGTCCTTTCTGCGGCCCATTCTGGACAAGATGGGCATTGCGCCGTCCATGGAAATCACACAGACGGACGAGCAGATCTCCGTCAAGATGCAGGGTGAGAACAGCGGCATCGCCATCGGCCGCCGCGGGGAAACGCTCGACGCGCTGCAGTACCTCACCTCGCTGGTGATCAACCGCACATCCGATGACTACACCCGTGTGGTCATGGATGTTTCCGACTACCGGCTCAAGCGCGAGGAAACCCTGGTCCGCCTGGCGCAGCGTGTGGGCGAAAAGGTGCAGAAAACGCGCCGTTCGGTCACGCTCGAGCCCATGAATCCGTACGAGCGCCGCATCATCCATTCCGCCCTTCAGGGTGTCGCGGATGTGGAAACCGGTTCCATCGGCGAGGAGCCGTCCCGCAAGGTGGTGGTCCGCAGCACAAAGGGCGGCCATGCAGGTGGCGGCCACAGCGGATCGGAAGCCTCCGGGGAAACCCGCGGCCGTTCCTATGGCCGCGGCAGATCTTCGGGAGAGGCCGCCCCGCGTCGCGAGGAAACCGACAGCGGGGAGCGTCAGGACAGCCGTCCGCGCACCCGCCAGGTCGCCTATGGCAGTCGCGCGCCCGGGTTCAACCCTTCGAGCCCGCACGACAATCCCAACAGCTATCGCAACCGCTCCAAGGAGCGGATTGGGTACGAGGGCGATCCCACCGCGTCCGGCTCGGCCAGGCAGGCGGAGACGCCGCCGGTCAAACCCTACGACATCGAGGACGACATCGGACCGCAGGAATAGCGAAAACCTGTCAGGAACCAAACGGGGGGGCAACGGCAGTTGTCCCCCGTTTTCAGTGTTTTGTCACGCATGGGAGCGGACATGGATACTCGGCACACCATCGCAGCCATTTCCACCGCCATGGGTGAAGGCGGCATCGCCATCATCCGTGTTTCCGGACCGGACGCCTTTTTGGCGGTTGGCCCGCTCCTGTCGCGCCCGCATCTGCTCGGCGACATGCCCACCCACACGGTGGCACATGCCGCCTTTCTGTCCGAACCGGGCGGCCGCCAGCTTGATGAGGTGCTGGTGATCAAAATGGCCGCGCCCCGTTCGTACACCCGTGAGGACGTGGTGGAAATTCACTGCCATGGCGGATCCGTGGTGGCCGGTGCCGTGTTGCGGGCTGTTCTTTCCCGCGGTGTCCGGCCGGCGGAGGCCGGTGAGTTCACCCGTCGCGCCTTTCTCAACGGCCGCATGGATTTGGCGGAGGCCGAGGCGGTGATGGATCTCATTGCCGCCCAAACCGAGCGGGGTGCCCGGGTGGCGCTCCACCAGCTCGAGGGCCGGCTGTCCACGGAGATCGCCGCGCTCCGCGCGTCACTGTTGTTGCTGATGGGCACACTGGCCGTGAATCTGGACTATCCCGAGCACGATGAGGAGGAGATGGCGATGTCGGCGGCACTGTCCGCCATCGCCCCGGTGCGGGAACGTCTTGGCGTGCTGCTGGCAAGCTATGATGAGGGACGCATCCTGCGGGACGGGCTTTCGCTGGTCATCGCCGGACGGCCCAACGCGGGCAAGTCCTCCCTGATGAACCGCCTGGCCGGCCATGACCGTTCCATCGTGACCGACATCCCGGGCACCACCCGGGATGTGGTGGAGAGCCACGCCAACCTGCGTGGGCTGCCCATCCGGCTGCGCGACACGGCAGGACTGCGCGAGAGCGCGGACACCGTGGAACGCATCGGTGTGTCGCGCACGCTCGAGGCCATGGACCAGGCGGATCTGGTGATTGCGGTCTTCGATGGCGCGGATCTGCCCGCCGGGGAGGATCGCCTGTTGATCAACAGGCTGGCCGGCCTGCGGGTGCCCGTGATCCATGTGATGAACAAGACGGACGCCGCGCATCCGGAGGCGGAGGCCGCCCTGCGCGCGCTGTTGCCCGCCCCGCCGCTGTCGATCTCCGCCATGACGGGCGAGGGGATGTCCCGCCTGCTCGACACCATAGAAGCCCTCGCGGTGAAGCAGACCGGTTCGGGCGGCAATGCCGTGGTGCTCACCAATGCCCGGCACCGCCAGCTGCTGTCCACGGCGGACGACCGCCTGGCGGAGGCGGAACAGGCCTGCCGGGACGGCATGACCCACGATGTGCTTTCGTTTTTGCTGCGGGAAGCCTGGGAGGCGCTGGGGCTCATTCTGGGAGAAGGAACCTCGGAAGATTTGCTCGACAGCATTTTCTCCCGTTTTTGCCTGGGCAAGTAAGGATGATGAACATGCATAACAATCCGGTGGACTATGTTGGCGGCACCTTCGATGTGCTGGTGGTGGGCGCGGGCCATGCCGGCTGTGAGGCGGCCCTGGCCGCGGCGCGCCTGGGCTGCCGTACCATGTTGCTGACCCTGAACATGGACAGTGTGGCCAACATGCCGTGCAATCCCAACATCGGCGGCACGGCCAAGGGCCAGCTGGTTCGGGAAATCGACGCGCTCGGCGGCCAGATGGGCCTCACCGCCGACGAAACCATGATCCAGATGCGGTTGCTCAACCGGGCCAAGGGCCCGGCCGTCTACTCGCAGCGCGCGCAGATCGACCGGCGCGCCTACCAGGACGCCATGAAGCGTGTGCTCGAGGATCAGGAGGGCCTGACCCTGCACCAGGCCGAGGTGACAGAGCTGCTGTTTCGGGAACGGCCGGACCAGAAGCCGGAAGCCGCAGCCGGGTCGGACACAATACGTCCCGTCCTGCGCGGGGTCCGTGTAAAAACCGGTACGGTGTACGAGGCCCGGACGGTCATCCTCACCACCGGAACCTTTCTCCGGGGAAAGATTGTGATTGGCGACATGTCCCACGCGGGCGGCCCGGATGGCATGCACGCGGCGGAAGCGCTTTCTGAAAGCCTTTTGGCGGCCGGCATCCGGCTGATGCGGTTCAAGACCGGCACGCCGGCGCGGGTTCACAGGCGGAGCATCGACTTCTCCAAAATGGAAATCCAGCCCGGTGATGACGAAATTGTGCCCTTCTCCTTCCTGCACGAGCCATTCGAATTGGATCAGATACCCTGCTGGCTCACCAAGTCCACCCCCCGCACCCACGAAATCATCCGTGCCAACCTCCACCGGTCACCCCTGTATGGAGGAAAAATCGAGGGGGTCGGCCCCCGGTACTGCCCCTCCTTCGAGGACAAGGTGGTGCGTTTTGCCGACCGGGAAAGCCACCAGATTTTTGTGGAGCCCATGGGGCGGCACACTCAGGAAATGTACCTGCAGGGCTTCTCGTCCAGCCTGCCGGAGGATGTGCAGCTGCAGATGATGCGATCGGTTCCGGGCCTTGAACGGGTGGAGGTGATGCGTTCGGCCTACGCCATCGAATATGATTGCGTGGATCCGCTGCAGCTGTACGCGTCGCTGGAGTTCCGCGAGTTTCCGGGTCTGTATTCCGCCGGCCAGAGCAATGGCAGCTCCGGCTACGAGGAGGCGGCCGGACAGGGCTTGTTGGCCGGCATCAATGCCGCGCGGAAAATCCGGGGGCTGGCCCCGGTGGAAATTGACCGTTCCCAGGCCTACATCGGCGTGCTGATCGACGATCTTGTGACCAAGGGCACGCCCGAGCCCTACCGGATGATGACCTCCCGCGCGGAGTACCGTCTTTACCTGCGTCAGGACAATGCAGATTTGCGGCTCACGGCACTTGGTCGGGAGATTGGCCTGGTTTCGGACGAACGGTATGCGCGGTACAGCAGGAAGAAGGCGGCCATCGACGCGGAGCTGGAGCGGGTGCGCACCCTTGTGCTGCCGCCTTCCGAGGCGCTCCGGGCATTCTTGGACGCGCATGGTTCCGCACAGGTGCAGACGGGCATCCGCCTGGCCGATCTGCTGCGCCGCCCCGAGCTGGATTATCCCATGCTGGCCGAGGTGGATCCGAACCGGCCCGATTTGCCCAAGGAGGTCTGGGAGCAGGTGGCCATCACCATCCGCTACGAGGGGTATCTGGAGCGCCAGATGCAGCAGATTGCGCAGTTCCGCAAACAGGAGGCGCGCCGGCTTCCGCAGGATGTGGATTGGCGGCAGGTCCACGGCATCAGCCTGGAGGCGCGGCAGAAGCTGTGGCAGCACAAGCCGGAATCCCTGGGTCAGGCGTCCCGCATCTCCGGCATATCCCCCTCGGACATCGCCGTGCTCCAGATTTGGCTGGAGACCGAACGGCGGCGGGGGTTGACCGGGGATCAGGCCGAAGAAGGAAACCGGACCCCATCGGATCGGGATCCGAAGAAACAGACACCATCGCATCGGGACCCGAAGAAGCAGACCCCGACAGGAGGCAACCCATGAGAGCGGAGTGGATGGATCGCGTGGCGCGCGACATGCAGACACTGCAGGTGCCCTTCAATTCGGCGGACGCGCCGGCCTATCTGCAGTACGCCGATCTGCTGGTGTCCTGGAACGGGCGGGTGAACCTGACGGCCATCACCGACGATGAGGGCATTGCGGTGCGGCATTTTGTGGATTCCCTGTCCATCCTGCCCCTGATACCCGAGGGCGCCAGCCTCATCGATGTGGGAACGGGTGCCGGGTTTCCCGGGTTTCCCGTAGCCATCTCCCGGCCGGATACCCGTGTCACCCTGCTGGACTCGCTGGACAAGCGCGTGAAATTTCTTGATGCCGTGACGGAAGCCTTGCGGCTGCAGAATGTGACGACCCGGCACGGGCGGGCCGAGGAACTCGGCGTTCAGCCCGGGTGGCGTGACGCGTTTGATGTCGCGGTGGCACGCGCGGTGGCGGGATTGCCTGTGCTGCTGGAGTATTGCCTGCCCTTTGTGAAGCCCGGTGGCCTGTTCCTGGCCATGAAGGGACCCGGCGCGCGGGAGGAGGCGGAACAGGCCGCGCGCGCTCTCTCGGTGCTCTGTGGGCGCATTGTGGACATCCACACGTTTTTCCTGCCGGGCACGGACATGGAACGGCAGGTGGTGGTGGTGCAAAAGACCGGCCGCACCCCGAAGGGATATCCGCGCAAAAGCGGGAAGCCGGGGAAGCAGCCGCTGTAGAGACGCCGGGTCAGCTATCCGACGGCGGGTCCCACAGGGCGAGGCGCCAGCGGCACAGCACCCCCACGGATGTGACGCGGCATTGAAAGCCGCCCTGCATGGTGCGCATCACCCGGTCCATGACCGTGCCGAGCAGGCCAAGCCGTTCCTCTGAAATCGCCGGCGTCCCGTCCGAAGCCCCCTCGACCGCAAGCGGCCGCGGGGGCGCATCGATCTGCCGATCTTGCCGGGGGTCTGTTTCCGGGTTTTGCCGATGACCAGCGTCACACCGTCGTCCCGGGGCTCGGTGCGAACCGTGATGTTGCCGCGGGTTTCGCGCTGCTGATCCCTGATGGCGTGGATGGCGTTGACCAGCACGTTCAGAATCACCTGCCCAATCTGGCCCCGGTTGCAGTGGATTTCACCGCAGCCGCCCAACTGGCGGTGGATGTCGATGTGATATTTGACCTCATTGTGGACAATGAGCAGGGCTTCCTCCACCATGTCCTCCACCGTGCAGGCCGTCCATTCGTCATCCAGGCCGGAACGCGCGAAATTGCGCAGGGTCTGCACAATTTTTGTGACGCGGGCGGTGCCGTTGCGGGTGTCCTCCAGGCATTCATCGAACTCGCCGAGAATATACGCCAGCTTCTTCTCCCGCTCCACCTCCTCCACGGCGCAGATTTGCCGAAGCACCGCCGGCGGGGTGTCGGGGTTGGCCTTGAGCGTCTCCATGCAGGCCTGGTGCGCCGCCAGGATGTCGCGCAGCCGGTGGTAGAATTTTTGGAGGGTGTCGATGTTGCTGGAGACAAAACCGATGGGATTGTTGATTTCATGCGCGATGCCGGCGGCCAGCTCCCCGATGGACGCCAGCTTTTCCTGTTGCACCATGTGGAACTGGGCGTCCTTGAGTTGCGCGTTGAGCAGGCGCAGGTCGCTGTTCTGCGCCTTCACCTGCCGGTACATCTCGCTGATGAGCTTCATGCGCCCGCGCATCTGCACCGACGCCTTCAGTCTGGCCTGGAACTCCTCGACATGGATGGGCTTGCTCAGGTAGTCGTTCGCGCCCAACTCGAAGCAGGTGTTGAACTGCGCCATGTCCGTGACCGAGGTGAGCATGATGATGGGCATGTCGCTGTAGCGGTTGTCGGACCGGATGTCCGCAAGCACCTCCACCCCGCTGCGTTCGGGCATCACGATGTCCAGAAACAGCAGGTCCACCTCATGCCTCGCCAGCAGGCCGGGCACTTCGAGCGGGTTCTGGCACAGCAGCACCCGGCTTTCCGGATACAATTTGTGCAGCAGGTCTTCGGCGACATGCAGATTGAGCCGGTCGTCGTCCACCACGAGCATGATCATGAAGCCACCGCCCCGAAGAGGAAAAAAGCCGTCTGATTTTTGTTTCCCACAATATGAGAACGTCAATCGGCCGGCATGACAGCGCCTTGCATATTTGGTATAATGAAACGACATGGATACGCCCTTGGGGCGCATCCCGCAGGCCTGTGACAGGGACTTTCCGTCACCGGAGACAACCATGGGGCGCCTGTCGGCCACAACCGCCGGCAAGCGGCCCTTTGCAGGCCCGGCACGCCAATGGAACACGAGAGGAAGCAACAACATGTCTGAACAAGGTGGAACCCCGCCCCAGGATCCAATCGTCCAGCGCATCATCCCCGTGGACATCGAAGCGGAGATGAAGCAGTCGTTCATCGACTACGCGATGAGCGTCATTGTCGACCGCGCGCTCCCAGACGTGCGGGACGGGCTCAAGCCCGTCCACCGGCGCATCCTGTATTCCATGCATACGCAGGGCTTCACGCCTGAAAAGCCTTTCCGCAAGTGCGCCACCACGGTCGGCGATGTGCTCGGCCGCTTCCATCCCCATGGCGATCAGTCCGTTTATGACGCGCTGGTCCGCCTGGCACAGGATTTTTCCATGCGCCACATGCTGGTGGAGGGACACGGCAACTTCGGATCGGTGGACGGCGATCCGCCGGCCGCCTATCGATACACCGAATCGCGCCTGTCCAAAATCTCCACGGAGCTGCTGGCCGACATCAACAAGGACACCGTGTCCTTCAAGCCCAATTTCGACGAGCACGAAATTGAGCCGATTGTCCTGCCGGCACGCTTTCCAAACTTGCTGGTCAACGGCTCCATGGGCATCGCCGTGGGCATGGCCACCTACATTCCGCCGCACAATCTGGTGGAGACCATCGACGGGGTCATCCGTTACATCGACAATCCCGACATCACCACGGCGGAGATGATGGACACCATCAAGGGACCGGACTTCCCCACCGGCGGCATCATCCTTGGCCACAAGGGCATCCAGAATGCCTACGAGACAGGCCACGGGCGCATCGTGGTGCGCGCGGTCACGGAATTTGAACAGCATGGCCACAACCGCCAGCGCATCGTGGTCACCGAGCTGCCATACCAGGTCAACAAGGCCCGCCTGCTCGAGAAAATCGCGCAGATGGTCAAGGACAAGCGGCTCGAGGGCATCTCCGACCTGCGCGACGAATCCAGCCGCGAGGGCATGCGCATGGTCATCGAGCTGCGCAAGGACGCCAACGCCAATGTGGTGCTCAACCAGCTGTTCCAGCACACCCAGCTGCAGGACGCGTTCAACGCCAACATGCTGGCCCTGGTGCAGGATGAGGACGGCAAGTACGAGGCCAAGGTCATCACCCTCCTCGACGCCATCCGGCATTATGTGACGCATCAGGAGGAGGTCATCCGCCGGCGCACCCGCTTCGAGCTCGAAAAGGCCGAAGCCCGTGCCCATATCCTCGAAGGCCTCCGCCGCGCCATCGACATGATCGACGCGGTCATCGCCACCATCCGGGCGGCCCGCAGCGAGCCGGTGGCCAAGGAAGCCCTGTGCGAAAGGTTCCAGTTCACCGAAAAGCAGGCGCAGGCCATCGTGGACATGCGCCTGGGCCGTCTGTCCGGTCTGGAACGCGAGAAGATTGAGGCCGAGTTCCAGGAGCTGGTCAAGCGCATCACCTATTTCAAGGATGTGCTGTCCCGGCCGGAGCTGGTTCATGACATCATCAAGGAGGAAATGACCGAAATCCGGAACAAGTATGGCGAACCGCGCCGTACCCAGCTGACCATCGACGAATCCGAGATCGACATGGAGGATCTCATCAAGGACGAGGATGTCGTGGTCACGTTCACGCATTTCGGCTACATCAAGCGGACCAGCATCGACGCCTTCCGCAGCCAAAAACGCGGCGGCAAGGGGGTTTCCGGTCTCACCACGCGCGAGGAGGACTTTGTCAAGGACATCTATGTCACCTCCACGCACAAATACCTGCTGTTCTTCACCAATTTCGGGCGGGTCTACAAGCTGCGGGCCTGGCAGATTCCCGAAGCCGGCCGGCAGGCGCGGGGCACCGCCATCGTCAACCTGCTGCAGCTCGAGGCCGGGGAAAAAATCACGGCCGGCATCAAGCTCAGCGGCAAGGAGCAGGGACTGTACCTGGTCATGTCCACCCGGCTGGGCGTGGTCAAGAAAACCCCGCTGGCCCAGTACGAGAACATCCGCAAGGGCGGATTGGCCGCCATCACCCTGCGCGAGGGCGACGAGCTCATCGGCACCCGGCTCACGGACGGGTCGCATGAAATCATGCTCATCACGGGTCAGGGCATGTCCATCCGCTTCCGGGAAAAGGATGTCCGGCCCATGGGCAGAACCTCCCAGGGGGTCATGGGCATTCGGCTCGATGCCGGCGACGAGGTGGTCTCCATGCTGCGTGTCTATCCGGACACCACCATGCTGGCGGTCACCCGCAATGGCTTTGGCAAACGGACGGAGCTCGACGAATACAAAACCCAGACACGCGGCGGCAAGGGTATCCTCACCTACCGCGTCACCGAAAAGACCGGCCCGCTGGTGGGCGCGCTCGGGGTCAGCGAAGATGACGACCTGATGCTCATTTCCGGCGACGGCACCATCATCCGGATGCATGTGGATGAAATCAGCGTGCTGTCGCGTGTGACCCAGGGCGTCACCCTGATGCGCACCGCCGAGGAGAACCGGGTGGTCTCCATGACCCGTCTGTCCGCGGCCCTCGCCAACGAGGAGCCGGAGGAGCAGGAAGAGGAGCTTCACGGGATCGAGGACGAGGAGGCGCTGGTGGAGGATGAAACCGGCGCGACCCTCGAGGAGGAGCTGCGCCGGGAAGCGGATGCGGAGCCCGAAGAGACAGAATGACCCGACACGTCACAATACTGAAATAGAAAAGACGCCCCCGCAATGCTGCGGCGGGCGTCTTTTTGTTTGGTGTGCGGTTCATTTTTTGGTGGCGGCCGCCTGCCGGCGAAGGGAACGCCGGTGCGCCTGCCGGAGGAAGAGCAGCAGCATGCCAAAATACACCACCAGCGCGATCATCGTGTAGAGGTAGAAAACGGGTTCTCCGTTCCGATAGCCCAGGGTGGGCAGGTTCAGGATGAGCATCATCGGCAGGCCGAAGGCCAGCCCGGTGCCGCTGCCGAAGACGAGGTTGCGCGCGGCGTTCGAGCGGAAATGCGGGTCAACCTCGCGCAACAGGGCCAGTCCGGTGGAAATGGTTCCCGTGAGCATGCCGTAGAAGGCCAGCGTGTTTTCCAGGGTCTCCTCCGGAAAAATGCGGCGGCAGGCGACGATGGCATACCAGAAGGTGAGCACGCCACCGACGATGCAGACAATCATCAGCGGCAGCCAGTAGTCTGCCAGCAACGAGATGGAGATGACGGAGATGGCGGCGGTGATCATGTAGTCGAACGAGGTGCCGGAGATGCGTTCGAGCAGATAGTTGCTGGTGTAGGACTTTTTCATGACTCCGGTTTTGAGCAGGGCATCCAGCCCCGCGCGGACCGCCGCGCCGTAGAGTGCGCCGATGATGAAGGCGAAGCCCCAGAACAGTTGGGCCAGCGTCTCGCCGAACGATCCGAGCTGGTTGAGCAGCGCGGTCAGCCCCAGCAGGGTGAGGTAGGTCAGCAGATAGACGCCGCCGATGAGAATCAGCTGCAGCGACAGCCCGTCGATGGACTCCTTGTGCGGCAGCTCCTCCACCTTGTCGATGTCAAAGATGCCTTCCCTGGCCAGCAGATTGTCCTGATGGGACAGCTTGCGCTTTCGGGTGAGATAGAGGGTGAGCGGAATGCCGCCGAGGCAGGCGAACACATAGCCCATGGCCGCGACCGTGAGGCCCGCGTTGCCGCCATTGGTGAAGCCAAGGGCTTCCCAGGTGTGGCCGGTCGCAAAGGCTTGCCCCGGGCCCTGTCCGTACCCCAGCGGGAGCAACAGGCCCATGGGCGCGAAAAGATCCGGCCAGAGGGTGTAGGTGAACAGCAGGGTCAGGCCGAACCCCACAATGCCCTGCAGGGTATAGGTGCTGACAATGAAGATGCCGGCCTTGCCATATCCGGAGGAACGCAGCTTGTCCTTGGATTTGAGGGACAGCGCGATGAACCCGATGGACATGAGATGGTAGACCAGGTTTTCCAGACGGATGCTGTTGAAATCGAGCAGCCCGAGGGCCTCCTGCCCCACCAGCAGGCCAAGAAAGCCGGCGATGACGGGGATGGGGATGGGGAACCGCCGCATGCCGGGAACCTTTGTCTTGATGAGCGTGGAAACACCCAGCAGGATCGACAGCAGCGCGATGTCCAGAATCATCATCCATTCCTGTTTCATGTTG
>JAEWSN010000180.1 GCA_023459915.1 Bacillota bacterium
TCGAACGAGGTTTCACAGACATTGTGCAGCAGGTAGAAGTCAAAATAGTCCACGCCGCAGCGCTGCAGCTGATCCTCGAAAATCTGGGCAACGGATTCAATCCGCTCGCCGGCCAGGTACCCCACCAGCTGGATTTTGCCGTCCACAACCTGCATCATGTGACCGGGAAATTTGGTGGCCAGATGCCAGGTGTCGCGCGGAAACTGCGACAGCACACGTCCCACCAGGGGCTCGGACGCCCCGCCATGATACCGGTAGGCCGTGTCGAAGTAGTTGATGCCGCTTCGATACGCGTGTTCGATGATCGCCGCCGCCTTTTCCCCGTCTATGGGGCCGCGCGGCTCGGTGGTGGGCAGACGCATGTTGCCCATGCCAAGCATGGAGAGTTGCATTTCCTTGAATGGTTTGCGAATCATTGGGCCTCCTTTGTGACAGTTCGGGTTGCCGACAAGCAACCCCGCCTTGATGATACCCCCTGGAGCATGCTTCAGGTCAAGGACAAAAAGCAAAAAAACCCCTTGACCTGAAGTTCACTCCAGCAGCTATGCTGTTCATGGCACCCCGGTATATGGTTGCCCTCCCGCGTGAATGGGAAAACATCACGCAGGGAGAAAAACGGACACCCCCGCCACGCCCTTCCGGGTTGGCGGCGAAAGGAGATTGATCATGGAATATGTCAAACTGGGCCATTCAGACCTCGAGGTTTCCCGCTTGTGCGTGGGCTGCATGAGCTTTGGCGACCCCGGCTCGAACTTCCACGCGTGGACACTGAATGCCGACGAAAGCGAAGCGCTGGTGAAACAGGCGCTGGGTCACGGCCTGAATTTCTTCGATACCGCCAACGTCTATTCGGCGGGCTCCAGTGAGGAATACCTGGGACGCGCCATCCGCAACAATGTGGCCCGCGACAAGGTCATCCTGGCCTCCAAGGTGTATTTCAATGACGGCAAGCTCTCCAAAGCCGCCATTGAACGTGAAATCGAGGGCACCCTGAAGCGGCTGGGAACGGATTATCTGGATCTCTACATCATCCACCGGTTCGACCAGGGAACGCCCATCGAGGAAACCATGGAAGCCCTCCATGGTCTGGTGAAGGCCGGCAAGGTGCGCGCACTGGGCGCTTCGGCCATGTACGGCTACCAGTTCCACAACATGCAGCTGGCAGCCGAGCGCAACGGCTGGACACGGTTCACCTCCATGCAAAACCATTACAACCTGCTGTATCGCGAGGACGAGCGCGAGCTCATTCCCATCTGCAGGCAGGAGGGCGTGGCGCTGACCCCGTACAGCCCGCTGGCGGCCGGCCGTGTGTCACGGCTGGAATGGAACGCGGACACCAAGCGCAGCCAAACGGACAAGACCGCCGTCTCCAAGTACGACAGCACAAAGGATTCAGACTATGCCATTGTGCTGCGGGTCAACGAGCTGGCACAGAAGCACAACGCCACCATGACCCAGATCGCGCTGGCCTGGCACTTCGCCAAGGGCATCACGGCCCCCATCATCGGCCTGACAAAAGCCAAGTATCTCGATGACGCGATGGGCGCGTTCAATGTCACCCTCAGCGCGGAAGACGTGGCCTTCCTGGACGAGCTGTATACACCGCACGCCGTTGTTGGCGCAATCTAGCGCACCCCAACAGCACACGCACGCCGATACCGAAAGAATAACCACCTGCCCCGGTTGAGAAAGGGTCTCCCATTGTACATGGGAGGCCTTTCACATCGATTTGCCATGATCCCCATGGATTCAATGAGACATAGACTCGATAGCTCAAATAGACTGATTGAAGACAGGTGAATATTACTTATACTGAAAATGCCATTTCTTATAATAAAGTATCGCCATTCCTTATAATGATATGTCGCCGTTTCCTATTTGGTTGATACACGGTTCCGTCACGGGAGTCTGTCTTTCCCCAGCCCGGTGAAGCCCAGCGCCCAGAGTTTCCCCAAACCGGCTCAAGCGAAGCACCATGTCAACTTAGTCCATTGTCATGCCTTTCCTCCCGGTATATACTCGGCACATGCTTCAAAAAGTGAACGGATACGTTCTTGTGCCAATTGCGAGGGAGGGCCCGAATATGCATTTCACCACTGCACAAACCCCTTGGCATCAACAACAGCTGCGCATTGTCCAGACGGTGATGCGCGAGCCGGATATCGTGGGCTACGACGCAAAGGCCGTCATGGCCTATCTCCGCGAGGCGAACGCCAACTGTCTGGTGGTCAATGCCGGCGGGATAGTGGACTTCTTTGACAATCCTGTGGAAATGGGCTTCCGCAATCCCTTTCTCACCACGGAAAACCACCTGCGGGATCTGATGAAAGAAGCGCGTTCCCAGGGCATCCGGGTCATCGTGCGCGTGGACTTCCGGGGCGTGGACCGGCAACGGTACGAGAAGAATCCGGACTGGTTTGCCGCCAACCCGGATGGCAGCCCCAAGCCCAACCACCAGGGCCTGATGGCCCCCTGCTATATGGGGGAATACGCCAATGGCCACGCCGTCCGCTTCATCCGCCACATCATGGAAACCTTCGATGTGGACGGCGTGTGGGAAAACTCGCTGGGATTCGGTACGGAGGCCTGTTACTGCCAGACCTGCCGCACCCTGTACCGGAACGAAACCGGGAAAGGGATTCCGGAGGGCGCGGACTACCTTTCTCCCGCCTTCGCGGAATACCGCACCTGGAAGGCCGCCTACGCGGATGCCCATGTAAAGCGCATGCGCGACACAGTCAAGGAATTCGGCGAGGAAAAAGCCTTCTGTGCCGAGATCTTCGGCATGTTCCACGCCTCCGGCGCCACCAGTACCGGCATCGACCTGTACAATGCCCAGCGGCATTTCGACTTTCTTGTCAGCCCCGCGTTTGTGGATGTCGCGCAGCCGGATCGCGTCTACGATCTGTCCAGCTACGCCGCTTCCGCCGTCCGCTTCCTGAAGTCGCTGGACAAGACCCGGCAGTCCGTGCTGCTCACAGGCAACAACGGCACCCGCTGGCGCTATGTCAAGGCACCCACTCTGGAGTCCATTCTCTGGCAATGGGAGGCCGTTTCCGTGGGCGGCTGCCTGTGGAACTGCATGTTCAACGGCCAGCATCCCGGGAACACCTTCGACATCCGAAACGCCTTCATTGAGAGGGATGTGTATGCCTTCATGAAGGATCACGAGGCCGTGCTGACCCGCCAGGTGCCGGTGGAGGATGTGGGCATCTTCTTCTCGAAGGCCTCGCGGGACGCATTGGGCCACGACGCCGAAGCGGCCGACGGCTACGGCGTCTTCATCAAGGGCGTGGAACGGGTGCTGGTGGACGCGCATCTGCAGTACAACTTCATTCCGGATCTGGATTTCACACCGGAGCGGATCGCCCATTTGAAGCTGCTGATTCTCCCCAACGCCGCATGGATGTCGGACGATCAAATCCAGATTGTCCGGGCGTTTGTGGCAAAGGGTGGCGGCCTTGTCGCCTCGTATGAAACCTCCCTGTACGACGAGTACGGCCGGCGGCGCGCCGATTTCGGACTCTCCGATGTGTTCGGCGTCTCCAGCACGGGCATCCGCAAGGATACCGCCAGCGACTGCTACCAGATGATCCGGACACCAAACCATCCCGTGCTGCAGGGCATGGAGACCGCGCGCACCAAGCTGCTCATCAATGGCGGACACACGCACCTGTGCCGTTCGCTGCGGCTGCCCGGGTTTGAAACCATCTGCACCTATGTGCCGCTCATTTTCAACCAGCCGCCGGAGAAGGCCTGGATTGCCGACATGGAAACGGATTTCCCCACCATCACCGCCGGCACGTTTGGTTCGGGCCGGGTGGTCCATTTCGCCAACCAGACCGACAAGCTCTGCCACACCAACGGGCACGAGGACTTTGTTGACAGCTTCCGAAACGCCGTGCGCTGGGCGATGCAA
>JAEWSN010000181.1 GCA_023459915.1 Bacillota bacterium
TCTCCCCCCGCAAGGTAACGGACGCCGATGGCGCCAACGGTTGTGTTTTCGGTATCGTAGTTGGTGGTGTTCTTGACAACAGACGCGGTGGTTGTGGCCTGAGCCGGAACCGCCGCACCCGACAACAGCCCTGCGACGAGGACGGCTGACAGGATGCCCGACAACATTTTTTTCATCAATAGACTCCCCTTTCGGCAGCCAGGCTGCCATCCGCTTGCGGAAGGCCCTGTGGCTTTGCGTCCCAGCTTTTCAACTGGTTTGCCATTTCGTATCGAAAGCCTGCTTAGACTCCAACTCAAGTATAGCACTGCCGGCTCCGCCGGACAATCCTTGCCATGATCTTGACACGCAATTGTAACCTCGCAACGGAACCCTCACCCCTTGTGCCGCAACGGTTCCAGCAGAGCCAGCACCTGCGGGAGACACGCGGTGCGATTGGTTCCGATGACATGACCGGCCGCCGATTTGGCCGCTGCGGACGCGTCGCCCATGGCGATGCCGATGTCCGCGGTCGCGAGCATGTCGGCATCGTTGTCATTGTCGCCGACGGTCACCAGCACCGGGGGTGGAGCGGGCACATGGGCCTCCGCTGCCGTCCCGTCAAGAAACCGGCGGATGGCGCGGCCCTTGGAAACCCCGGCGGGAAGGATTTCGAGCAGATTGTCCTCCGAAAACACCAGGGTGAACGACGCGGGCAGACGGGCCGACAGAAAGGCATGCGCCCGCCGGAGCATATCGGGCTCCCCGCCAAGCAGCACCTTGAACCAGCCGCACGGCACATCGGCAGGCGCGCACGCCACAGGGTGGAGCCCTTCCCTGGCCAGCTGGGCAGCCAGAATGGGAGAGGTGCGGGCCAGCCACGCCCGCCCTCCCTGCAGCATTTCCACACCGATGCCGGGAAACGCTTCCAGCAACGAATCCAGCACCTCAACGGGCTCCGTGGGAAGATGCGCAAAGAAAACCGGATCCGGTTCATGCGCCCATTTCATCAGCGCGCCGTTGTAGAAAATGCCGGGCAGGGTCAGCGTCAATTCCGGGAAATTCAGGGACAGGCTGTGATCGCTGCGGCCGGTCGCCACACCGAATTTGCCCCCGCCGTCGTGAAACTGCCTGAGTGCGTGGAGATTTTCAGGATCCAGCTGCCGTTCGGGATTGAGCAGCGTGCCGTCAAGGTCTGCCCACAGCAGCACGCCCGCATAGGGTTTTAATGGCGTGCGACTCATGGTGCGCGCCTCGGCGCCGGCTCGCTGAAATAGGCACGCAGCTGGCTTTCCGTCCCCTGCTTGCACATGGCGTACAGGATGTCTCCCGCCCGGATGGCGGTGTGCCCGTTGGGGATATAGGAATTCTCTCCCCGCATGATGGAAATGAGCACACACTCGGTCGGCAGATGCATGTCCTTGATTTTCAGGCTGCAGCCCATGGACTCGGCATGGACCTGCAGCTCCACGATGGCCATGTCGCCCCGCTGCAGGCGGATGAGCGTGCGCACCCCGTCATAGTTGAGCTCTTTCTCGATGAGCTCGGCAAAGATGGAGGTGCTCGAAAGGGCCAAATCGACCCCCAGTTTTTCGAACACGCTGATGTTCTTGGGATTGTTGACCCGCGCGATGACGCGCCGCACCTTGTAGTTGCGCTTGGCAAGCTGGCAGGCGATGAGGTTGTCCTCATCCTGGCCGGTCACGGCAATGAACACATCCGCGCCAGCCAGGCCGCTTTCCGCAAGCACCTCGATGTCCGTACAGTCCCCGTGCACCACGGAGATGTCCAGCTCGTCGGCAATTTTCAGGCAGTCCCCTGCCTTCTCTTCGATGATGGATATGTTGTGGCGGTTTGGCAGCAGGGTTTTCACCAGATAGTAGCCCACCTTGCCGCCGCCGGCAATGGCGATGTTCATGCTGCCCCCCTCAATCGATTTTTGCGCACAATACCAGTGTGTCGCCACGCGCAATGACGGCATCAGGCTGCACAAACTGGAATTCCGAGCTACGGAGCACCCCGAAGAGCATCTCATTGTCACGGAGGGCCAGGTCGCGCACCCGGCGGCCGACATCCCCGCCGGCCGTCCGGTATTGGAAGGTCACGGTGTTGCTGCCGATGGTGAAGCGCTCCGGTGGTGTTTCGTGCAGGATGATGGATCGGATCACATCCACCGAGATGTTGGTGGGGCAGATGGTGTCAAGCCCGAACTGGTGGAACAGGGACTCACGCGAAGGGTTGTAAATGCGCGCGATGACCCGTTTGACCTTGTACAACTCCTTGGCGATCTGGCAGGCCATGATGTTGATGTTGTCGTCCGGCGTCACCGCGGCGAGCGCGTCGGCCCGCTCGATGCCGGCCCGGCGGAGCACATCCTGATCGATGGGCACCCCCGCCACCTTCAACCCCGTGAAACTGGCCGACAGCCGTTCCAGCGCGGCGGCATCCTGATCCACAATCACAATGTCATGTCCCTCGAGGGACATGGCCTCCGCAAAACCGGATCCCACCTTGCCGCAGCCGATGACAATGATGAACATGAATCCGACCGCCTTCCCCGCGCGGCAAACCCGGCCGCGCGACCTGCCGGCCGCCTGCCGCCCGTTGCGCGCGCATGCGTTGTGTCCCCGCGGCAGCACGCGCACGTGTTGCCGCGACAAGATTACCGGTTTTTCATCAGCCGGTCAAGCCGTACACGGATTTCGTTGAGAAACTCCTTGGAATTGACCGCGCGCTTGCCGGGCAGGTTGGACATGGCCG
The DNA here is from genome assembly GCA_023459915.1 of Bacillota bacterium. Lineage (GTDB taxonomy): Bacteria > Bacillota > Clostridia > DSM-8532 > DSM-8532 > JAEWSN01. The sequence continues at coordinate 2,740 of JAEWSN010000181.1, forward strand.
CCAAATCCTTGGTCATGACCCCTTCCTCGATGGTGGCGCGGCAGGCACGCTCCAGCCTGTCCGCAAACAGCATCAGCTCGGGGATGGTGTCCAGCTCGCCGCGCTTGCGCAGGGCCCCGGTCCACGCGAAGATGGTGGCCACGGAGTTGGTGCTGGTCTGCTTGCCCTCCTGGTGCTGATAGTAGTGGCGCTGCACCGTGCCATGCGCCGCCTCGTACTCATAATAGCCGTCCGGCGACACCAGCACGGAGGTCATCATGGCCAGAGAGCCGAACGCGGAGGCGACCATGTCACTCATCACATCGCCGTCATAATTCTTGCAGGCCCACAGGAAGCCGCCCTCGTGGCGCACCACGCGTGCCACCGCGTCATCGATGAGGGTGTAGAAATAGGTGATGCCACGGGATTCGAACTGCTCCTTGAACTCCGCGTCATAGATTTCCTGGAACACATCCTTGAACGTATGGTCATAAACCTTGGAGATGGTGTCCTTGGTGGCGAACCACAGATCCATGTGCCGGTCGAGTGCATAGAGGAAGCAAGACCGCGCGAAGCTGCGGATGGAGCGATCCGTATTGTGCATGCCCTGGATGACCCCCGGGCCGTCGAACTCATGGATGGGCAGGCGGGTGATCTCCCCGTCCGTGCCGGTGAACACCAGCTCCGCCTTTCCGGCGCCGGGCACACGGTATTCCACATTCTTGTACACATCGCCGTAGGCGTGACGGGCCAGCACAATGGGACGTTTCCAGACACTCACATTCGGCTGGATGCCCTCGACCAGAATCGGTTCGCGGAACACCGTGCCGTCGAGCAGCGCGCGGATGGTGCCGTTGGGGCTCTTCCACATGTGCTTGAGATTGTATTCGGGCATGCGGGCGGCATTCGGCGTGATGGTGGCGCATTTGACCGCGACACCCAGCCGCCTGGTCGCCTCCGCGGAATCGTATGTCACGCGGTCATCGGTTTCGTCGCGGTGGGCCAGCCCCAGATCATAATACTCCGTCTTCAGATCCACATAGGGCGCAATCAGGATTTCCTTGATCCATGCCCACAGCACGCGCGTCATCTCGTCGCCGTCCATCTCCACAAGCGGGGTTTTCATGGGAATCTTCTCAATTTTCATCTGGCTGTCTCCTCCTCGTCATTGGAAGGCCCCGGATACCCGCGGCCGTGTCATCGTTGTCTGCGTGTCAGCATTGCCTGGCCTGTCGGCGTGCTTCAGTTGCGTGTCATCCTTGCGCGGCCCATGTTCGTCCCAATGGGACTGTCAGTTCACCATGCTCCGCTTGATCCAGGGCAGCTTGCCCCCGGCCTTGAGGATTTCCGCGTCGAGGTCGGAAAGCGTATGCAGAAGCCGGATGCGCTTGCCGGACGTTTCGTTTTCCAGCCACGCGTCCCCGCGCAGATCCCCGATTTCCACGCGCAGCCTGTCACCCAGCGCAATGGCGTTGTAATCCGCGGGATCCGCGAACGTGAGCGGCACAATGCCAAAATTGATGAGATTGGCCAGATGGATGCGGGCAAAGCTCTTGACCACAACCGCCTGAATCCCAAGGTATTTCGGCGCCAGCGCGGCATGCTCGCGGCTTGAGCCCTGCCCGTAGTTTTCGCCGCCGATGATGAACCCGCCGCCGGCCGCCTTCGC
>JAEWSN010000182.1 GCA_023459915.1 Bacillota bacterium
ACTTGTCGTTGCTGAAACAGCCTTTGGCTGTTTCAGTTGCCGGAATCGGTGATTCAGTGTCCTGAAGGCACGATATCGTGCCTTCAGGCTGCAGGAATTCAAGAATTCCTGCAGAACAACTCGCAGAAACGAGTTGTTAAACTAGAATCAATCATCAGTTCATGGTTGCCAGAATTTTCAGCACGCCGTCCGCAAGCGCCTGGGCGGAGGCGGTTCGATACGCGTCGGTTTTGATCACCGCCATGTCCTGGTCATCGGACATGCAGGCGAGTTCAGCCAGAATGGCCGGCATCTTCGTCTTGCGCAGCACTATCAGCTCGCTGCTGGATTTCAGGCCGATATCCCCCAGTCCCAGCTTGGCGGCAACCGTGTCCTGCATGATCCGCGCATAGTTTTTGCCATTGACGCTGCTGGCATAATAGAACGTCATGGTGCCACGGATGCCATCGGGCATGGAATTCTGATGCACACTGATGAACACGGAGGCATTGGCGTTGTTCGCAATAACCGTGCGTTCCTCCAGCCCTACAAACACATCGGTGCGCCGGGTCAGCATCACATTGATGCCCTGCGCCTTGAGCAACGCTTCCGCGCGCAGCACAATGTCCAGATTGATGTGAGATTCATAGATGCCATCGAACACCGCACCCGGATCCCGTCCGCCATGTCCGGCATCGAGCACCACCAGCCGGCCAATTCCTGACGGAACCGAAACCGGGGCCTCGGCGACACTGCGCCGAATCGTCAAGGAATTGCCATCAGCCTCCGCCACAAGACGGAACTGTGTGTCGGGCAGCTGCTTGGCGATGCTGATGAAATTGCTTTGCGAGGTGGACAGCACGGAAATCTCCCTGGAGAGCGCGTCCTGCGTCTTGAAAAGCCCACTGCCGAGCGTTGTGACCGTTGCGGGGATCACAAAGGTGAACACGCCGCCTTTGACGTCGTCGTCCACCTTGACCAGATCCGCCGCAGCCAGATACCGTGCACCGATGCCATCACCGGCAATGCGCAGCACCACATCCGCGTCATCGCCGCCCGAAAGATTGGTTGTTTTCACCTCGCCCAGCGTCAACACAAGGCTTCCGGCGGTCTCGGCGGCCGTCCAGTCCGCCATGCCGTTCAAGGCGATGACGGCACGAAGCCGCCCCTCCACGCTGGTGACCTTCACGTCGCGGGCCAGCGCGGCGTTCCCGGCAATGGTCTCCGGAACAGCCACACCGGGCATGTCGACCACAATGGCATCGCCCATGCGGAACACGCGCGAACCGGTCACGTCATCTCCGGTGAACGTCACCGCGTCCGCGGAAACGCTGACCGTGACGGGTGTGGTTCGGGCCGTTCCCCGGTCCACACTGCCGTCGGTGATCGGGGTTTTCTCGGGGATTGTGACCGTTGCGGTTGAACCGGTGGATCCGGTTGTGCCGGTGGAACCTGAAGTACCGATGGAACCTGTAGTCCCCGTGGTGCCGGTGGTGCCGGTGGTTCCAGTAGTTCCAGTTGTGCCAGTTGTCCCAGTGGTTCCAGTGGTTCCAGTGGTTCCGGCAGAACCCGTGGTGCCATTGAGTTTCCCCGCGCCCAGGCTGCTTTGAATCAGTTTGGTGTAAGAACCCACACGGCTGGTGAAAGAGGTGTTGGCCGTCAGCTTGATGACCGTGGCTGCCCCATTCTTTTCCATGGTGTGGTTCAGCGCGGTTCGACCGGACAACCGGATGGTGGTTGTGTCCTTGACCACGTTATGGGAAATCAGCGTGCCATACAGCACCGTGTTCCCGGGAATGACACCCGTGGGAATTTCCGTGTGGATTCCCTTGAGTGTAATCTGAACAAGTTTTTCCGCCGGACGGTTGTCCACGGTCGCCAACCCTTGCGCAACCAGCGTTGGCAAATCCAGGTTGGCCATGGAAAACACGCTTGTGGTGCCGGAAAGCTGCCAGGAAAGGGATCCTTTCGAACCGCTGGTCCCATTGACGGCAAGGCCGGCCGGAACGGAGCTTTGGTTGACGGTGCTGACCGGTGTGAACGCGGGGGTTGGGGTTGTTGCCGCTTCGGGGGTTGTTGTCGCATTGGGTTTCGTTGGCGTTTCCGGCGTCGTTGGCGGTTCAGGTGTCACCGGCGTTTGGGCTTCGACGGTGGGCGCGGGCGCCTTGGTGGGCACAGGCGTCGGTGAGGCGTCCGAAGTTGCAGTCGCCCCGCCGTTGAGCAGAATCTCCACGCGGTCGGCATGCACCTTGATTTCATAATATGGATCTTCGGTCAAGTCCATGACAAAGCGCGTCTTGACCGAATCGAACTGCGCGTAACGCACCTGCAGCACGGAGCCGGTGTTGACCAGCAGCGTGCCGGGTGTATCGATGTAGGTGTTTTTCAGATCGAGGATGAGCCGGTAGAACTTCGTGTTCCCATCCGGAGACCACAGCTCGCGATTGGCAATGCCGGCACCCTCCGCATAAATGGTCAGCGTGCCGGCATTTTCTGCGCCAGAGGTGTAGACCAATTTGTCCACACGGCCGTCGATTGGCTTCTCGAATGTGGCCGCAAAGGCCGGCGCAACAAGCAGCAGCTGCACAATCAGACACAGGATTAGGATTGCGGCGATTCTCTTCATCACAGCGCCGGTTTTCACCATGGCGCCGGTTATTCCGATTGAACCGGCCATACCGATTGAATCGGTTTTGCCGATAGAACCGGCTGTGCCGATTGCACGAGAATTCATTTTGGAAATGTTCTTCATGAGCACCCTCCCATTGCGTGTGCGTATCCGCCCATGAACAGGCTTCTCTTTTGTACAAACAGTTGATACCAACAGTATACCACCTTTTCCCGTTCCTGATGTTGCATTCCCATGACAAGAGTCAATGCCATTCCCATGACAAAAGTCAATGCCGTTGCCACGGCGAATGTCAAGATGGTTGCCGCGGCAAACACTCCGATGATTGCCACAGTTGATGTCAATATCATGTAAACGTGTAGGCGGGCTTCTTCGGATGGTCCGACGCCGCATGGGAAAACAGACATCCACAGTATTTCTGGATATACCACCCCTCCGCGCGCGCCAGGTTGATGCCTTCCCGATACCAAGGCCTGAAATCTCGATACACAAAGGTGACGCCATGCCGTGCCGCCGCGCGTTCTCCGGCTTCCCGGATCGCCTCGTGGTTTTGATACGGGCTGATGGTCAGACTGGTCGTGAACAAGGGAATCCCTTGTTCAGCCGCCAGCTTCGCGGTGGCTTCCATCCGCAGCGCGTGACAATAGCCGCACCGAACATTCGCGGTTCCCTGATGCTGTGCGGCCGCATCCCGGGCGAATCGTTCCTGCCACTCCTGTTGCCGGAAATCCTCCGACCAGAACATGGGCATGCCACGCAAAAGGGCGAGCCGTTCCACGCTCTCGCGGCGGTGCTCCCATTCCTCTATTGGATGGATGTTTGGCGCGTGCCAGAACCCGGAGAGTTCAAACCCTTCCTCCAGCAGCATACGCGCCGGCACCCCGGCACAAGGCGCACAACAGATGTGCAGCAGCATCCGGGCATCGGTTCGAACAATTTCACTCATCAACATACTCCAGTCTCATCCCATGGTCTCAATAATCGCCGGCAGCCAGGATCCGTTCCACCAGCGCGCGATGCGCTGCCACATCGGGGATTGCCTCCGGTCTGGTGTTCATGAACGCCTCGGTTCCCGCCGGAAGATTTTGCGCGTGCTTCATCCGAAGGATCCGCTCCACGGACGCATCGATGCGGGCTTCCGAAATCCGTCCATCAGCCACCGCCTGCAGCAACGCCTCACAGGCCCGCGCCAGAGAAAGGGGCACCAGCAGCATGTCCGCGCCGGCTTCCACCGCCATGACCAGGGATTCCGCTTCCCCGTAGTGCTCCGTGATGGCACCCATCTCCATTGCGTCCGTCACAATCACGCCGGGAAACGCCAGTTCCCCGCGCAGCAACCCGGTCAGAATGTCCGGATTCAACGTGGCCGGTAATGGCTTGTCGGATATGCCGGGCGTGTTCACATGCGCTGTCATGATCATCGGCACGCCTGCCGCGATGGCTTCACGAAACGGCGCCAGTTCCACCGCGTCCATGCGATCCCGGCCATGCGGTACAACGGCCAGCCCCAGATGGCTGTCCGTTTCCGTGTCTCCGTGCCCGGGAAAATGCTTCACCACGGGGGCCACACCACCCTGCTGGAACCCGTCCATGGCGGCGGTGACCATCCGGCCCACCAGTTCCGGCGTATCGCCATACGCGCGCTGCCCAATCACGGGATTGGCCGGGTTGGTGTTCACATCGGCCACCGGGGCGAAATCCACATTGAAGCCGAGCACGGACAACTGCCGTGCCGTGGCCAGCGCGGCTTCCGCCGCCAGTGCCTCGTCCCCGATGGCGCCTATCACATGCGCCTTGGGCATTGGCACCGCACCCAATCCCTTGGCGGCGGACAACCGGGATACAATGCCGCCCTCCTCGTCCACGCCCAGAAACAGCGGGATACGTGAAACAGACTGGAACCCGCGAATCAACGCCGCGGTCTGCGAAACGGTATCCATGTTCTGTGAAAACAGGATGACCCCGCCCGGCTGCCATTTCCCAATCTCCGCCAGCGTCGCCTCGTCCGCCTGCAGCAACGGCGCGCCATCGCGATCCGTCCGAAACGCGGGGAACATCATTTGCCCCACTTTTTCGCGCAACGTCATGGACTGCACGTCCTCCGGCATCCGCTGCACCACCGAAATGGGGTCTGACCCCGCATCGGGTGTTGTGGTGGGGTCTGACCCCGGTTCAGGTGTTGGGGTGGGGTCTGATCCCGTTGCAGGTGTTGGGGTGGGGTCTGACCCCGCAACGGGCGTCGGTGTGTGGATGGGGTCTGACCCCATGGGAGAACAGCCTGCAAACAACAGGATGAACAGGATAGAAAACAACAGAACGACCCAGCCCATTCGCGCCAGGTATTGCTTGAGAATCCGCATGAAGCCTCCGTATCAAGCGTTGCCCAGCACAATGCCCGGTTGCACCGCGTGCCCATTGAGCCACTCGCCAACGCGCATCCGGCGGGAGGAAGGCATCTGGATTTCACGGATGAGCAACGGCCTGTCGCCGGTCTGCACCAGCAAGCCTTCCGCATTCGCAGCCAGAACCGTGCCGGGCAGAACTGCGTCAGGCGGAACTGCGTCAGACAGAACCGTTCCGGGCGCCGTTGCAACGGGCGCCGTTGTACCGGGCGCCACCGTGCCGGCAACACTTGCTGCCGACGCTTCGCTCCCGGGCCTTCCCGGTGATTTTGTGCTGATGACACGCATGGCCTTGCCGCCGAGAGAAGTCCATGCCCCGGGCCACGGTTCGAGCCCGCGGACCTGGTTGTGAATCTCCCACGCCGACCGGGTCCAATCAATTTGACCCATGGCCTTGGAAATGCGCGGCGCGTGCGTGGCCGCCTCGTCCTGCTGCTGATGGCGCCGAAGGGTTCCGGCCTCGAGCTCATGCAGGGTTTTGATGAGCGTTGCCGCGCCAACAATGGACATCATGTCGTGCAGTTCTCCTGCCGTCATGTCCTCTGGAATTTCTACAATTTCCTTGAGCAGCATGTCCCCCGTATCGAGCCCGATGTCTGTGAACATGGTGGTGATGCCGGTTTGCGCATCCCCATTCAAGATGGCCCATTGGATGGGCGCCGCACCGCGAAGGGCGGGCAGCAGGGAGCCATGGACATTGATGGTGCCCAGCGGGGGTATGTCGAGCACGGATTGTGGCAACAGTTGCCCGAAGGCGCAGGTGACCAGCAAATCCGGACGCGCCGAATGAATGGCCTCCACCATCTCCGGCTGCCGGCTGAGCCGCTCGGGCTGCAGCACCGGAAGCCCGGCGGACAACGCGTATTCCTTGACCGCGGGCATTTTTGTTTCCTTGCCCCGATCGCGCGGCTTGTCTTTTTGTGTGACCACCAGCACCACTTCGTAGCCGTTGCGCACCAGCGCGTCAAGGCTGGGGACGGCAAACTCGGGTGTACCCATGAATGCAATTTTCATTGCCGGATCCCCCTTTCCCCCATTACTCGGCCGCTTCCTGCTGTTCCTGCAACTCCTGCAGTTCTTCGTCGGTCAGGAAACGGATGGCCTTGGTGTCGAACAGGATGCCGTCCAGGTGGTCAATTTCATGGCAGAACGCACGGGCCAGCAATTCGGTGCCTTCATAGTGCTGAAGCTTGCCATTGCGATCGAGCGCCTCGACCACCACACGCGCCGGACGAACCACGACGCCATGGACACCGGGGATGGACAGGCAGCCTTCAATCTCCTCCTGTTCCCCCTCCTGTTCAAGAATCACGGGGTTGATGAGCTCCAGCAGCCCGTCCCCCACATCAATGATGGCGATGCGCCGCAGCACGCCCACCTGGGGCGCGGCAAGGCCCACGCCGTTGGCCGAGTACATGGTTTCCTTCATGTCGTCGAGCAGGGTGAGAATCTTCGGGGTGATTTCTCCCACCTCACGACTTTTCTTTATGAGGGTTTCGTCACCCTCCGTCAAAATGTTCCGAATGGCCATGATGATGCCTCCTGTTCCCAATCACACGCGTTGCCGGCGGCAAATCCGCCGTTGAAGTCTGCACGCGAAAAAGCGGCAGCTGCCGGCTTCCGCGAATTCTCTTCGTTCCAAATCCATTATAGCACGGTCCCACCAATAATATCCACCAGCCAACCATATGGCCCACGCAATCCATGCAGCCGCCATCGAACAACATCCTTACAGCACGGAGCCGGGATCGATGTCCACGGTGATGTCCGCCTTGTAGGTGGCAAGCGGTTTTCGGCAAACTTCCAGCAGCGCGGACAACTGCGCCTGCAACACACGAACCGAAACATGCCGCAGCAGCGCGCGGTAGCGGTACCGCCCATTGAGCATGGCAAGCGGTGCGGGCATCCCCTCGGCCACCATCAGCCCGGGAACCTGCTCCGCAATGGCCCGCAAATGTGTGTTCAACAGCCGGTTTGCAGCCTCGACCCCTTTTTGCGTCTCCCCGGTGAGCATCACCAGACCGACATGGCAAAACGGTGGCAGCCACAGCTTTTGACGCATGGCAATTTCCTGGGTGTAAAAGCCCTCGTAGTCGTGCGCGAGAACGGCCTGCAGACTGTAATCGTCCACGTTGAACGCCTGGACAATGACACGCCCCGGTTTTTCAGCGCGACCCGCCCGACCGGCGGCCTGGGCCAGCAGCGAAAACGTGCGCTCCGACGCGCGCCAGTCACCGGTGGCCAGCATGCTGTCGGCCGAGAGAATGCCCACAAGGGTCACATTGGGGAAGTCGTGTCCCTTGGCCACCATCTGCGTCCCCACCAGCACATCCGCCTCGCCCGCGCGGAATGCGTCGAGCAGTCGCCGATGCCCCTCCTTGCCGGAGGTGGTGTCCAAATCCATGCGGATCACCCGATACCCGTCGGTGTGTGAGGCCAAATCCGCCTCAAGCTTCTGCGTGCCCAGCCCGACGGATTCCATGCGTTGGCCGCCGCAGCTTGGGCAACGCGCGGCCACAGGCTCCATGTGCCCGCAGTGGTGGCACACCAGGCGGCCCTTGCGGTGCAACACCAGGGAGACGCTGCATTGCGGACACTTGAGCACCTGGCCGCAGTCGCGGCACAACTGGAACGCGGCCAGTCCGCGCCGATTCAGGAACAGAATGGACTGCTCCCCGGCTTCCCTGTTCTGCGTCAGCTCCCGGGCCAACTCACGCGAGAAATGGCTCCGGTTGCCATTTTTCAGCTCCGCGCGCATGTCCACCAGCGTGACCTTCGGCAAGGCACGGCCCGCCACGCGGTCCTTCATGTCCACACGGAGAATCTTCCCCTGTGAGGCCCGATAGAAGGTTTCCACAGACGGTGTGGCCGATCCGTACACCAGCAGCGATCCGGTGATGTTGCACCGTGCCCGCGCCACCAGCCGGGCGTCATACCTCGGGCTGCTTTCCGACTTGTAGGCACCCTCGTGCTCCTCGTCAATCAACACCAGCCCAAGCCGCGCCAGTGGGGCGAAAATCGCGGAGCGCGCTCCCACCACCACATCGAGCTCCCCCCTGTGGATGCGCCGCCACTGATCATAGCGCTCCCCCATGGAAAGCCGGCTGTGCAGCACAGCCACGCGGGATCCGAACCTGGCCAGAAACCGTTCCACGGTCTGTGGGGTCAGCGATATCTCCGGCACCAGCATGATGGCGCCCTTCCCCTGTGCAATCGCGGTTTCGATGAGCCGCAGATACAGTTCGGTCTTGCCGCTGCCCGTGACACCGAACACCAGCGCCTCCGAGAAACCCGATGGTTCCTGCGGTTCCGACGGTTCCGACGGATTCGGCGGGTTCGGCGGTTCGGCCATCAGAGGCGCAAGCCTCGCAAACGCAGCATCCTGCTCCGGCGTGGGCAGGGGCGCGGGGCGTCGTTCCACGGACAGCGCGGCAAAGGGATCCCGCTCGGCTTCAAGCCGGGTCTCCGTGATCCATCCCTTTTTCTTCATGGTCAGCAACACATGGGGACTGACCCCCGGCAACAGGTACAGGTCCTCCACCGGGCAGATCTCCTCTTCCAGCAGCATCTCCAGCACATGCACATGATGCAGGCTGCGGATGTCGCCATTGGCGGCCATCGATTCAAATTGCTCCCGTGACAGGTTGGGCATCATGGCGCGCCGCGTTTTTCCGGCATCGCGCCGGGCGAAGCTGCCATCCGCTTTCTGCACGAGCCGCGCCCCTGACGGCAGCATGGCGGACAACGCCTGATGCCAGGTACAGAAAAAGCGTTCGCGCATCCAGCCGGCCACCTTCAGCAGATCCGCTGGAACCGGCGGTGTTTCGTCCACCAGCTGATCGATGGCCTTGATCTGTCTTTTTTTTGCTTTGGCGTTTTGCGGCGACGCAGGTTCGTCCGCCTCAGTGGACAGGGAGATGATCCAGCCCTCACGCAGCTCATTCTTCGCGCCAAAAGGAACCAGACAGCGCATCCCCGGCTGCGGCGAAAGTGATTCGGGGATCGCGTAGGTATAAAGCCTGTCGTACGCGCGGGTGCTGTCCGCCAGCACGACGGCGGCAAACGAGGCGCGGTGGCGGCTGGAGGCTTGTGGTTGTTCCGGCTGGATGGACCCGTTCACAAAAAGAACTCCCTTGTCCCGGTACAACCGGGGCACTGGGAAATGACAGGCCACGGCTGCTCAACGTGGATCATAACACATCGGGGGCTGCCGCGTCATGGCTCGAAATGAAGGCTGATGCGTCCTGGGAATGCCGCAATAACTCAAAGGGGTGTGTCCGCGACCGCGGACACACCCCCATTCACCGTTTTACTGGTTGTATTCTGATATCACATAGTCGGGCAAGGCGCCCATTTCCTTGTTGGCGCTGAAAATGAAATTCATGTTGTACTTGTTCTCGAGGGATTTCACTTTATCAAAGAAAGTATGATACCCGGCTTCCTCTTTTTCGAATTTCTCAAGGCCGTCCATGTAAATGGCGGTGATGTCATAATCTTCGGCAATCATGCCGCACAGGAAACCAAACAGGTCATCGAGATCCGCGAGCGGGAACTCGGAAATGTTGACATACCGGATTTCGTGCCTCAAATCGGTGGTATGGGTTCCCCTCGTGTCAATGAATACGATGTCTCCTTTGCTTTCCGCCACCGCGCCATTGACATGGTCCAGAAGAAACTTGGTCTTGCCAATACCCTTGCCACCGTGAATTACTTTTACCATGGGTATCGTCTCCCTTCTTTACCAATCATTGCAAAGCAATGATTGGGTTTGTTGGCGACCCGACTGGGGTCATTTGGGATTGCCGAACATTGCGTGGCAATGTTCGGTTGGCGACCCGACCGGGGTCCTTTGAACTTGCCGAACATTGCGTGGCAATGTTCGGTTGGCGACCCGACCGGGGTCATGTGTTGTGCGCTTGCGCGCCATCCTGTTCGGGCCGTTCTCCAGCCGCATCCTCCTTGACCACTTCCATCTTGGAAATGGAGACCTCGTATGCGACCCGTTCCTCAACTTCCGATTCCGAAAGCCGTTTTTGGTATGTTCTGCTCTGGATGCGTCCCCAGATGCGAATGTTGTCGCCCACTTCAAAGGTGCCGGCAAAACGGGCGTTTCGTCCCCACGCGATGCAGGGAATGTAGTCCGACTTGTTGTAGGCCCGATTGACGGCCAGCAAAATGTCAGATATTTCGCGCCCGAATGGTGTGGTGCGGTACATGGGCTTGCGGCACACATACCCGTTGAGTATGACCTGATTGGGATTTTTCGGCTCCACCTCCTCTTCCGACAAGGTGATTTCACGGGCAAAGACCGTCAGCATCAGCTTGTGGCCATCCGTGCTGTTGAAGTTGTTGTAGGATCTGAATTGTCCTTCGACCTGCGCGTACAAGCCTTCCGTGACCAGATCGGGCGACACGAGACGCTCCGAAAACATGACGGGAATGATGTCGTAGGTTTCGCTGAGGCGATGCACCTCAACGGTAACGGAGTAGAAGCCTTCTCCGTACACCTCATGGCTGAAAACCGGAATCGAGACAATCTTCCCGGCAATACTCGCGACGTTGTTTTCCATCAAGGTTCCAGACATCTGAACCTCCAAGTTGCTCTCGGCGTCTTTCGTGTATCCGTGTGTCCGTTCTGCGGTTGGAAGGCGTGTTTCGTGCTTGGATCCCCAACGCCTTGTCCTTATTATATACGTTCCAGTCAGCATTTCAATTGCTTGATCATTATTTCACCCAACTGCGCCCCATTCAAACAGGAGAATCCGACATCATGCCATCAGTTGAAACCGGAAAGATCGATCTCATGCCATCAGTTGGAACCGGAAAGATCGATCTCATGCCATCAGTTGAAACCGGCCATCCATTCCCTGTGCCACGAGCCCGGCCAATTCCAGCTTCAACAACCCCTCCTGCAATTCGGGCACGGTCAATCCCGTTTGACCGCACAACTCATCTGCCGTCAGCGTCTCACGCCGGAGCCGCTCGTGAATCATCCGCTCCGGGAGGGTCAGGCCGGACACCCGCGTTCCCTGCCGATTTGCGAGGACCTTCGACTTGGATGTTTTCCCCGGCGGAACACGCCTTTGCGGGGAACCCTGCAAGGGGACTTCCTCCGGAAAGGCGCTGCCGGCCATTCTGCGCGAGATGGTTCTTGCCGTGTGCTTCGCGGTTTCCATCATGCCATCCTCCAGCCTCGGGTGGATGCCGTTGAGCATTTCCTCAACATCCGCCACCTGCTGAACCAGCATCGCGCCTTCCCGGATCAGTTGATTGCAGCCCTGGCTGCAGGTGCTGGTCGCGTTGCCGGGAACCGCCATCACATCGCGGTTCTGTTCAAGCGCTGTACCGACCGTGATGAGTGAACCGCTCCTGACACCTGCCTCCACCACGATGACGCCCGACGACAGCCCGCTGATGATGCGGTTGCGCATGGGAAAATGATAGGCGGCGGGCGGCAGCCCGGGGATGAATTCGGAGAGAAGGCATCCGGAAGCCATGACGCGTTCGGCCAGATTTCGGTTCTCCGGTGGGTAGATGCCCGCCAAATCCGCATCCAGTCCGTTTCCCAACACCGCAATGGTCATTCCTTCGGCCTGCAGCGCGCCGGTGTGCGCGGCGGTGTCGATGCCCCGGGCCAGCCCGCTGACGATGGGATGCCCAAGCGCCGCCAAATCCGCGGACAACCGCGTGGCCATGGTCACACCATAGCCGGTGGACCTTCTGGAACCGACAATTGCGACCGGCTTCGCCTGCGCTGATTTCCACGGCAGCAGCTTCCCCTTCCAGAAAAGGGCGTATGGGCAGTCCACGATTTCCCGCAGCAGTTTCGGATAATCGGGATGCGTCGGATACAGAATGCCCAGCGCTGCCTCGTCGGCCCTTTGAACGGATGCGCACGCCAGTTCGCGGTATTTTTGCGACAACAGCAAGGCCTGCGTTTCCGGCGGACGAATGCCGATTGCCGTCATTGCCGCCGCATCAAGCCCCATCAACTGCCGCGGGGAACCCGCCAGCTTCAGCAGCGCGCCCTTGGGGAGCGCCCGAACCGCAGGCAAACAGGAGAACCAAACCCACGCCAGCCGTTCCACCGCGACGTTCCCGACATCCGTTGTTTCAGCGACCACCACGCCTGCTGATTCTGTACTCATGGCTTCCTTTCCACGGGTCCCGACAAACAGCCCGTATCACCGTTCCGTATTTCTGCACTGGATGGCGCCAACACATAGCCCGCATCACCGTTCCGTGTTTCTGTACTGGATGGCCTCTGCCACATGCGGTTGACGTATGTCACGACTCCCCTCCAAATCGGCAATGGTTCTGGCGACACGAAGCACCCGATCGTGTCCCCGCATGCTCAAGCCAAACCGCTCGTGGGCGCGTTCGAGCAGCGACTGCGATTCCGCATCCAGCGCGCAGCATGCCCGCAGCATTTTCCCGGAGAGCTGCGCATTGCAATGGATGCCGCCACGCGCGTATCTTTGCTGCTGCACACGTCTGGCCGCAGCCACGCGCGCACGGATGGACGCGGACGATTCACCGGAAGGCTGGCCGGTCATCTCCTGCCAGGTGAGCGAAGGCACCTTGTGCCGGATGTCAAACCTGTCGAGCATGGGGCCGGAGACGCGCGCGAAGTAACGCTCCGCATCATGTGGCGGACAGGTACAGGTTTTGGTGGGGTCACCAAAATGTCCGCATTTGCATGGGTTGGACGCGGCGACAAGCATGAACCGGCTGGGGTAGCGCAACGTGGCATGAATTCGTGTGAGCGTCACCTCGCCGTTCTCCATGGGCTGTCTGAGCGCGTCGAGAGAAAACTGGCTGAATTCCGGCAGCTCATCCAAAAAGAGCACGCCACCGTGGGCCAGGCTGATCTCTCCCGGCTTGGGAATGCGTCCCCCGCCAATGAGGCCAACCGTACTGATGGTGTGGTGCGGCGCGCGGAACGGCCGCCGGGTCACCAGGCCACACGCGTCGCCCGGGAGTCCGGCCACACTGTGGATGCGTGTGATTTCCAGCGCCTCCGACAAGTCCGGTTGCGGCAAAATCCCCGGCAATCGGCTGGCCAGCATGGATTTGCCGGCGCCGGGGCCACCAACCAGAAACAAATGATGCCCGCCCGCAGCGGCCACTTCCATGGCCCGTTTGGCCGCACATTGGCCATGGACATCTGAAAAATCCGGCTGATTCTCCCCATGATCCGTGCCGGACAACACCTCTTCCAGCCGGCCCGGCTGCCGGCACGGCGCAAGGGCGCCAATACCCGTCACATGCCGGCAAACATCGGACAAGGTGCGGGCCGGCAATACGGACAACCCTTTCACCCAGACCGCTTCACGCGCATTTTGTTCGGGCAGGATCATCGCCTCACAGCCGGCCGCCCGGGCCGCCAGGGCCTTGCTCAGCATGCCGTTGACAGGCCGCAAAGTGCCATCGAGCGACAGTTCCCCGCAAAACGCGGTACGCGACAGCAGCTCATCCAAATTCTGTCGTGGCTCAAGACAGCCCATGGCCAACAGGATGCCGATGGCCACAGCCAAGTCGTACCCGGAGCCTTCCTTGCGTGTGTCTGCCGGAGACATGTTGACAACGATTCTTTTGGACGGGAAGATGAAACCGGAATTCTGGATGGCTGCGCGCACCCGTTCCCTGGCCTCTTTCACGGCGGCACCGGCCAGGCCGACAATGTCGAAATTGGGAAGCCCGTTCGACAGATCCGTCTCCACCAGCACATCATATCCTTCCAAACCCAGCAGGCCACAAGTGATCACCCGACTGAACATGCCACGCACCTCCCTCCAGACTGCGGTTCGCCATAAAAGCACCGCCACCACGCTATCACGGCTGGCTGCGCCTCGGCAAACGCCTTTTCGGTTGATGGGGCATACGCCTTTTCGCCTGTTCCGAAAAACTCCCCCCGCTTGATCCTGAAGTGGCAACAGGCAGTCCGGTCGTGATAGAATCATCATGACCGGACGCATGAAACGCCCAACCCAATGTGTCCAGCAGAAAGCATCCAACCAAAAGTATCCAGCCGAAAGCATCCAACCAAAAGTGTCCAGCTGAAAGCATCCAACCAAAAGTGTCCAACACAAAGCATCCAGCACAAAGCATCCAACACAAGGAGCACCCAATGAACGCAAGCAAATTCACAGGACATGTGGGCCGCAACATCACCCTTGCCTGTCTGCTGCTGGGTATCGCGCTCATCGCCCTGCCCCTGCTGTTTCAGGTGGACATGATGGCTGGCGGCGCCGCCAGCATGTTGCTTGGCGTGTTCATCACCGCCGGCAGCGTTCTATTGCTGCCGTTCTTCACGAAACGTGCCGCCATCATGTCCCGGATACACCGCGGGGACGGTGTCATGGCCTGGTGGCATTACGGAGGAAAGGCTTGGGAAAAGCGACGCGAGAAGGAAATTGGAGAATTGGGTGCCATGAAGCTGGGCGGCATTGCATTGGCCGTCCTGTTCACGCTCATCGGAATCATTGTGTTTCTGACAGATGTTCAGGAAATGAGCTTGTTCCTGCTCATGATGGCGGGGATTGGCACTTTCTTCGTTCTGTTCAGCCAAATCGCCGCGCGTGTGGCGGCCAGCCGAATCAGATCCACCGAGGATGAAGCCGTGATCCATACGGATGGTTTGTTTTTCAGAGGAAGCCTCACAAGCTGGGGTCGTGTGATGAACCGGCTTGAGGCGGTTGGATGGGATCCGGCGAATCCGGATGCCCTGGTATTCTGTTTCCGCCAATTGCAGCGGTTCAGCATCCGCCCCGTATTTGAGCGAATTCCCATCCCCGAGGGAGAATCCCCGCATGCTGTGGAAATTGTTTCATACTACAATTTGCCACTGACACCTTTTTGGATGGAACACTGTCAGGCATCAGGCAGAGAAACATGAAGCGCTACTTGTATATGTCCCCTCTGGTGTCAATTTTCGCGATAAGCACTTCCGTATTGTCGATGTGATACACGATTCGGAACTTCCCTACTCTAAGACGATATAGATAGGGACTTTTTGTTCCTTTGAGTCTTTTTATATCGCCTTGAGGAATCTTGTCAATCGCATCGATCAGTCGCTTTCTGGTGTCCCTGTCATACTCTTCAAGCGTCTTTATCGCTGTTTTGGAATAAGAAATATTTCTCATATCACTCTCCCAAAAGAAGCTCTTTCGCCTTGTCAGATGAAATGCGCTCATCATGGTTGATGATACGCAAAATCTCTTCTTCCTCCTTTGGGCTGAGGTAAAGATCGTGCTCCGGTTTCTCCCTTAGAAATAAGAGAAAATCCAAGACTTCCCCGACCTTCGTCTCCGGAATATCATCAACCAGTTTGTGCAAAAAGTCTTTCGCGGTATTCATAAAACCTCACCACCTATCATTGTATATGCCCATGATCATCATCGCACAACCTTGAAACCGTTCAGTTCGTCTGAACCCCTTGCACCACAAGCCTTTTGTTCGCAATCACAACGGGATGGCAGGTGAACAGCGTGCAGATTTTGTCTGTCTTGTTGTAGTTGAGGATGGAAAAATCGTCCGGCTCCACGATGAATTTCTTGAAAATGGTATACTCCAGCGTCTTTTTTCCGGTCTTGATGGTAAAGGTGTCTCCCACCTCCAGCTCATCCAACCGGTTGAAATACTTGCCAAACGTGTAACTGCGGTGCCCGGCCAGCACCACATTGCCGATTTCGTCCAGCTTTCCGGATTCCGGCATGCGGCCGGCCGCAACGCGCAAAGTTTCGTCGTCCACACCGGTCATGACAGGAATTCGCACCGCTATCTTGTCAATAAACAGCACCCCGATCATGCGCTTCTGGATTTCTTCCTTCGACATGAGTGGCGGTCTTGTTGGTGCGGAATCACCGTCAGGGGTGGGAACCAAGGCCGGATCCGGTGTCTGCTGGGCCATTTCCAGTGGCGCGATGTCCACAGCGGAAGGAGGAGCCGCCTCCAGTGACGGATCCAGCGACGCGTCGGCCTGGGCCACCGCGTCAAAATCCACATCATCCTGGTAAAAGCTGTCCACATCCTCCACGGAAGCCTGCGCCTCTTCCACCACCCATTCGGTCTCATCCAAAAAATCGTTCATGGCCTGGGCGTTGCGCCGCATGTTGATGAAGGTCAACACCAACGGCAGCACAATCAGTGCCACGCCCGCGACAATCAACAGGTTGGAGACCAAATTCCGGTTCCTTTTGGTCAACCCGCTGCGATGCGCACTGTCTATCCGCTGAAGAATCTCATCCGTCTCCGGGCTGATGCTTCTCTTCGCCGTTTCCACCGGATGCTCCGGCTGGTCTGTTCCATTCGCCTTTTCAGGCTTGTCCGTCCCGACCGTTTTCTCCGCCTTGTCCATCTTGTCCATCTTGTCCGCCTTGTCCATCTTGTCCGTCTTGTCCGTCTTGTCTGTCTTGTCTGTCTTGTCCAGATCCTTCTCCGGGTTCCAATGGTTCTTGTCGTTCATACTGTTGTGCCCTCCCACGCAGGCCGTTTCCCAAAAAGAAAACCACAACCAGTCCGGTGTACAGCATCAGGGATTCTCCCATCAGAAAATGGAAGAACAGCAAATTGGCAACCAATGCCACAAACAGGATGATCATGATCCAAGCGCCGACGCGCCGAAATTTCCCGTATCTCTCCATTTGCCTATGCTTCTCCTTTATCGCTGCCGTCCGGCCCGGTCACAATGCCAAGCTTCTGCCGACGTTTGGTCAGCCAGTCGTTTATCTTCAATTCATACCCATTTGACGAGGGTCTGTAATAAAGGGTTCCCGCCATTTTGTCCGGCAGGTACACCATGTCGTCCACAAGATGCCTCGGATCGTCGTGCGCGTAATGATACCCCTTGCCATACCCAAGGTCCGCCATGCCGGATACCACCGCGTTGCGCAGCTGCATGGGCACTTCCCCGGTATCCTTGGCGCCCACATCCGCCAGGGCTTCGTCGATGCCCAGATAACTGGCGTTCGACTTTGGGCTCGTGGCCACCATCACCGCGGCCTGCGCCAGCAGGATGCGGGCTTCGGGCATGCCAATCATCATGCAGGCCTGGGCGGCCGCCACGGCCACCGTCAGCGCGTTGGGATTGGCCATGCCCACGTCCTCCGACGCGCAAATCATGATGCGGCGGGCCAGGAATTCCGGCTCCTCCCCCGCATAGATGGCCCGGGCCAGGTAGAACAGCGCCGCGTCCGGATCACTGCCGCGCATGGATTTGATCATGGCGCTGATGTTGTCATAATGGCCTTCCGAGGACTTGTCGAACCGGATGGCTTTCTTTTGCACGCAGTCCGTGATGACCTCGCGGGTGATCTCCAGATGCCCGGTCCCGCCAAAGTTCGAGGTGAGCACCGCCAGCTCCAGCGCGTTGAGCGCGATGCGCGCGTCTCCGGAGGACACATTGGCCAGCAGGTCCACCACCTCATCGGCCATGCCGATGTCCAGCTGTCCGAACCCGCGTTCCGTGTCTTCCAGCGCGGCCCGGATGATCCGGGCGATGTGCCGCGTCTCGAGCGGCACCAGCATGAACACCGTGGAGCGCGAGATCAGCGCCTTGTTCACCTCAAAATAGGGATTTTCCGTGGTGGCGCCGATGAGCACCACCGTGCCATCCTCCACAAACGGCAGCAGTGCGTCCTGCTGGGATTTGTTGAAGCGGTGGATTTCGTCCACGAACAGCACGCAGCGGCCCGTTGGGTTCAAAAAGGTGTTCCTGGCCTCCTCCACCACCTGCCGGATGTCCTTGACCCCTGCCGTGACCGCGTTCAACTGCTGGAACGTGGCCTTGGTGGTGCGCGCGATGAGCCGCGCGATGGAGGTTTTTCCGGTTCCCGGCGGTCCGTAGAGGATGATGGAGGAGATGCGATCGGCCGCAATCATGCGGTTGAGCAGCTTGCCCGGACCGATGATGTGCTCCTGTCCCACAAATTCCTCAAGGGTGCGCGGCGCCATGCGAAACGCCAGCGGTTCCCGCTTGTTGCTCATTCCTCCACCTCCTTTGGCGGCTTGCGTCGCCGACGTTTTTTGGGCAGGAGGTCGAACGCTTCGAGCACCTTTTCCGGATGCGCCTGCTCGTATTTCGCAAACAGATCCGGACGCTTGTCCCGGGTGCGCTCCAGCATTTTTCGGAACCGCCATTTGGTGATGTTGGCATGATGTCCGGACAACAGCTCATCCGGGACGGTTCGGCCATGAAACGCCGCGGGCCGCGTATACTGAGGGTATTCCAGCAAGCCACTGTAATGGGATTCCTCGGCGTAAGAGGTCTCGCTGGCCAGCACGCCGTCCACCAGCCGGCTCACGCAATCGATGAGCACCATGGCCGGCAGTTCCCCGCCGGTGAGCACATAATCCCCGATGGAGATTTCCTCGTCCACGATTTCCTCGAGCACCCGCTCATCCACGCCCTCGTAATGGCCGCACAACAGAATCAGCGTTTCCTCATCGCGCAGGCGCCGGGCCATCTGCTGGGTGAGCACCTGCCCCTGCGGGCTGAGGTACACGGTACGGGGTCTGACCCCAAGCCGTGTCACCACCGACTGCCAGGCGTCCACGATGGGCTGCGGCGTCATGACCAGCCCCGTGCCGCCGCCGTAGGGGTAGTCGTCCACCTTGCGATGCTTGTTCTGCGAGTAATCGCGGATATTCGTGGTTTGAACCGTGATGAGTCCGGATTCCCGGGCCCGCCCGATGATGCTTTCCCCAAGCATGCGATCCATGCTCTCCGGAAACAGCGTCAACACTTCAAACCTCATGCGTCTCTCCTTGGGCACGCTTGCCTCAGTCCAATCCAGCAATCCATCGGGCACGCTTGCCTCAATCCAATCCAGCAGTCCATCGGGCACGCTTGCCTCAGTTCAAATCCAGCAATCCATCGGGCAGCTTCACCGTCATGACGCCACCTTCCAAATCCACTGTCAGAATCACGTCCTTGAGCGCGGGAATGAGAATCTCCCGCCCCTTGTCATCGCGCGTGACATACACATCGTTGCTGCCGGTCTGCAGCACATCCACCAGCTTGCCCAGCAGCACGCCGTCCTCACGGACTTCCATGCCCAGCAGGTCGCAGATGAACCACTCGTCTTCCTCGAGCTCGCGTGCTTCCTCCCGCGGAATCCACATCTCACGGCCCTTGAGCGCCTCGGCGCCCGACATGTCGTCCACACCGCGCAGTTTCAGCAGCACATGATTCTTGTGGTAGCGTGTGCCCTCCACAAAAAACTCTTTCAGGGGCGTGTTTTTGGTCGGCGCAACGGCATCTCCCCGCCCCGCGCCGGCCGGAGACATGTCCACGAAAAAGCGCAACAGGTATTCAAACCGTGACGCGTCCGATGTGGAGGGAGAAACCTTCACCTCGCCGCGCACGCCATGGGTGTTGATGATGGTGCCAACAGACAAATATTCCTGCATTGCCAAAGCCTCCCTGATAAAAAATGCAACGGCAGGCACCGTTGCATTCATTATACCATATCATGTCCGAAAGCCGGACAGGACGCGCGATTCCCGCTGGGGCAAAACCCCGTTGGACATACATTCAAGGCATATCTTCCCTGTCGGCCTATTTGTCGGTGATGGGCTTGACGACTTCCTTGATGGCCCATTTCTTGAAGGTGACCTTGGAACGCTCCACGCTGGTCTCCACCGTGATTTCATCGTCCTTGATGTTGACGATTCTGCCGACGATGCCGCCGATGGTCACCACCTGGTCGCCCACAATGGCGCTGTTGATAAGCTCCTTGGCCTTCTTTTCCTTCTTGCGCTGGGGCAGGATGAGCAGCAGATACATCAGGCCCAGGGGCACGATGAAAATGAGCATCTGCATCAGCAGATTGCCGCCTGCGGGAGCCGTACCGGCCGCCGCGTCCGCCGCGGTTGCGCCTGAAGTGGAAGGGTTGGCCGCCGTGGCCAGAAATGTCAAGAAATTCATTTTTTTGTCCTCCAAATGGGATGTTGAGCCGACCGGATGCTTGTCCGGCGTCGCGTGTACCCGCTCATTATACATGAATCGAGTTGGTTTCACAATTCATTCAATGTAGCCGTATTGCCTGAAAAATCTCTCCCGGAATCCCGGCAAATCATCTTCGCGGATGGCCTGCCGCACCTGCTTCATCAGGGAGAGCAGGAAATGCAGGTTGTGCCAGGTGGCCAGACGCAGACCCAGCAGCTCGCCGGTCTTGAACAGATGCCGGATGTACCCGCGGGTGTAGTTGCGGCAGACATAGCAGTCGCAGGCGGGATCGAGCGGCGTGAAATCCCTGGCGTATTTCGCGTCCCGGACGATGATGCGGCCGTTGGCCGTAAAGATGGTGCCGTTGCGGCCAATCCGCGTGGGCAGCACACAATCGAACATGTCCACCCCGCGCAGCGCGCCGTCGATGAGATAATCGGGACTGCCCACGCCCATGAGATAGCGGGGCTTGTCTTTGGGCAGGTGCGGAATGGTGTGCTCCAGGATATCGTTCATGATCTCGCCGGGCTCGCCCACCGACAACCCGCCGATGGAATAGCCGGGAAGATCGAGATCCACCAGCTGCTTGGCGCTTTCCACACGCAACTCCTTGTAGGTGCTCCCCTGCACAATGCCGAACAGCGCCTGGTCATCCGGCCGCGCATGCGCAATCTGTCCGCGTTTGGCCCAGCGCGTGGTCATTTCCATGGAGCGCTTGGCATAGGCATAATCGCACGGATAGGGCGCGCATTCGTCGAAGGACATGATGATGTCCGCCCCCAGCGCGTTCTGCACACCGATGGACGCTTCCGGCGACAGGAATTTTTTCGAGCCGTCGATGTGGGATTGGAAGGTGACCCCTTCCTCCTTGATTTTCCGGATTTTGCTGAGACTGAACACCTGGAATCCGCCCGAATCCGTGAGGATGGGCCTGTCCCAGTGCATAAAGCCATGCAGCCCGCCGGCTTCGCGCACCAGCTCGTGGCCGGGGCGCAGAAACAGGTGATAGGTGTTGCTCAGGATGATTTCCGCACCGACTTCCTTGAGCTCCTCCGGCGTCATGCCCTTGACAGTGGCCTGTGTGCCGACCGGCATGAACGCGGGTGTCTCGATGGTGCCGTGCGGGGTATGGACGCGGCCAAGCCGCGCACCGCTTTTGGCGCAGGTTTTGATGAGTTCGTACCGTAAGGCGGGCATGTGGTTTCTCCTGTCTGGGGCCTGTTACTCCGTGCGTGAGGCACAACGGATATGATATCACGGTTTTCATCCGCTGTAAAAAGGAGAAAGCCCGCGGCACGGGTCGCCCGGGATGCGCGCATCCGATCGCGGCGGATCAAAACACCGGCTCCCGTTCGCTTGAACGGAAGCCGGCGCAATCATGGTCATGTCAGCTTGTTGCCACTGCGGATTCACGCGTGCTTGTCCGGTTTGCGGCTGTAGTCGGAATTGACATACGGGTTTGTCTCGTCATCCAGATCCACTTCCGGCTCCGCCGTTGTGTCCGTGCGGGCCCAGTCCGGATTGTTGAACCGTTCGTCGTATTCACGATACGCCTGCTGCCCGTATTCGCGCCATTGCTGGCGGCTTTTGGCCTCTTCCCAGCGCTGCCGGGTGTCCTGCGGATTGTTGCCGGTTCCCGCGGGCTTGCGACTTTTCCATTGGAACGGACGGCGCGCCTCCCCCGGTTTCTTGAGCAGGGTCAGCAATCCAATGACAATCAGCGCAAGTGCCAGCCCGTACTTGCCGTAGCCGTAGTTGCCCATCAGGAAGGTGCCAAAGAATCCGAAGAAGGAAATGCCACCCAGGATGCCGACGGGAATGAGCAGGCCCTTGTTCTGCCTTTCTCCAAACCAGTACAGCAGCAGCAGACCCACGGCCGGCGACAGGATGAATCCGGGCCACAGGATGTGCCACATCCGCAGCAAGGTGGACAGGAAACAGGTGCCGGCCACCGTCACCAGGATGCCGACGGGAACCAAAAGCCCCGGGTTGTGTTCATGGCTGAACAGGTACATCAGCAAAAGACCGATGGCCGGCGCCAGGATGAAGCCGGGCCATACATAGTACATCAGCCCGAATGTGGTTCCCAACAGCAGCGTGAGCCCCACGCCGCCGAGGACACCGGCGGGTACCAGCAAACCGGCCGAGGACGGCCCCTTGGACATGAACCCCGCCACAAAGAAAAAGGCAATCACAAACAGGATGACCGGTGCGCTGAACCCCCAGAGCCAGCTGAACCGGAACAGGTTCAACTGATTGAGAATCATCAGTACGCCCAGAACAACAAGCACAATACCCCAGAAAGGTTTTCCTTCGCGTTTCATAACATGACCTCCGTTCCATCTGATGACCCCAGTATAATCCGCAACCATGAGGAACACCTGTTGGGGCAATTAGAGTTTCATGAGAAAATGCGTTGGATTTGACCATACAGTGCTTTGCGTTTTTAGTGACTTGGGATCAGCCGGCCCCCTCGGTCTTCATGCCTTCGGGCAGAATGAACATGGCGTCGCCAAAGCTGAAAAACCGGTACTCCATATCCACCGCCGTCTTGTACGCGTGCAGCATCACATCCCGGCCCGCCATTGCTGAAACCAGCATCAACAGCGTGGATTCCGGCAGATGGAAATTCGTGATCAGCCCATCCACCACCTGGAACCGGTATCCGGGATAGATGAAAATCCGGGTTTCGCCGGCCATGGGCGCCAGTAAGGGTGGGGTCAGACCCCCTGCAGCATCGGGGGTCTGACCCCCTGTTGAATCGGGGGTCTGACCCCATTCGGTCCGGGACGCGCAGGTGCTGGCGACGGATTCCAGCACGCGCACGGAGGTGGTTCCCACCGCGATGACCCGGTGCCCCTCCCGTTTCGCGTTCAGGATGGTCTGGCACGCCTGTTCTCCCAACTCATAGGTCTCGGCGTGCATCACGTGTTCCCGCACATCGGTCACCTTCACGGGGCGGAAGGTACCAAGGCCCACATGCAAGGTGACCTCCGCAATGTGAACCCCCTTGTCCCGAAGGGCTTCCATCAGTTCCGGCGTAAAGTGCAGTCCGGCCGTCGGCGCGGCGGCGGATCCTTCCCATTTGGCGTACACCGTCTGATACCGCTCGCGATCCTCCAGCGACGCGGTGATGTACGGCGGCAGCGGCATCATGCCCACGCGGTCCAGAACTTCCTCCCACACCCCATCATACGAGAAGCGCACCCGACGGTTCCCCTCCTCCAGCAGGCCCATGACCTCCGCCCGCAGCAACCCGCCGCCAAACAGGAAGCGCGCGCCGATTCCGGCCTTCCTGCCGGGTTTGACGAGCACCTCCCATTCATCGCGCGCCAGCCGCTTGAGCAGCACGAACTCCATCTTTCCGCCGCTGCCTTCCTTTTCGCCGATGAGGCGGGCGGGAATGACCCGGGTGTTGTTGACGACCAGGCAATCTCCCGGCACCAAATAGTCCGGCAAATCGCGAAACACGCGATGCGCCAGGGCTGCCGGCTCGCGCTGGAGCACCAGCAGGCGCGAGGTGTCCCGCGGTTCAACCGGGTGTTGCGCAATGAGCCGCTCGGGCAGGTCGTACCAAAAATCCTTTGTCTGCATGGTTCCTCCAAGGTGAATGTCATGGGATGTCTGCCCTGTATTGTACCTGTTCCCATACCTCACTGTAAATTGACAGTCTTGCCAATGACCACAGGGCGGAGAACGCCACAACTTGCGGAAGTCAGGATTTTCATAGATGTAGACCAACAAAATGATTCTTTGTTTGATTATATGCAAACATGAACTTGATCTGTATGCTTTATTTGCGTACAATGGAACTGACCTGAAGGCCCGGACATTCCTGGGTTCCCAAAAGGTTCAGTACAAGGAGGACCCCATGCCTCACACCAACAGCGACGATCTCTTTTTCTCCGCGTCTCCGGAAGAACTGGCAAAAGGCGTGAAAACAGATGCCGCCGGCATCCATCACTGCCTCATCTGCTTTGCGACCTTCCAATCCGGCTGTGTCTACGACGTGGCCGGCACCTTGTATGAAGGCGAACGGGCCGCGCGGGAACATGTGCAACACGAACACGGCGACACCGGCATCTGGCTGGCGGATCTCAACAAGCGGCTCACCGGACTCACGGACACCCAGCGCCTGTTGCTCCACTGCATGCGCGAGGGGTTGGACGACAAACAGATCGCGGCACGGATGGGCATCTCCGCCTCCACGGTCCGAAACCACCGTTTCCAGATGCGGGAACGCGCGCGGCAGGCACGCGTGTTCCTGGCCCTGATGCTGCTGACAGAACAGGCGCCTGTGCCGCAAAGACCGCATGAGGAACTGATGGCGGTCGGAAGGGGAGCCACCATGGTGGACGAACGCTATGCCATGACTCAAAAGGAATATGACGAAATCCTGGGCCGCTATTTCCCCGAAGGGCTGGACGGTCCGCTGAAGGAATTCCCCGCCAGGGAAAAAAGGAAAATGGCCATCCTGACGCATCTGGTGAAGCGCTTCACGCCTGGAATCCGGTATACGGAAAAACAGGTCACGGAGATTCTGAAGACCGCCCACGCGGATCACGCCACGCTGCGCCGATACCTCATCGAATACGGGTTCATGCAGCGGGAGCGCGATTGCAGCGCGTATTGGCGCAAGCCGTGATGTCCGAACCGCGTCAATGCCATTGCGTGTTCACCAGCGCCTGGATTTTGTCGTACCGTTCAAAGAACAGGTCCAGCAGATCGGGGTCGAAATGCTTGCCCTTCTGCGCCATGAGGTACTCAAGCACCTGATCCTCCGGCCATGCCTTCTTGTACACCCGATCGTGGGAAAGGGCGTCATAGACATCCGCGATTGCCAGCATCCGCCCGTACGGGTGGATGTCTTTTCCGTGGACGCCGTCGGGATAGCCCGTGCCATCAAACCGTTCATGATGCTGCCCGGCCATGACGGCCGCCACCCGAAACAACGGGCGCGCGGATTTGGAGAGGATTTCCCGACCGATGCGGGCATGCTGTTTGATGACATTGAATTCATCCGGTGTGAGTGACCCAGGCTTGTTGAGAATGGATTCGGGAATCACAATCTTGCCGACATCGTGGAACGCGGCCGCCAGGCCCACCAGCTCCAGCTCGTCACGGGCAACGCCGGACCATTCCGCCAACAGCCGGGTGATGCCGGCCACCCGGTGCACATGATACACCGTCTCACCCGAACGCGCCTCCATCAGCTCGCCGAGATTGAGAATGATTTCGCGCTGGGTGGCATCGCTGTCACGGCGCAGCTCCAGATTCTCGAACGCGGAGGTGATGCTGTTGACGAACATCCGCAGCAAATTGGCGGTCCAGTCGTCCATGGTCGGAATGCCGCGCACATGCAGATAGCCCTTGGTGCCCAGCGAGGAACCCATGGACAGCGTCATGCCGCCATCATGGCGGCGGATGTAGTTGGTGGCCAGAATTTCCCTGGCCAGCGCGGGCGTCAGCTTGCCGGCACCGTCGCTGCGTGTGGCAAACACTCCCCGGCCTTCCATCACGTCGAGGGTTCCATCCCCCTTGTCCACCGCGAACACAATGTCGTGCGTCTCGCCGGCGGCCCACAGGTTCAGGAAGGGCAGCAGCTGATCAATGACCGTTCCGGAGAACTGCTTCACCGTGTTGGATTGAAACAGCGCCGGGTTCCTTTCCACCAGATGGTGCAAAATGGCATGGCTGCGCGCGGTTTCGCGCATCTGGTTCCATGAGCGCAGCGCCGTCATCAGCGTCACGCGCAGCTTGTCGATGGTCAGCTCCGTTTTTTCCTTGTAGTCGTTGATGTCATACCGGCTGACGGCCTCGAGCAGCGGCGCCTTGCCGGGCTGCCCGGTCCGGATGATGATGCGGACCAGCTGGTTGTCCAGTTCTTCCCGAATGTAGCGGACCAGCTGGAACCCCGTGTCGTCCTGTTCCATGACAACATCGAGCAGCACCACGGCGATATCGGGTACCGCGTTGAGCTGCCGCTTGCATTCCTCCGCGTTGTGCGCGTCGTACACCACAACACGGCGGCCGGCAAACTCGTAGTCTTCCAGGGCCATTCGTGTCACCGCCAGCATGTCCGGTTCGTCATCGACCACCAGCACATGCCAGACATCATTCGCATTGGTCATCTGCAGCTCCTGTAAAGCACAACTTCCGCAAAAACAAGGAAACGGAGGATCGGCCGGAAGCCGCTCCTCCGTTTCCCCTCATGTTACTGTTACCCGGGGGATTCCCATTGGAACCATTTTTGTTGATGATTTCGCGGCAAACCTCTTGCAGTTTACCACAAATCATTGTTTTTTTACAGCATGCGGGACAGCAGCTGGCTGCTGCGGTCCAGGAAGTCGGACATGGCCTGCCCGTCGAGCG